>JAEWUH010000123.1 GCA_023397245.1 Bacillota bacterium | reverse complement strand
CTTTTTATGAAATCAATTGAATTTAAATATTTTATGGAATATAATAGGTGCAAAAGTAATAATTCAAATTATAAATCCTTAATTGGAACAATATCATAGTTTAGCAATACTACGAAGCTGAGCGAATTCAGTGTTTTCACACAGCCTGTGCTATAATCAACAGCTGAAAGGACTTTATATAAGGAGAATAACCAAATAGCTGGAAACGGCTATTTGGCTGAAATGGAGCAGAACCTAAATCAAAGATAGCTAACAAGCAATGCCACATTCAGAACAGTAACAATTATACCAATACCCCATAGCAAAATTTTGTCCAGCTTTGAGTTTGCGTATTTCCCCATTACTTTTTTAGAAGATGTCAGATAAATCTGTGTGAAAATTGTAATAGGCAATTGAATGCTCAATAACATCTGTGAATAAATCAGCCCCTGAAAGGGCGAGGTAATAAAGAAAATAATCGCCGCTGCGGGAACCATGGTAATCAAAATTCCGGCTTTGGTATGGTTGTCCGAAACATCATATGGCTCGGAAAAAACGCCTGCAAAGATGCTTCCGCCGGCCATGCCTGCGGTGACACTTGATGAAAGTCCCGCAAAAAGCAACGCAATGGCAAAAATAGCGGATGCGGCGTTTCCTAACAGTGGCTTAAGCATTCCTTGTGCCTGCATAAGTTCCGTAACCGCCGTGCCCTGCTCGAAAAATACCGCCGCAGCCATAAGAATCATGGCACTGTTAATTGCCCAGCCGACAATCATGGAAAACAGTGTGTCTCCAAATTCATACTTGAGCTGCTTTTGAATCACTTTCTCATCCTGAAGATTCCACTGACGACTTTGAATGATTTCAGAATGCAAGAACAGATTATGTGGCATAACAACAGCGCCAAGTACGCTCATAATTACCGGCATAGAGCCTTTGGGGAATGCAGGAGTAATCCACCCCGTCACTGCAGCACCCCAATTAATATGTACCACACAAATTTCGAAAAGGAAAGAAAGGCCAATTAGAGAAACAAATCCAATAATAATTTTTTCAATTTTTTTATAAGAATTTGTAAACTGCAGAAAAAGGACAACTGCCAAAACAAACAAAGCCCCAATTCTAATTGGTAGTCTGAAAAGCATATTGAGTGCAATGGCCCCTCCGAGGATTTCAGCCATAGCGGTTGATACGGAAGCCATCATCGCAGTCATCAATATCGTGTTTTTCAGCCATGGCCTTATATTTTCTGTAGCCGCCTCGGAAAGGCATTTTCCAGTTACGATGCCCAAATGTGCTGCATTGTGCTGCAACACAATAAGCATAATGGTAGAAAGCGTCACCATCCATAAAAGCAAATAACCATAGCTGGAACCGGCTGCAATATTTGAGGCCCAGTTGCCCGGGTCAATAAAACCGACGGTTACCAACAGTCCAGGACCAATGTATCTAAAAAAGTCAATTGCATGGTGCTTTGAAGTATGTAGGCTTGATGACAGCTTCATAGTTAGCCCCCTTTTAGAATAATATATACTTTTTTGATAGACTTTTCAATTTCATATACAGAAAAGGGTAAAATTCGACCAATGCTAATGTAGAGGATGTTCCCGATAATTTCGTATTCCTGAATGTGAAATAGGCAAAGATATAATTAAACTTGTGCAATAAATTGGTCCGAATAACCGGCGGCTATTGCTCTGCCGCCCATTTATGGCAGGGCAATTTAATTAAGATGCCTTGGTTGATTTAATTTTTCACAGAAAGGGGCTTTACTTATGCCAAATAGTTTTGCTATTGAACAAATTCACGCAATGGAGATTCTTGATTCTCGTGGAAATCCAACGATTCAGACAGAAGTCACGCTCTCGAACGGGATAAACGCCACCGCCGCGGTTCCCTCCGGTGCATCCACCGGTGCATTTGAGGCCATTGAGCTCCGCGATGGCAATCCCAAAAGGTATTTGGGGAAGGGTGTTCTAAATGCGGTTGAACATGTAAACACAACGATCTTTGAATGCCTTCAGGGTGCAGATGTTTTGCAGCAGCGTAAATTGGACCATTTGATGATGGAACTTGACGGCACGGAAAACAAATCAAGACTCGGGGCAAACGCCATTCTTTCCGTATCGCTGGCGGCAGCAAAGGCAGCGGCGCAGGCTCTCGGCATTCCGCTGTATCGTTACATCGGCGGCTGCGAGGCCCGAACGCTGCCGGTTCCCATGATGAATATACTCAACGGGGGCGCTCATGCTTCCAATAATGTCGACATTCAGGAGTTCCTCATCATGCCGGTTGGAGCTTCCTCTTTTTCCGAAGCATTGCGTTGGTGCGCAGAAGTATTTCACACCTTAAAGAAGGTATTGTCCGACCGTGGGCTTTCCACATCCGTAGGGGATGAAGGCGGATTCGCCCCCAATCTGAAGGATGATGAGGATGCACTTCAAGCAATCGTTGAAGCAATCGAAAAAGCGGGATATGTGCCTGGCAGCCAGTTCCGGATTGCAATGGACCCTGCATCCAGTGAATGGTATCAAAAAGACGGAGTCTATCTTCTTCCCAAAAAGCAAATAAAAATGTCGGCTGGTGAGCTTATTGATTTTTGGGACAAGCTGATTTCAAAATATCCAATCATTTCTTTGGAAGACGGTCTTGCGGAAGAAGACTGGAACGGCTGGCAGGAAATGACCAAACGATTGGGCGAAAGAGTTCAGCTTGTAGGGGATGATTTGTTTGTCACCAATACCAAGCGCCTCACCAAAGGGATTGATCTTGCTGTTGCCAATTCCATTCTCATTAAGCCGAATCAAATCGGTACATTGACAGAAACGCTGGAAGCAATCCGCACCGCGCAGCTGGCAGGTTATACGGCAGTCGTCTCACACCGTTCCGGCGAAACAGAAGACACAACCATTGCCGATCTTTCGGTTGCCGTAAATTCCGGGCAAATTAAAACCGGAGCGCCATCGAGAAGTGAGCGCGTTGCAAAATATAATCGTCTTTTACAGATTGAACAAGAACTCGGTACTGAAGCGGAATATAAAGGTCTTTCTGCATTTTATAATCTTCGGAACAAATAAGTCTTCACGCTGGAAACAGGCCGATTTTAAAAGTCTATAAGACAGTAAGTTCCGAATAATGAAACAAACATAAATGGAAAAGCCGTTCCTGTACAGGAACAGCTTTTCCATTTTCTACACACTAAAATGAAAAGTAGCTCAAATTTAAAACACACTGCCCCCAAATCCATCAAAGTTCATTTCAATAAATTTTTTTAAAAAACTATTTACAAATGTTATGGGCAGTGCTATCATAGAGCCAATAAACGATAATAGTTATCATTACTTATTAAATTTTATACTTACGCAACTCGACCGAGAGTGGCTTTCGGTTACAAAAACGTGGAAATTGAATGAAAGGAATTACGGCGCACCGGGTAATTGCCCTGTTTGCGGTACGAAAAAAGAAATGTACCATAAATTCCAGTACCAACTCTCCCCGAAAAAGAGGGAGTAAATTTTATATAATTGAAAGGTGGATTTTTATTATGGACGAACCAAAAATTGCTCAAAAAGGACCTTATGCTGTAGAGGTAGAGGAGGGTAAAACTTATTACTGGTGCGCCTGCGGTAGAAGTGGAAGCCAACCATTCTGTGACGGTTCTCATAAGGTTACCTCGATTACTCCGGTTCCTTTTACAGCTGAAAAAACTGAGACCGTCTATCTTTGCGGATGCAAGCATACCAAAAATCCTCCATTCTGCGATGGGACACATACCAAACTTTAATTAAAGTAAAAAAGACTATTTACAATGAGTGATTTGAGCTTTGTGAAAAATGCGGCAATATATTTGCCGATGCATTGATTCAATTATTAGAACAAAGGAGACGTTATACAATGCTTAATAAAGAGCTGGTATCTCTTTTAAACAATCAAATCAATATGGAATGGTACTCCGCTTATTTTTATCTTGATATTTACAGCTACTATACAGATAAAAATTTAGATGGTTTTGGGAACTGGTTTCATGTTCAAACACAGGAAGAGCGCGATCATGCCATGTTGTTCGTGAAATATCTGCTTAACAACAGCGAAAAGGTTACTTTGCAGGATGTGCAAGCCCCAAACATTGTTTTTAAAGATTTTCGCGAACCGGCAAATGCTGCTTTTGAACACGAAAAAAAAGTGACCGCATCCATTAACAATATTTATGCGGCTGCTTATGAGCAAAAGGATTTTCGCACCATGCAGTTTCTTGACTGGTTTGTAAAAGAGCAGGGTGAGGAAGAAAAAAATACCGAAGATATCATAAAAAAATACGACCTGTTTGGAAATGACTCCAAGGGACTGTATCTGTTGGATGCGGAACTTGCAACCAGAATGTACGTTCCAGCAACTTTGGTGATCTAAAAAGTTTATATCGAAATAGATCGTGTGCAAGTTGAGAAGTTAATGTGACTTCCCATTGGTACTATATAAGCACAGGCATTCATCTGTAACCGGTGATGTTTGTGCTTATTTATTAAGTCAATAGCTATGTAAAGGAAATACTTATAGTCTACCATGTTGGGCAATACAATATTATATAAGAATTCAAGAATATTTAGGCAACGCTGATTGGAATTAATAATCTTAAAAATCATAATACAAAATTTATATACCTCGTTGAACTTTGCAGCAGGCCGGCAATTTATGCTTGGAAAGCGAAGCAAAAAAATGCAGATACGGAAGGAAGAACTGAATGATGCCGATGTACAAATTGGGTGATTTTCTGGGATGGTTCACCATTATTTTATTTGCCGGAACCATTGCAAATTATATCCTTAAATTTATAAATATTAACTGGGGGAAGCAGATTTCTTCTTCTCCTGCCGGCAAGAGAATTGTGGCTATACTTATGAAGATATTCGTAAGAAACCACAGATATTTCGGCTTCGGGGCTTTTATCGCTTTGCTCCTTCATTTTATAGTTCAGTTTTTAAATTTCGGATTCAGTATTTCCGGAATCATTGCCGCCACTCTTTTGGTTTTGCAGGTTATTCTCGGCATTTATGCCACCATGAAGAAAAAATTTCGAAAGGGAGCGTGGTTTATCGCTCACAGAAGCATTGCTGTTCTTTTAATACTTGGTATAATATTCCACCTTTTTATCCCATCCGTCATTCGCTCTGCTTCGCCTTTACCGGCAACTACATCAGGCACGTCCGCGGCAGAACAGCAGACATTTACGCTGACCGGGCTGTCGAAGTACAATGGGCAAAATGGACAGCCGGCATATATTGCATACGAAGGAATTGTGTATGACGTCAGTAATGTCCCACAATGGGAAGGCGGTATGCACAATGGAGAAAAAGCTGGCACCGATGTGACCAATGATATTTCCAAATCTCCACACGGTGAAAAAGTTTTTGCTGATTTGCCTCAGGTAGGTACACTGAAAAATTGAGTGGAAGGACAGTATTGGCAGCCGTAACGCCTTTTCGTACAGACTGTTACGGAAAACTGAACTTTGCTTAACGTTTATGACATCCAGTTAGAGCATGATCTATTATTTATAAACCTTACGCAACGAAATTGAAATTTGCTTGAAAAATGGAGGAATAAAAATGAAAAATATAGTTGTTGCCGGCGGCGGAGTTTTGGGCGCTCAGATTGCGTTTCAGGCTGCATATTGCGGATTTGATGTGACGATTTGGCTTCGCAGCGAAGGAAGTATTGCTCGTACGCAACCGAAGTTGGATCATCTCAAAGAGGTCTACACTGACACCATTCGTCTAATGGCGACTCCAGAAGGTCAGACTCCGGGAATGTGGGCAAGAGGCATCGCTGATTACGAAAACTTTGATAAAGAGAAATGCCTGGAAATGGTAGAGAAAAGCTATCATGGCTTGAAACTTGAGCTGGATTTGGCGAAAGCCGTCACGGATGCCGATTTAGTCATTGAAAGTATGGCCGAAAACACAGATGACAAGATTGCATTTTATCGGAAGCTTGCGCCGCTGATGCCGAAAAAAACGGTGCTTGTCACTAATTCCTCTACGCTGCTCCCTTCCAAATTTGCAAAGTATACCGGCAGACCGGAGAAATATCTTTCCCTGCATTTTGCAAATTCTATTTGGAAGAACAATACGGCTGAAATTATGGCTCAATCAAAAACGGACAGCCGATACTTTGATCTTATGGTTGATTTTGCGAAAGAAATTCGCATGATCCCGCTTCCCGTCCGCAAAGAAAAATCGGGATATCTGCTTAATTCCATGCTTGTTCCGCTTCTTTTCTCCGGCATGGATCTATATGTCAACGGAATTTCCGATCCGGAAAGCATTGATAAAGCATGGACATTAGGAACGGGCGCTCCCAAAGGACCGTTTCAGATTTTAGATACCGTGGGTCTTACTACGGCATACAACATCGTTCATATGTATGCCAAAATTCCTTCTTTCCTAGCTCCGTACCATTTCAAAGGCATGGAAAAAATGCTCAAGAAATACATTGATGAAGGAAAATTGGGTATATCTTCCGGTGAAGGCTTTTATAAATACAATCATTAAGGCATGCGCGGCGGCGCGTAGTAAGAGCTAAGCAAAACCGAGCAATCTTTCAGCGCCGGAAACACTACTCGGAAACTTCTGATTTATCGCGAAATTGATAAGTATTCCACCAAATATAGCGTAGCACAAACCATGGGATACCTCAAAAGAAAAAGCAGTCTTATGATATTTTTGCACGTCGGATCCACAATAGCTCGGAATAACAGTTTCCCTTACCTGTACCCTGCACCGCTTTTTCTCGCCTTTATTAAAAGCCACATATAATAAAATTCGCTTTCCCGAGTAAACTAATCTCTGAAAGGGGATGAATTTACGAGTAAAAAAGAATTGAACCATGTTTCTGATTCCATGACGGAACAGCCGCAGTCTAAATCCGACCAATCCGCGTCAACGTCCGCCGTCATGCCGTCGGCAGAGCAAAAGTCCGAATCCCGCATGAAGCACAAACCCCACCCGGCAGAAAATAGGAATAACAGCAGCCCAACCATGTAATCTCCGGCCGTCCGTATCAGGGCGGCTTTTTTATTTATAGGCTCATCCCTGAATAATTTGCTTATATTTCTTTAAACTAACCGGGAAAGGGTGATTTTTATGGATAAAGAAAACGGCAATAAAGATTTGTCAATCGGGGATATTTCCGCGCTTAACGCTGTAATTGAAAAATACGAGCCGCAATCGTCAAAAGGCGAACCTGACCTAAACCCGGAGAATTCACAATATTTGCATCAGTAGTTTCTGTTTTTGCTGCCCTTGCTCTTGGGCAGGGGCAGCAAAATTTGCAGCGTACAAAAAGAATGGTTTTCTGAAATAATTTTATTTGACATCTGCCATAAACTAATGTATACTTGTCTTAATGCCACCTGATTAAGGCTAGCATATATTTTGAAATTGAGGTACACAACTACATGTACGAAGACAAAACACTTATTTGCAAAGACTGCGGAGCTGAATTTGAATTTACGGCAAAAGAGCAAGAGTTTTATGCGTCGAAGGGTTTCACGAATGAACCCCAGCGCTGCAAATCTTGCCGTGATGCACGCAAAAATTCAAAGGGCGGTTCAAACGGCGGAAATCGCGAAATGTTCGAGGCAACTTGCGCATCTTGCGGTAAAACCTGCAAAGTTCCTTTTAAACCTCGTGAAGATCGTCCTGTATACTGCAGCGATTGCTTTGCAAACAGAAGATAATATAAACAAGGTTTGGAATGTGTCCCGAAAGGGGCACATTTTTTTCGGCTTTTGCGTTATGGCAGGGGCCGTTTTTTTCATAAAATCCGGTTTATTGGGTAACCTATGCTCCGAAAGGAGATGGATTTATGGACAAAAATGTGAACGACAGCGATCATTCACCGGCATCAAGCTCTGTTGCGCCGACAACCGGACCCAGCATGACCCCGCCGCGCCCCAAACGGAATTCGGACAAACGCACCGACGCGGCCAAGGCCGGAAGTACAAGGGACAGCGACCCTACGATGTAATATCAGCCGCCCGGTTGGGCGGCTTTTTTGTTAGATGCAGGATTTCATTTGATGTTGCATTTTTATTATGATAGTATAGTGACAGCAAATGAAAAGAGGTATCGGAGTTACCGGCAGATATTTTAAAAACAGGAAACGAGGAAACGGAAGATGAACCAAATTGATTCGATTTATCCGGAAGATAAAAAAGAAATGTATGCTCTGCTCCAGGCGCAGGTGCGCTCTCTTTTGGAGGGCGAAACCAACCTTATCGCCAATCTGTCAAATATATCAGCCCTGTTGAATCTGTCCCTCCCAGGAATCAACTGGGCGGGGTTTTACCTGATGCACGATAATGAACTGATTTTAGGCCCGTTTCAGGGCAAACCGGCGTGCGTACATATCCCGCTTGGGAAAGGCGTCTGCGGGACGGCGGCGCTGAACGATGAACCGCTGGTGGTAAAGGACGTTCATCAGTTTCCGGGGCATATTGCCTGCGACTGTGATTCCGCTTCGGAAATCGTGGTTCCGCTGCACTGCCGCGGACACGTTGCGGGGGTGCTGGACATCGACAGTCCTGCTGCCGGGCGGTTTGACAATACGGACGAGCGGGAACTGGTCAAAATTGCAGAATTGATCGAGGCCGCCTGCGCCTGGCAGCAGGACTAAATGGTCTGTGCGCAGTTGAACTATTCGGCCGTATATTGTATGATAATTAAAAAAGTCAGGAGAAAAAATTATGAAAAAAATGATTTCTGAATTTCGGGCATTTGCAGCGCGCGGGAATGTGTTGGATCTGGCAATCGGCGTTATACTCGGCAGCGCATTCAATTCCATTATTTCTTCTTTGGTGCAGGATATCATCATGCCGCTTTTAAGTATTGTCCTCGGGCGCATTAATTTTGTGAACCTCGCCCTGACAGTTCCCGGCTTTTTCGGATCATCCAGCATCGTAATTACGTACGGGAAATTTTTACAGTCCGTGATCTACTTTCTGGTGGTCGCTTTTGCTCTGTTTCTCTTTGTCAAATACATTAATGTACTGCAGAATAAGTTTAAGAAGAATGAAGCTGCCGAAGCTTCCGGCGAACCGGTGTTATCCAAGTCCGAAGAACTGCTGATTGAAATCCGTGATCTGCTGAAAAAATAAAGCGCAGGCTCTAAAAATCACTGCTAAAAATAGCCGTCTGCAATCAGAGCAGGCGGCTATTTGCTTTATTGTGATTTCAATGACTGAAAGGTATTGCCGAAGCCTAAAAATTCATTATTTGGCTCCATCTAAAATCCCGCTTCGGGCTATGGAGTGAATCGCATACTGCAGGTCTTCCTCATCCTGAACCAGAGCCATCCGCACATGTCCCTCTCCGGAAGGCCCGAACGCAGAACCCGGCGTAACTAAAACCCCGGCCTTTTGCAGGAGCTCCTTGGTAAACTCTTCACTGTTCGTAAACGGTGCGGGAATTTTTGCCCACACAAACATGGTTGCTTTCGGTTTTTCAATCTGCCAGCCAATGGCGTTTAAACCGTCCACCAGTACGTCCCGCCTTTTTTCATAGGCAAGCCGGGTGGATTTCACACAGTCCTGAGGCCCCGTTAAAGCTGCTACGGCCGCTTTCTGGATCGGCAGGAACATCCCGTAATCCATGTTGGATTTCAAAGATTTCAGTTTGGATACGATTTTTGCGTTGCCAAGCGCAAAACCGATTCTGGCTCCCGCAATTCCGTATGTTTTTGAAAGGGAATTAAATTCTACGCCGACATCCTTTGCGCCCTCGTACTGTAAAAAGCTTCCGCATGTTTCCCCGTCAAACACCAGCTCGCTGTAAGCATTATCATGCAGAACGATAATCTCATACTTTTTCGCAAAAGCAATCAGCTCGCGATAGAAAGAGGGCGGCGCAATGCTGGTAACCGGATTGTTCGGATACGATACGACCATGAATTTTGCTCTTTGCGCAATTTTCTCCGGTATCGCTTTCAAATCAATGATATAGCCGTTTTCCTTTTTTTGAGGCATCCGGTAAAGCGCAGCGCCGGCAAGCACAGGGCCGTCGCCGAAAATCGGGTAGCCCGGATCCGGCACGAGGACCAGATCGCCCGGGTCCACTACGGCAAGCGAAATATGGGAAAGGCCGTCCTGCGAGCCGAGAAGTGAAGTCACTTCCGTTTCCCCATCGATTTCCACCCCGTAGCGGCGGCGATACCATTCGCTCACCGCGTTCTGCAGCTCCGCGGTATCATTCAGGGCGTAAACATAGTTTGCCTTATCCTTGGCGCTTTCCACCAGCGCGTCGATGATGTGCTGCGCGGGCGGTATGTTGGGCGTTCCCACACTTAAATCGACTACTTTCATTCCCTCGCTGATCTTTTCACGCTTCATCTGCGAAAGAACTGTAAAAATACCTGTATCAAAATGACTCATACGTTCTGAAAATTTCAAGTTAAGCACTTCCCAAAAATATTATCATTAATTTATATCGTAGCATAAAACATGAAAAAAAGAAAGAAAATTGCAGTAATTTCAACCGATCGCGCTGAAAAAATTCAATTCGCCTGTGCGGAGATTTATTGAATAAAGACGCGCCTGTGCCGGGAAGTACCGGTACGGATAAACGGATATAAAGAAGCAAGTGCGGGATATGGCGGCGCCAATGTCCTGCACTTGTTTTATTTGTTCTAAGTGCCCGCAGATTCACCTGCCGGATATACCCGGATCATTCATTCCCAATCCGCAGTGAAACATACTTTTTAATCAGTTCAACGGTTTTTTCGTATCCAAGCTTATCCGTATTCAGGCACAAATCGTAATTTGAAACGTCTTTCCACTTTCTGCCGGTGTGGTAGACATAATAGTCGTTCCGGAATTTATTGTTTCTTTCAATGTATTTTTCCGCTTCTTTCCGGGTGCAGACAAGCCGTTCCATTTCATGCTGAATACAAGTTTCCGCGTCCGCGGTAATGAAGATGGAAATCATATTTTTACGGTCGCGCAAAATGTAGTCGCCGGCCCTGCCAATCACAATATAGGATTGTACCTCGGCAAGCTTTTTCAGAATCTTGGCCTGATAGTTAAACAGATTGATATCGGAAGTAAAATTGTCGCTTTCCGGAGGGATGAGCTCCCCGTTATAGACGTTCTTTGAAATGCGGTATAACAGCGTTTTCTTTACCTCTTCGTCCGCGTTGTAAAACAAAGCCTCATTGATTCCGCTGTCCTCCGAAGCCAGCCGCAGAAGCTGCCGGTCATAAACAGAAATCCCGTAGGCGTCGGCAAGCATTTTGCTGACGGTCGTGGCACCGCTGCCGCAGGTTCTTGTAATTGCAAGCACAAAATTTTCCATGCGATTCCCTCCTTTATTGGCCAAGATACGCCTTCCGGACTCTGTCGTCTTCCAGCAGCTCCCCGGCCTTGCCGCTGATTGTAATATTGCCGGTTTCCAGAACATAGGCCCTGTCCGCAATACTAAGAGCCATTTTTGCGTTTTGCTCAACCAGCAGAATGGTGATGCCCATATCGTGGCAGTACTGAATAATGCTGAATATTTCCTTTACCAGAATCGGAGACAGGCCCATGGAGGGCTCGTCAAGCAGCAGGATTTTCGGGTCGCTCATCAGGGCCCTGCCTATGGCCAGCATCTGCTGCTCACCGCCGGACAATGTCCCCGCAAGCTGTTTACAGCGTTCCTTTAATCTTGGAAAGCGTTCAAATACCATATTATATTTTTCCGTCAGATTGCATTTTTTGATGTACGCGCCCATTTCCAGATTTTCCAGTACGGTCATATCGGGGAAAATGTGTCTTCCTTCCGGAACATGGCTGATTCCGTAACGGATCAGCTGGTATGGGGGCGTGGCGCGCAGGTCAAGGTCGCCGTAAGTGATCGTTCCGCTCTCCGCGGATTTCAGGCCGGTAATCGTATGCAAAATTGTTGTTTTCCCCGCTCCGTTTGCCCCGATCAGGGAAACAATCTCTCCGTCGTTGACCTCCAGACTGACGCCGTGAATCGCGTGAATGGCGCCGTAGGAAACATTCAAATCTTTAATTGACAGCATAAACTCTTTTCCCCCTATTCATTGTCTTTTCCGAGATATGCCTCAATAACTTTTTGATTATTCGCAATCTCATCCGGTCTGCCAAACGCTATGGTTTCTCCGTAATCAATCACCTGAATCTTTTCACAGATTTTCATCACCAGGCTCATGTCATGCTCGATCAGCAGTACGGAAATATTGAATTTGCTCCGTATTACATTGATGATTTTAAGCAGCTCTTCCGTTTCCGTAGGGTTCATGCCTGCCGCGGGTTCATCCAGCAGCAGGAGCTTCATTCCGGTTGCGAGGGCCCTTGCGATTTCAAGCCTTCTCTGCTGCCCGTAGGGAAGATTCTGCGCTACAAAATCCGCCTTATCGCTGAGATTTACTACGTCAAGGAGTTCTCTGGCCCGGTCGTCTATGGAAGACTCTTCCTTCCAGT
>JAEWUH010000042.1 GCA_023397245.1 Bacillota bacterium | reverse complement strand
TTCGCGCGGGATGAACATCGGGCAGACGATGATCTGGACTTTGCCGTTCTCCGTCATCTTTACCTGACCGATCAGCTTTACCACACCGCCCCACGCCGCTGCGTACTCCACATCGGCCAGGCTGATTTTGGTAATTCCCTCGGTATGCACCTGATCCGGGTAGACATGCCTTCCATAGGCAAGCGACGCAAGAATGCAGATTTTGCGGCAGGCATCGAAGCCCTCCACGTCGGCGGCGGGATTGCGTTCCGCATAACCGAGCTTCTGCGCAAGTGCAAGCGCGTCTTCAAAGGTCATCTGTTCGCGGATCATTTTTGTAAGAATAAAGTTCGTAGTACCGTTCAGGATTCCCGCGATTCCGACCACATCGTTTGCCGCAAGGCACTGGCTGATGGGACGAATGATCGGAATCCCGCCGCCTACGCTCGCTTCAAACAGGAAGTTCAGATTGTTTTTCTGTGCAATTTTAAGAAGCTCCGCGCCCTTGGCCGCTACAAGCTCCTTGTTGGATGTAACCACGCTCTTGCCCGCTTCCAGGCAGCGTTTGACGTAATCGAACGACGGATTCAATCCGCCCATAACTTCCACGACAATTTTAACGTCAGGATCGTTCAGAATGGTATCGAATGATTTTGTAAATTTGCTTTCAAACGGGCTTCCCGGGAAATCCCGCAAATCCAGTATATATTTAATTTCAATTTGTTCTTTTGCACGTTTGGCGATATTTTCGGTATGGTTGGTTAAAACCTCGACTACGCCGGAACCAACTACGCCGTATCCCATTACCGCTATCTGTACCATATGCAGCACCCCTTAATTTCTCTACATATCTTAAGGAACCGCCGAAGAAACCGGATTATTCCGCCGGCAAAAAAGTTCCCGGCCTACTGCAGGCCATGCTTCTGTCAGTGAATCCTATATGAAAGTTTATAGACACTTTAACAGTTTAACACTTTTCATCGTAACATTCAACTGCAATTCGGAAAGAACCGACATAAAATTCATCCTAACCGACTGCGGATACGGAGTGTGTGCTCGGGTCCTTGGAATGGGCAGCAGGATCTTTGGACTGCGACTCACTGGCCTTGCTTGCGCTCGATTCCGGCTGCTGCTCCGCGGAGGAAGCGCTGGAAACCTGGGAATCCACCGTTTCCCCGGAGCTGGAGTCAGGGGCGGTACTGCTTACTCCACTGCTCTGAGAAACCTCCGGATCGGATTGCGTATCGGCAGGCAGCGACGCGGCAGAACTGCCGTTTGCGTGGACTCCGTCGCAGACAGACGGCATCTTACCCTTATTGTACCAGCCCGTCTGCGTATCTTTGTCGGTTGCCGAATTGGCAAGCAACCCGGTTTCTCTGCAGAAAGAAGCCGAAACGACGTCCGGGTCATAACTGAATTGGGTTTTCGGTTTGTTTTCCAGATATTTGGACATGACCGTCTTCCAAACCGCTTTGGCATAGCTCTGATCCTTTGTGCTCAGCGTGGCGGGCGTCAGATACCCGGTCCAGATTCCGGCTACCGCATAGGGCGTTCCGCCGACGAACCAGCTGTCCTTATTGTCGTTGGTAGTACCGGTTTTACCGAATACCTCCCACCCGCTGATTGCCGCGCTGCGTCCGGTTCCGTGCGCTCCGGTGATAACCGTATTCAGCATGCGGTGCAGAATGGAAGACGTGGACGAGCTGATAGCCTGTGTGAAAGCCAGCTTGCGGTTGTCCAAAATCACGTTTCCGTCATGATCGTCCACATGATAGAATGTATAGGGCTTATAATATTTGCCGCCGTTTGCAAACATCTGATAGCCTGCCGTCATTTCCCGTACGGTGATACCCTCGCTGAGACCGCCGACCGCCATCGGCGCGCGGTTGTTATCCGCGGGGAGCAGACTGGTACAGCTAAGCTTCTCCTTTAAAAATGTAAAGCTGAGATTTGGGGTGATAACCTCCCCGATGTGGGCGGCTGCGGCGTTTCTGGAACGCTCCAGCGCTTCGCACATCGGCATTTTACCCATGAATTTGTTATCCGCGTCGTTCGGGCCGGCTGAACCGTTGCTGAACCAGTTCGGCAGCGGGCTGTCGTCCACGATCGTGGAATAGTTGTATTTGCCGGTTTCAATCGCCTGGCTATAAATGGCCAGAGGCTTGATGGTAGAACCCGGCTGACGTTTTGAATCGGTGGCAAGGCTGAAAAGGCGGTTGCTCTTTTTTACTCCTTTTGAGCCGACCGTCGCAAGTACCCTTCCCGAGTAATCCATCGCCAGATAACCGGCCTGCAGCTTTTTGTTGCTTCCGAAGACGGTATCGGATTCAAGCGTCTGTTCGGCATATTTCTGCATATCGGTATCCATCGCGGCGTAAATTTTCAGGCCGTCATGGTAGATCATATCCACCGCTTTATCGCTGGAGCAGTTGTACTGCAGCATCAGCCCGGTTTTCACATCTTCAAACAGGGTATCGACATACCAGTTCCACACCGGCGCGCTGTTTGCTGCGGACTCCGCTTTCTTGGCTGCAAACTTCATATTCTCGGATTCGGCCATGGCCGCTTTGAACTCGGCATCCGTAATTTTACCCTGATCATGCATCTCGCTCAATACCGTCTGCTGGCGTTCCTTGTTGAGCTCCGGATGAACCAGCGGCGAATACTTCGACGGATTCTGCGTGATTCCGGCGATTGCGGCGCACTCCGCAATATCGCAGTCCTGTATATTTTTGTTAAAATAAAGGTTTGCCGCGGACTGAACCCCGTTGCACCCGCTGCCAAAGTTTACCACGTTCAGGTAAGCGGCAAGAATTTCTTCCTTGGAATATTTCTTTTCCAGATTGATGGCGCGGAAGATTTCCTTCACCTTTCTGGTAAGGCTTACGTCGTTGTCGCCCGTCACGTTTTTAATCAGCTGCTGTGTGATGGTGGAACCGCCGTAGCTGCTCCCTCCGGTAAACAGCTTTGTGACCGCACCGAAGGTTCTGCGCCAGTCCACGCCCTGATGCTCCCAATAACGCTTATCCTCGATTGCCACAATGGCTTCCTTCATGGCATTCGGTATTTTGTCGTAGTCCACCCACACCCGGTTTTCCGTGCTGTAAAGGCTCTGATACTGTACGGGCTTGGAGCTGTCGTCATTCGGCCCGTTTACATAAATGAAGCTGGTATAATTCAGCTGGAGCTTATGTAAATCATAATTCATGGATTCGTCTTTCATGCTGTAAATATACGAAATCAATGAAACGGAAACGAGGATACCGGTTATAATCAGAATGGTCAGGACAGTGAGAAACCCTTTGCCGATTATTTTCAGCATGCTTTTCACTGCGGCGGCTGCGCCGTCTTTCTCACCGCTGTTTGAACCGGCAAACTTATTAATGTCTGTCTTTCTCATCGGATGTCACCTCCTGGATCAATTTTATACACGGAATTGAATAATTTTCCAATTTTTTCAAATAATATCACTGAGGTGATACCGTTTGAAAAGAAAATATATTTGGCTTCTGTCCGCTATTGCCGCTGTATCTCTCCTGCTGCTGCTCAATTATCCGCGGTACCGGACTGAGCCGGTATCTGAGCCGGCAAGTTCAAATATACCTTACAATTCTACCGCAATTACACAATCAAGTCAAGAAAGCAGCGAAATTATAACCATGGCCAGCAAAACGGATGTTTATACGCTGAAGGAGTACGAAGGCCGCATCGGCATTTTCCACAACGACGATACGGAACCCTACCAGCAAATCGACGTTGACGTATCCACGTTTTCCGAAGAAGACCAGCGACTTTTGAAGGACGGAATCAAAGTGTTCAGCACGGAAGAGCTGAACCGGAAAATCGAAGACTACGAAAGCTGACTGCCGGAAAACCGTGCGGCTCAGAGCCGCAGAATCAACAATATGTACCCTGCAGTCAAACCCAGAAACATAAAATCGGAAGCGCCAGGCCTCTCGGTCTGGCGCTTCCACAGGCAAACAGCTTATTTCAAGCCTTCCTCGTAACTCTTAATCATCTTTTTGACCATCTGGCCACCGACAGAACCGGCCTCTCTGGAGGTCAGGTCGCCGTTATAACCCTGCTTTAAGTTTACGCCGACTTCGGAAGCGGCTTCCATCTTAAACTTATCAAGAGCAGAACGAGCTTCAGGAACTACGCTGTTATTATTTCTAGACATTTAAAAATACACTCCTTCATTCATTTGATTGATTGAATTTGTTTTGCGTTTGCATTTATATTTTGCGTATCGGCGACGAATTTATGAATGTCAATTTTTACAACTATATCACATATTCAAGGGACGAATCGATGCCGGAAAGCAGCAGAGAAGCGCATACTGCCAGAATGCGGTGCGGCCCGAGCTTTGAAACCAGTCTGACCGTAAAATCATGGGGTTCAAGAATTCTGCCGTCCACGGTAATCACGCTCCGCTGAAGGCTTAAAGCGGCGTTTGTCTCGTCCAGTCCGGCTATGCTGATGGTATCCTTCGCGCTTGTGCCGCAGGTAATCACCGTGATATTCTGATCCTTAAGGACGGCCGCCGCGTTCAGGTTCTTTGTTTCCAGCACACAGGGAAAGTCCGGCGGTATGTTCACGCTTTCCGCTGCGTGGTAGCTGTTTTTGAACAGCAGAATTCCGTTTTTTATTTCAATCTGCGGCAGTTGTTCGCTGTCGTACAGAAAAAATTCCGGGAAACCGCCGCCAAATCGGACAAGCCGTTTCCCGCTGAAATACTGCACCCCGCCGTACCGCTCAAGAACCGGCAGAAGCGCGTCGCTGAATGAGGTGTCGCTTGCTTTTCCGCATAAAATAATGTTTATCATTTTCTCACTCCGTTTTACAAGCAGATTCCAAAGCATTTTTCATTACGCTGTATCCGGCTGAGTTGGTGAAAGATTTGCCGATCGAAAAAGGCAGAGTTAAAAAATTGTAAAAACAGTATTTGTAATAACCGCAGAAATATGTAAATAATATTTTGGGGATTATCGAAGAAAACTCGACAGCCTGACTTCTAATCGCCGATAAAGTTGCTGAGATAATCACGCAGTTTCCTTGCCATCTGCGCGTCAAGCTGAATATTGAGCGGGCAGGTGCCCAGCCCGGATTCCTGGCCGGCGGTGTGCACCCACATAGAAAAATATTCGTCATTCGAATTGATATCCATTACGGTTTTGCTGTTCACGCGGATCATTTTGCCGCATTTGCGGATATCCATGATTCTGGCCATTCTCTTCCCTCCGAAGCATTTCCTTTTTCATTTATTATACCGGCTGAAACGTAAAATATCAATGAAGCGGCCCGTAGAAAAGCAACACCGGCGGCAGACGAAAAACGTCCTCCGCCGGTGCCTTTTAATTTTTAATCTGCATGCCAGTATTGTCTACGGTATAGTTATCCTTATAAATAAGCTGAGAGACCGGAACGATCTGATACCCCCGCGCCTGCAGGGTTTCAATCACCCCCGGCAGCGCGGTGGGCGTGTTTTTTGCGCCGTTGTGAAATAGGACAATGGAGCCGGGCTTCACCTGAGTCGTTACCCTCTGTACGATCTGTTTTGGCGTCGGATCACGCCAGTCAAGGCTGTCTACGTCCCATTGAATGGTGTATAGATTAGCCGCTTTTGCCGTTTCCATCAGCGCGTTGTCGTAATCGCCGTACGGCGGACGGAACAAGACGGGGCTGGTTCCCGTAACGCTTTTGATTTTCCTGTTGCAGTTCGTCAGCTGCTCCATCATGGCTGAGCGGGTCAGTTTCGGCATATGCGGGTGACTGTCGGAATGGTTGCAGACCTCATGTCCCGCCGCCGCCAGCGCTTCCACGGATTCGGGGTAACGGTCAACCCACGCGCCCACAACAAAGAAGGTTGTTTTCACGTTATATTTTTTTAGAATATCAATCAGCGTCTGGGTCTGTTCGTTTCCCCAGGCCGCGTCGAATGAGATGGCAATTTTCTTTTCCTCTGTCTTCACGCAGTAGATCGGTATGATACGCTTTGAGGCGGATGCCTGTACAGCCGCGATGCCCTGAGCCGCGAATATGACCGCCAAAACAGCGGCAATCAGGATGGCGGCACCAACAATCAGTTTTTTCCCCGTTATGACCATTATTTTCATTTTATCATCTCCCGCAAAAATATATGCGGGCAGCAGCGTCCGTTATCTGATTTTCTTTAAATTTTATACGCGAAAAAACGGCGCGCGCTATTCTATTAAAGACATAATAATGTTATAATAAGGGCTAATAACGAATTGAGAGGAATTGAGGATCATGCCCAAATTGTATTTTAAGTACGGAGCCATGGGCAGCAGCAAGACCGCGCAGGCTTTAATGGTAAAGTTCAATTATGAGGAAAAAGGGTACCGTGTGGGGCTTATGAAGCCGTCCGTCGACAACCGCGACGGGGAGACCGTCATCAAATCACGCATCGGGTTGCAGGACAGGGGGATCCTGGTTGACCGGGACATCAACCTTTACGAATGGTACCAGCACAACCGTTATGATGTGCTGATCATCGACGAAGCCCAGTTCCTGACCGGCCTTCAGATCGACCAGCTGAAAGATATCGCGATTGAATTCGTTCCCGTGCTTTGCTTCGGGCTGAAAACCGATTTTCAGACCCATATGTTTGAAGGCAGCAAGCGCCTGTTCGAAATAGCCGACTCCCTGACCGAAATCAAGTCCGTGTGCACCTGCGGCCGCAAAGCCGAGGTAAACGCCAGAATCCACGACGGAAAAATTGTCCGCGAGGGAGCTCAGGTTTTCATCGGCGGCAACGAAAGCTACATCGGCCTGTGCTATGAATGCTGGAGAAAAGGGAAGCTTGACCGGAAACCGCAGAAGAAGGATTGAACAGGGCACATAAGAACGGAACCGCAGCAGGTTAAACACCCGCTGCGGTTCTTTTTATCTCTTCCGATACCGGAAGTCTGATTCAGTTTGCAAGCGCGTCGCTTTCTTCCGCGTGACCGGAATAAGTGGGAACGAGCTTTTGCACGATTTCGATCATCTTTCTATTGTTCACGCCGGCTACTCCTCTGAGTTCTTCGATCTCGCTCAGGAAAGTATCCTCGTTAAAGCGGATCGGCGTACCGATATAGATGAGTTCATGGGACGTTTTCTGGCAGCCGCCCTCGCTGTCAAGCAGAAGCTCCTCGTAAAGCTTCTCCCCAGGGCGCAGGCCGGTATAAACGATTTTGATATCGACGTCCGGCTGGAAACCGGAAAGGCGGATCAGGTTGCGCGCCAAATCCACGATTTTTACAGGCTGTCCCATATCGAGGATAAAAATTTCTCCTCCGTGCGCCATACCGCCGGCCTGAATGACCAGACGCGCAGCTTCCGGGATGGTCATAAAGTAACGAATAATATCCGGATGGGTAACCGTTACCGGCCCGCCGTTTTCAATCTGCTTTTTAAAGAGCGGAATCACGCTGCCGTTGCTGCCCAGAACATTGCCGAACCGTACGGCGACAAATTCCGTCTTGCTGTGGCGGCTGTAATACTGGATAATCAGCTCGCAGATGCGTTTTGTGGCGCCCATGATATTGGTGGGATTGACCGCCTTATCGGTCGAAATCAGCACCATGCGGCTTACTCCGTACTTATCGCAGGCCTGCGCGACATTCAGCGTACCGAAAACATTGTTTTTCACCGCTTCGCCCGGGCTCAGCTCCATAAGCGGCACGTGCTTGTGGGCCGCCGCATGGAAAACGACATCCGGCTTACAGACGGAAAAGATATGGTCGATTCTCGCCTTGTCCCGCACGGAACCGATGAGCACCTCAAGATTGATGTTTTTAAAGCGCATCAGCAGTTCGTTCTGCAGGTCGTACGCGTTATTCTCATAAATATCAAAAATGATCAGTTTCTTCGGATTAAAATAAGCGATCTGGCGGCAAAGCTCGCTGCCGATGGAACCGCCGCCGCCTGTTACGAGCACGGTCTTGTTTTTCAAATAACCACTGATTTCAGTGGTGTTCAGATGAATTTCATCTCTGCCCAGAAGGTCGATGATATCGACGTTCCGAATTTTCAGCGGGTCTGCGCTGTCCTCTATAATTTCATACAAGGCCGGTATGGTCTTTAGCTGACATCCGGTTTTTGAGCAGATGCTCAGAATATCCTGCTTGTCCTTTTTATTCGCCGTAGCCATGGCAAGAACAATCTGGTCGACGTTGTACCTTGCGGCGATTTTGGGAATGCTTTCACGGCCTCCGGCAACCTTAACGCCGTGGATGCGCGTGCCGCGCTTGCTTTTGTCGTCGTCGATGGCAACCACGGGGATCCCTTTGCTTTCCGGCGCGGATTTCATATCCTTGATCACCAGAGAGCCCATCTCGCCGGCACCGATTACCATTACGCGGTTGAATTCATCCGCATTCTGCCGGTTGATCATGCTTTTTCGTCTGGCCCTGCGCACAAGGCGGAAACTGAAGCGGGATGCCCCCACAAAGAAAAACGTAAGCACCCAGCCGATGATATAAACGGAAATCGGGAAGCGCTTGACCTGCAGAAGCTGCCAGGACAGCGTAAAATCAAGCAGGGTAACGATCACGCAGGCGGTCGTGGTACCGTAAAAAATCAGCAGCAACTCGTCCAGACTGGCAAACTGCCACATCGTGGTGTAAAACCGGAAAACCGTAAAGGTGATGATGCAGATCAGCGTGATCCACGGAATAGTTTTGCCGAAGGCTTCAAAATCGTAAGCCGGTATATGATTTTCGAACCGAAGCATAAAGGAAATCCAATAGCTGAAAAACACGCAGACAATATCAATGATAGTTTGAGGGATTGAATTTCTAAAAGTAACTCTTTTATTCTTCATACAATTACTCCCGCTATTTCCATACAAAATCCGATCAACAGAAAATCGACACGGCGGAATCTTCATTCCGCCGAGTTGTTTTTGACTTTTACCCAATTATTTTCAACTGGAATAGTATAGCACAAACCGTAAATAAATTAAATCCATAATGTATGGCATATTTAATATTATTGCACGTTTCTGGGAGAAAATGTTAATTTTTTGTAATTTTTATTATTTTCAGCGGGGGGCCGCTCAATACATAGGTGATATCGGCCAGCACCTCGGCTTCCTTCGGGTCGTGCGTCACCAGTATTTTGAGCGCGGAAGCGGTTTCCCTCTGAAACAGGCCGATCATATCGGATTTTGACGTTTCATCCAGTGCGTGAAAAGGTTCGTCCAGAAGATAAAGGCCGCCACCGTAAGCAAGCGCGCGCGCGATGGATACACGCTGGCGCATGCCGCCGCTCAGCTCGGCGGGGCGTTTATCCGCTTCGCCGGGCAGACCGACCCGCTCCAGCCATTTCCGCGCCGCCGCAGCGTTCTGTGCCGCGCCTCCGCGAAGCACCGCCGCTACGTTTTCTTCGGCGGTAATCCACGGGAGCAGACGGTCCTCCTGAAACACATAAGAGATTCTCTGTCTTTTTGTGCCGAGGATTTCCCCGGAATCCAGCTTCAGCAGCCCGGCAATGCAATTTAGCAGCGTTGTTTTCCCGCAGCCGGACGGCCCGAAAAGGCACACCGTACCGCTGGGCGGAAATTTCAGCGAGAAGCCGTCCAGAACGGTTTTTCCCTGAAAGCTTTTTTCTGCGTTTTTTATCTCCAGTTCCATACAAGCCCCTTACGCAATCACATTGTATTTACGCCCGACCGTCTTCATCAGCCGAACCATCAGCTTTTCCAGAATCACGCTCATCACGATGACAACGACCGTCCACGCAAACAGGTCGGCGGTTTCCATATAAATTTTGGAATCATAGATCTGCCCGCCGACAGAGAGTTTCGTATTGGAAAGGACTTCGGCGGCAATGCCGGTTTTCCATGCCAGCCCCATTCCCGTAGTGCAGGCCGCGGTAAAATACGGCATGACGGACGGGATGTAAACCCGCCTTATCGTGCGCGCAAGGCCGAAGCGGTAGGACTGCGCCATCTGCAGCAGGTTTCCGTCGGTTTTTGCAATTCCGTTCTTCACGTTCTCCAGTACGATGGGCATGATTTCAAGGAAAGCGGCGAAGGCGGGCACATGTTCTGACCGGATCCAGACGAGCGCGAGAATAATAAAGGAAACGATCGGCGTCGCCTTTATGATGCTGATTACGGGATATAAAATTTCATACATTGTTTGAGATGCAGAAGTCAAAACTGCCAGAACCACCCCGATCACCAGTCCGAACAAAAAGCCGGATAATACATGTCCCATGGAATTGAGCGCGGTAATCCAGAATGCGCTGTCGCCGGAGAGCACCGCCAGCCTTTGCAAAACACGAACAGGAGATACGATGAGTATCTCCTGTTTTACGATCCAGTAAAGTATCTGCCAGACGCCGATCCAAAAGGCTGCCGACAGAATCTTTCCGATTAACTTATGCTTCTGAATAAAATTATTTTTCGTAATAGAAATCATCACCCGGTAATTTCCCTCCGACGGACTTTGGATTTGCTTTAAAAAGCACGTTTAAGAAATCGGGGATTTTTGCTTTCATCTCACTGCCGTCCATATACACGATATTGCAGTTCGGAATTGCTTTTTTTGTAACCGCGGCAGGCATGATCCCGTATTTCTCCGATAACGCGGCCGCCTGCTCGACACTCGAATTTGTAAATTCGGAGGAGGCTTTATATTCATCCAAAAATTTGTTGAACGCATCCCTGTTCTTTTCGGCAAAGTCTTTCCGGACGATCAGGCAGCCCATCGTGAGCACGCTCTTGTCCCCCGCCGCTTTGTTCCACTCCTTCGTTACATCCAGCGCAATTTTGACATTCTTGTTTTTCGCTGTAACCTGCGTGACAAAAGGCTCGGGCAAAACCGCAATTTTCGCCTTGCCGGAAATGACGAGTGCGGCAAGCTCCGCATGCTCCGCCTTATATTCTACCTTAACATCCTTACCGACTTCAAGCCCGTTTTTCTCCAAGATATAATTAATGGCATATTCCGGAGTGGAGCCCTGCCCGGAGGAATAAACGGTTTTTCCCTTTAAATCCTTTATACTTGCTACAGTTTCACCGTTTGTCACAACGGACAGCACGCCGAGGGTATTGACGGCGGCCATTTGTATTTTTCCGTTGGTTTTGTTGTACAGGGTGGCGGCCAGATTGGTCGGAACGGCGGCCGCATCGATTTCTCCGGTCGTTATTTTGCTTACGATCTCATCAGGCGCGCCCGCAAGCGTAAATTCATATTTGTTGGTGGAGGCACCGGCGTCGTTGTCGCTCATCAACTTAAGCATTCCGAGGCCGGTAGGCCCTTTCAGCGTTGCAAGTTTGATCGTCGTTTTGGGGGATGCGGCGGAACTTACCGCGCTTGATGCAGCCGAAGCCGGACTGCCCGAGGAAGCGGTATTGGAATTCCCGCAGCCGGAAACGGCAGAAAGGAACAGGAGTGCCGCAAGTGTTACAGATGTGATTTTTTTGGATAAATTCATGATATACCTTCCTTATATAAAATACTAAATTTTTTTATAAATTACATTCGGGCTTCATTATGTAAACCCGCCGGATTTCAGGCGTTCCAAATCGAGTATCGTAATCGCTTTGCCGCTGCGGCTGATTACGCCGGAGCTGCAAAGTTCATCCAGCGCGCGGTAAAGCGACGCCCGCCCGATATCGAGCGTATTGGAAAGCCGGGTATAGGCGCACGGCAGCTCAAAGGAAAGCGGGTCTGCGCTTTTGGAAGAAACCGAAAGCAGATAGGATGCCAGCCGGCATTGCGCGCTGCCGCCGGTATAGTTGTCAATCCTGCCGTTAAGAAAGCAGATACGGTTGGATAAATAGCCGATATAGTTTTCCGCGATGCGGCAATCCTGCTGAAAAAGGGCGTGCAGCAGCGTTTGCGGCAAAAACAGAACCCGGCTGCGCTTTACCGCAATGACATCGGAAACATACTGCGCCGAGTTGTTAAACAGGCCGGCAATGCCGAAAACCCCTCCCGCTGAAAACATATTCAGAATAAGGCTCTGCCCGTCCACCCCATTTTTACAGGCTTTCAGTTCTCCGGTAAGCACCAGCCCCATACTCTTTTGAAAGCGGGTCCTTGTATAGATCCGTTCATCCGGCTCAAACTCCTGGCAGGTACAGTCTTCGCTGTCAAAGGCAGCGCCGACAGCGGCAGCGTCAATCCCGCTGAACAGAAAGCTCTGGGCAAGCAAAAGCCTGTATTTTTTTTGCTTACTAACTGATTTTATAGTTCATCACTGATTTCTGTATCATTTGGTACAATAATACAGCATGTCTATCTGATTGTCAATCGTTTAACAGCTAAAATC
>JAEWUH010000022.1 GCA_023397245.1 Bacillota bacterium | reverse complement strand
TTACGCGGTGGACAACGCCGCGGAGGACCTGAAAGAGGTAGCGCCCAATATCATCGGCGACTGCAGCAGCGATTCCGTGGTAAAGACCATTGAAAAGCTTTTCCATTCCAAAAAGCTGATCTGATTCAAAGCCAAGCCGCACAGCCGTAAAACGCCATACCGGTGTGCCGAAACCCCGGCGCACAATATCCCGTCCTAAAAACAGACATAGTTTCCAAATTAACAAAATCGGAGAAATTTTATGCTTTTATCTTTCTTAACCATACTTGAGAAATGCGTGATCCTTTTTTTAATGATCATCGTCGGATACGTCTGCGGAAAAAAGGAACTCATCACCAACCGGGGCTCCAAGCAGATCACGTCGATTCTGCTGTACATAGTCAATCCCTGCATAACGGTATCCTCGCTTCAGAGCATCATCGGGGCGGTAAACCTGTATAATCTTTTAATCTGTGCGGGCTTATCCGCGGCCGCCATAGCGCTGGCGGTATTGCTCAGCTATCTGTTTTTCCGCAGGGCTCCGGAGGAAAAACAGGGTGTGTTCCGCTACGCTATGACCTATTCGAACAGCGGCTTTATGGGAATCCCGCTTGTAGAGGCCGTCCTTGGCAGCACCGGGGTTGCCTACGCCGCTATTTTCGGGGCGGTCTTTAACGTGTTTGTCTGGTCACACGGCTATGTGATTATGAGCGGAGAAAAGAAAATCAGGCTCAAGCAGATTCTCGTGAATCCCGGAACGATCGGGCTCGCGATCGGACTTCCGCTTTTTGCGTTTTCTGTTAAAGTCCCTTCGATTATCGAAGTGCCGGTCGCAAGTTTTGCCAGCCTGAACACCCCGCTTGCCATGATCGTAATCGGCTGTTTCATTTCCAGAGTGAAGCTGAGGGAGCTGTTTATCGACGCGGACCTTTACAAAACGTCCGCGCTGCGGCTGGTGCTGGTTCCGGCGGCTGTTTTTGCCGCGCTGCTGCCGTTCGGCTTTGACAAAATGATTGCCACCACCGTGCTGCTCCTTTCCGCCGCGCCCGCCGCGGCCAATACGGTAATGTTTGCCGCGGAGTTCGGAGGAGACACAGAGCTCGGTTCAAAAGCCGTGGCGCTCACGTCGATTCTGTCCATACTGACGATGCCCGCTTTTTCCGCCCTTGCCCAGCAGTTCCTGTAACGGAAGCCGATCTGAAATATCCCTAAATTCTTCGGGTTTAAAAATTCCTGCCGCGGCTGTTTTTGCCGCGGCAGGAATTTTTATGCCTTTTAAGGCCCTTTAAGACATTGTTTGTCTAATAATTAACCCTGGGTGCATCTTTTTCACAATCACTTGTAGAATGATGAAACATGTATTATTATAAGTGCACAAAATAAATTATGCGTATTGAAAAATTTTGTTTACTTAATCGCAAAAAATGATAAATCGAAAGAAAAAAACATATTATTTAGCAGAAGCACTGTAATGTATATGGAACCTGTTTTATTTGAATTCCTTTCAATGTTTATTGAATCCCTTTCAAATTTGTTTCTTTATACCGTTGCATTGCTTCTTTTTTATACACTCATTTTACCGATATTTTTGCCCGTCCATCAAGTAATGAGCGGAAAATTGGATATACTGTGTAATGTTTTATGGCAGAAAGAGTTTCCGGGCTTTGTTGGCAAAATTAGACGCCCGGTCTGTTTCGGTTAAAATTATTTCGGACTAAGTCAGTCCTCGAAATACCGGGCTGTTCCTGAAAAGCGAGGGTTCAATCCGTTCCGCCGCAATATACGACGGTTCAGCCGGGTGGAAGAAAATAGAATAAAGCGGAGAAGGAGGGGATCGAATCTTATTTGCTGCCGGATCGTGTCTGAATGAAACAGCGTTCCGGCAGGCATAATCGGATAGGGGATAGTCGGCAGATACAAATTCACAAAAAGAAAAGGGGGCACTTAAATGCTTAAAAAGACTTTATTTGTAAACGGTGTGGAAAAGCGTGTTGTGGTTGATCCGGAAGCAACCCTTGCAAATGTGCTGAGAAAGCAGCTGCTTCTTCTGGGAACCAAAGTAGGCTGCGGAAAAGGCGAGTGCGGAGCCTGTACGGTTATTCTGGACGGAAAGGTTACACGGTCATGCATCGTAAAGATGAAAAGAGTTCCGGACGACGCCCAGATCATCACGATTGAAGGCGTAGGAACAAGGGAGAGCCTGCACCCGCTGCAGCTTTCCTGGATGATCCACGGCGCTGCGCAGTGCGGCTTCTGCACACCCGGATTTATTGTTTCCGCAAAAGCGCTGCTCGACCAGAATAACAACCCGACCCGGGAAGAGGTAAGGGACTGGTTCCAGAAGAACCGCAACGTCTGCCGCTGCACCGGCTACAAGCCTCTTGTGGACGCGGTGATGGACGCCGCCAGAATGATGCGCGGGGAAGTGACCAAGGAAGAGCTCTGGCCGAAGCTGAAAGACGGCACAACCATGCTGGGCTCCAGCCTGCCCCGACCCTCCGCGGTAGCCAAGGTTACCGGAACATGGGAATTCGGCGCAGACCTGGGAATGAAGCTGCCGGAGGATACCCTTCATATTAAATTGGTTCAGGCAACCGTTTCTCACGCGAATATTCTGTCCATCGATACATCGGAAGCGGAGAAAATGCCGGGCGTATACAAGGTAATCACCTATAAGGATGTACCGGGAACAAACCGCATCAACGGTCTGGCGTTCCCTTCCAACAAGGGCAACGGCAAAGAGAGGCCGATTCTGAACGATAAAAAGATATTCCAGTTCGGCGACGCGATCGCTATGGTGTTGGCCTATAATCCCACTTTTGCCGAGGAGGCCGCCAAAAAGGTCAAGGTCGAGATCGAGGAGCTTCCGGCTTATATGAGCGCTCCCGCCGCAATGGACCCGGATGCGATTGAAATTCATCCCGGAACACCGAACGTTTATTTTGAAACCCATATGGTCAAGGGCGTAGAGGTCGACCCGCTGTTTGAAAAACTGCCGTATGTTGCGGAAGACGATTTCTATGTCGGCAGACAGCCGCACCTCCCGCTGGAGCCGGACGTGGGCTTTGCCTATCTCGACGAGGAAGGCAAGCTGATCATCCATTCCAAGAGCATCGGTATACACCTCCATGCGCTGATGGTAGCGGAAGGCATCGGTGTACCGCTGGAGAAGCTGGTCCTTGTGCAGAATGCGGCGGGCGGAACCTTCGGCTATAAGTTCAGCCCCACCATGGAAGGCCTGCTGGGCGTAGCGGCTATGGTCACAAAGAAGCCGGTCTACCTTGAATTCAATATGTACCAGCAGATCACCTATACCGGCAAGAGGTCCCCGTTCTTCATCAACCTGAAGATGGGTGCGGATGAAAACGGCAAGCTTGTGGCGATGCATTCCGACTGGACGGTCGACCACGGCCCGTACTGCGAATTCGGCGACCTGCTCACCATGAGAGGAAGCCAGTTTATCGGCGCCTGCTACAATATCCCGAATATCCGCGGCGACGGCCGCACGGTTGCCACCAACCACGCGTGGGGCTCCGCTTTCCGCGGCTACGGTTCCCCGCAGAGCCTGTTCTCCTCCGAAGTGCTTATGGATGAGCTTGCGGAGAAAGCCGGCATCGATCCGCTTGAATTCCGTTACCGGAACGTTTACCGCGAAGGGGATAAGACGCCGAACGGATGCGACCCGGATGCGATCGTACTGCCGCAGGCACTTGATAAGATGAGACCGCTTTATAAGGAAGCGAAGGAAAGGGCCCAGGCGAAAAACGCCGAGGGCGGCTCGGTGAAATACGGCGTCGGCATTACGCTCCTTTGCTACGGCTCCGGCCTTGACGGCGCGGATTCCTCCGAAGCATGGGCGGAGATTACGGCAAAGGGCGTCACCGTAGGCAATTCCTGGGAAGACCACGGCCAGGGCGCAGATATGGGAACTCTGACAATCGCCCATGAAACCCTGAAACCCCTGCACATTCAGCCGGAGCAGATCCGTCTCGTGATGAACGATATGGAAAAGACCCCGAACAGCGGCCCGGCGGGCGGCAGCCGTTCCAATGTTATGACCGGCAACGCCACAAGAGTCGCCTGCGAAAACCTGCTGGCTGCGCTGAAGAAGGAAGACGGCACGTACCGCACCTATGACGAGATTGTCGCGGAAGGTCTGCCCACCAAATATATGGGCAAGTGGACCGCGCCCTGCAAAGAATGCAGTGTGGAAACCGGTCAGGGAAATCCGTTCTCCTGCTATATGTACGGCGTTCTTCTTGTGGAAGTTGCCGTTGACACAACTACCGGCAAGGTCAAGGTGGAAAAACTCACGATCGTTTCGGATTGCGGCCCGGTCATGAACAAGACGATTCTGGAAGGCCAGCTTTACGGCGGTCTGGTTCAGGGCATCGGTCTGGCCCTGTCGGAAGATTTCGAGGATCTGAAGAAGCATACCACTCTCACGGGCTGCGGCATTCCGCAGATCAAGGATGCTCCGGACGAAATGGACATCATCCATCAGGAGACCAAGCGGCCTTACGGGCCTTACGGCATGGCCGGTTCCGGCGAAATGCCGCTTTCCGCGCCGCATGCCGGCATCGTAAACGCGATCTACGACGCGTGCGGAGTCCGTATCACCAAGCTGCCTGCGCGTCCGGAAAAAGTTCTGGAAGCACTCAAAAATAAGTAATACCTTTTGACTGGATGTGGGCAAAGCCGGGTTGTCCGGTTTTGCCCACTGGAGGTAAATATGGATTATCAGAAACTGACGGAAGCGGGTGACCGCTGTATTTACGACGAGCCCGCAGCAACCACGGCGTGGTGCCCCATCCATATCGATGTGGCGGCTTTCAATTTGGAAATGGAAAAGGGCGACTTCAAAAAAGCATACAAGGTTCTGGAAAAGCGCATGCCGTTTTCCCGGCTCATCGGCATGATTTGCGACCATCCCTGCGAACAGAAATGCGTGAGGGAAAAGATCGACCGGGCAATCAGCGTGGGCGAACTGGAAAGGGCGGCCGTCAGCTACGGCTATACCCCGAAAAAAGTTCTTGTCGTTCCGAAAAATGCGGGTAAAGTCGCCGTTGTTGGCGGCGGAATCAGCGGAGCCGTCGCGGCGCTGGAGCTGGATAAAAAGGGCTTTGCCGTAACAATTTATGAGCAGTCGGAAAGACTTGGCGGCAGGTTCTGGAATTATGAAGGCAAATGCTTTGAAAAAAAGGTCATCGAAGAGGAAATGCAGGCTGTGCAAAAGCTTGGCATCTCGGTTCGTTATAATCACAGGATTGATAAAGAAGAACTGAATAAAATCATGCAGGAATACGATGCCGTTTACCTCGGTACGGGAGAATGGGGGGAAGAGCTGCAGATCGACCCGCAAACATTTCAGGTCGGCGGGCTTTCCCTGTTTGCCGGGGGCAGGCTTTTTTATAAAAACGATTCGGTTATTTACGGGGTAAGCTCGGGCAGAAGAGCGGCTTTTTCCATTGAGCGGTACGTTAAGAAAATCTCCATGACCGCGGAGCGGGGACGGGAAGGTTCCTTTCTTACTCCTCTTGACTACAATCTTGAGGACGCGATACCAACTCCGAGAGTGGAAAAGTCCGGGGAGGTTTACAGCGAGGGGGAAGCCATCGAAGAGGCGAAACGGTGCCTCAAATGCCGGTGCAATCAGTGTATGAAAGCCTGCAGTCATTTGAAGCGTTTCAATATGTCCCCCAAAGGCTACGCAAAGCAAATCTTTATCAACGAAAACGTGATCATGGGAACGCGCTACGCAAACAAAATGATTAATTCCTGCGCCATGTGTGGGCTGTGCAGCGAACAGTGCTCCCACGGCATCGGGATGGAGGATATCATTCGGGAAACCAGGGAAAGCATGGTTGAGAAAGGCAAAATGCCGGTTTCCGCCCATGACTTTGCGCTCAAGGATATGGAATTCAGCAACAGCGACCGGTTCTTTCTGGTGAAATCCCCACCGCCGATTCCGGAGGAAAAACGGGAACAGCGGGAGCGGGAACTGTTTACCTATCCGCGCATTACCTTTTCCAATTACGCGCAGTCTCTGTATAAGGG
>JAEWUH010000200.1 GCA_023397245.1 Bacillota bacterium | reverse complement strand
GGATCAATGCGTACATTAAAGCTGCCCTTGTAGGCTTTCTGCGGCTCTTTTCCTTGCCGTTTGCAGAGATCAAGATAATCCTCAACAGCTTCAATGAATGCTTCTTTCAATTCCGAAATGCTGTTACCTTCAAAACTGACCACATCAGCAATACCGGCGATCGTACCAAAAAAGCAGCTGTCTTCATCACTGTATTCAATGCGGGCATAATAGTCCTTATATTCCATCATGTTTTTCACTTTAAATCACTCCAATCGATTTCAAGAAACCCAAAACCAGCTCTATCTGATAAGCCTTCAGCACGTTGCCTGGATGCGGACGGTGCAGACGTAATATCGCCCGCGTAGGCTGATGGATAAAGGCTACACGCGAGCCGGATGTTTTACCGCCTGTATCCTCAACGCATTGCAGGCTAGCCAGCAATCGCCTCAGCTCATCATATGTGAAGTCTTTCGGCCTTCTGCTTATTCTCTCCAACAGCTTATCGTTTCTACCCATATTATATGCTCCCCTTATGTAGATTGCAACTATATTTTAGTTGCAATCTAATCATACATCATAAATTCTCTGGTTATTTCACAGATACGATTTCTTCTTTGATTTTCAGTTAGCTTGTCCTCGTCGGTAAAAAAAACCTTTTTATCTAGATTTCTATAAACATTTGCCGCTTGCTCCGCAGCGTCTTTTCCAAACTGCTCAAGATACCTGTCCAGTGTTCCATTTCTCTGCATCAGCTTGTACTCAAACGGGCTTTCTTCCTGCAGCCTCAATTCTTCGATCCGCGCCCATTTATTCAGCATCGGCTTTCTCCTTTTTTTCATCAATCAGATTCGCCACAGCATCCACCGCCGCCGTGTGCTTATCATCAAAAAGGTGAGTATATATCTTCTTGGTTGTGCTGACATTGGCATGTCCCATTGCTTTTCCGATATTGAATTCCTGAACGCCCGCTTCATTAGATATGCTGGCAAATGTATGACGCAGTTCATGAAGCACGATCTTAGGCAACCCGTTCTTTTTCAGTAGCTTGGTGAACAACTCTGATACATAGTTGGGCCGGTAGGGGCGGCCATTTTCCCAGACGACGATAAATCCCGTATCGTGCCATGCTTCACCAAAGTTCTTTTTGTTTTCGAGCTGACGGCTCCGCTCCGCCTGAAGCACAGAGTACAAACCATCAGGCATAAAGAGCTTTCTTTTGGATGCATTCGTCTTGGTATCCTTCACCACAATTTCCGATCCGACCTGAGTCATGGCGCGGCAGATACGAAGCGTCCGTTTATCAAAATCGATGTCCTGCCATTTCAGGCCACAGATTTCTTCACGTCGCAGCCCTAGATATGCCCCTAACTTCACCGCTGCTTCCAGCCGGTTGCCCTCCACCAGCCGGAAAAGAGTTTTAAGCTGCTCTGGCGTGTAGACGTTCGCCTCATGCTCGATTTTTTTCGGGCGGTCAACGCCTTCCATCGGATTCTTCAGTATATATTCCTGCCGAACGGCTGCTTTCAGCGCCGAATTAAGCAAATCATGGTGCTTAAGCACGGTGTTTGGAGACAGGTTATTCTCTTCCATCAGCGTCATGTAATACTTCTGGATATGCATAGGCTTCAATCTTTGCAGCTTCACTTTGCCCAAGAGCGGAACGATGTATCGGTCAATCATGTTGATATACCCATAGACGCTGGTCTCCGCCGCCCGAGGCATATACATGTTTTTCATCCAGTAAGACAACCACTCAGCCAATGTCATTTCCCTTGGTTTGACAACAGTGCCGTCTTCCATGGCCACGTCATGACGAGCCAGCATCAGTTCTGCTTCTTTCCGGCTGGCGTACGTCTTGTGCTTGCGGACACGCCGTCCGTTTTCATCAAAACCGTATTCAAAACACACTCGGAATTTTCCGTTCTCCAGTTGCATCACAGAGCCATGAGCCATTACTATTAACCTCTATTCAGAAAGTTTTCGTGGAGTTTATCAATACTTTTTGCTTTTGCCAGTGTATTATTAAAAGTCTCTAAAGCATATTGTTTAATATCCTCAATACTGAGTGAATATTCGATAAAATACTCTGCTGCACTACAAAGCATGATTATAGTTGCTAAAACGTGCTGTGGTCTCGGATTAGAATGTTCAAATATTAACTCATAGGATTGATCTTCGTTATTATATTTTAAGTCCTCAAATAATAGGCTCTGCCAATTTCCGTGGACGGAATGATGTGTCTCCCCAAACAAAAAATCATATGATTCTTTGGAATGAAATTCTTTTAGCTTTTCTCTCAGCGTTATTTTCCGCCATTTATTATTTTTTGTATCTATTAGAATCTCGTCTGCACTGTATCCTGAATTAATAAATGAGTTTAATATTGAGTTGATCATGCGATTTTCAATAGGTATTTTTTCACCTCTAACTTCAATTTTCCCCTGAATTATGCCAAGCATTTTCTTCTCTGTTGCCAATGAATATCTTATATATTCCTCAAATAGCTCTTGTGAGTTTTTTATAACTAAATACTGCATATTAACCAGCGTCTCGAGTATACTTCTAAGAATTACTTTTGCAGCTTCACCACGCCTTTTACAAATTAGTTCCATATAAGATTGAAATAATTTAATTGAACGTAACATCAGCGCATATACAACAGCTTCTTGCCTATTTAAAGCCATGCATGTTTTATTTGGATTCTCGTTTATGCCTAGTAGTAAATAAGCATTATGAATAATTTCATTCGATAAATTAACACTTTCCACCAGGAACTCATCTTCATTTTCTGCTTTTTCTAAACTTGTGAAATTAATTTCTCTTTCAACAAATTTCTCACTAGACATGGCATAAACATCCTTTCTAGTTTGTCTACTTTTTCCTCTCTGTCTACTATTATATTGCGGTTTTTAGGAATTGTCTACTTTTGTGTCTACTGAAATTTAAACGGATTTAAAATATCTAAATATAGCGCCTATAAACACAGAAAAACCACCATATATGGTGGTTTTTCATTAATTAATTGGTGGAGGCGAGGGGAGTCGAACCCCTGTCCGAAGGTTCCATAGTCAGACTTTCTCCGGGTGCAGAACGTGTATTTAAACCGTTTCCCTCCATACACCCCCGCGCTCAGGGGCATACTTGCGGTA
>JAEWUH010000198.1 GCA_023397245.1 Bacillota bacterium | reverse complement strand
GCTTTGTATTCGGCGGTTCCGGATCCGGTAAGTCGATGGGTACAAAGGGCGAATTATGGGAATGCTTCTGGCGCACTAACGACGATATCATCATCATCGATCCGGACGGTGAATTTACGAAACTTGTAAACTTACTCGGAGGTCAGGTTATTGAAGTCTCCAATTCTGCGAAAACAAAGTTCAATCCTTTTGATATTAACCAGTATTATGGCGGCGAGGAAGATCCGAACCCGGTAGCATTTAAATCCGACTTTATTATCTCCCTCATTGAGGTCACGCTCAATTACCATGATGGAATTGATCCCGTTATGCGGTCGATCATTGACCGTTGTGTACGTGAGATTTACAAGGCGTATTTGGATGATCCTTGTGAGGAAAATATTCCAACGTTCATGGATTTCTATAAAGTCTTACAGCAGCAGAAAGAATCACAGGCAAAGTATCTTGTCAGTGCACTGGAAATTTACATCGAAGGCTCTCTGAATATCTTTGCCAGCAAGACGAATGTGAATATTAATAACCGCCTGATCTGCTTCAACACCAAAGGATTAGGCAGTCAGCTGAAAGTCATGGGTATGTCCATCATTCAGGATTTTTGTTGGAATCACATTTCAAAGAACCAGGCTCTTAATAAGAATACATGGCTGTGGAATGATGAAGTTCACCATAGCCTGAAAAATTCATGCACTGCCGAATGGTTGATTAACAGTTGGAAACGAGGCCGCAAGTATGGCCTTATCGCAACCGGCATGACACAGGAAGTCAGAGACGTATGCAAGAGCGAGGACGCGAAGGCTTTGATTTCCAACTCCGAGTTTATCATGCTGTACCGTCAGAAACCGGATATGATTTCGGATCTCACTCAGGTTATGACTCTCTCCGATAAACAGGTCAAAAAGCTGTTATCCTGCGATAAAGGAACCGGCTTATTCAAGGCAGGCAACAGTATCATTGAATTCAATAACCGGTTTGAAGAAGGGACAAAGCTGTTTGAAATCTTCTCAACAGATATCGGCAACAAGAAAAAAGCTGGGTGAGTAAATGCAGGAGAAAAAGGTAATCAAGTACACCCGGGAAGGGATGAAGGAAGAAAACCTAGTAACCGGCGAGACGAAGATGCTGACACTCAGTCATTACGGCCAAGAAACAAAATACAACGCAAAGGACGAGCAGATCTACGCTGCAGACGAACCAAATGCTTCTCCGGATCACCGTGCAGTCGGCCAACGTAATAACCATAGTTCGCAGCAAGGAAGTTTCTATCAGCAGAAGAATGACGGCATAAATGCAAACGACCGTCTATCATTACCGGCGAAAGCAAATTCACAGAGCAATGGCAGTAAATATTCTTTGGCTAAGACATCTCCTCAGACGATTCCCAAAAACAACATGGCAGCTCCCAAACTTCTGAACGGCGCTGTGCGTTCGGAAACCGATAAACCAAAAGTGCCGATGTCATATCGGCGCTCCATGCTTTTACGTGCAGAGGAGTCTACCGCAGAGGATCTGCAGGAGAATGATAATCTCGGCTTATCTGCCGTGGGCAGCTCTGCAAATGCAAATTTCCGGCTTCAGCATGGTATCCGCAACATCAAATCATTCCGGAACCGGCTCTCCGGTTATCGATCTTTCAAAACAGGACGCCGAGCCGTGCGCGGAACAAAATTTGCAGCGAAAAGGGCTTCAAGAGCTGCTGTCAATAAAACTTCCCAGATCATAACGAGAAAAGCCGGGAAAGCCATAACGATTGTATCAAAAGCGGTTATGAATCCGGCCACGTTAAAGATTCTAGCCATTGCCGGTGCCATTGTGCTCGTTGTGATGATAATTTTCCAGATGAGTTCGTCCTTTATGGCCGAAATCAAAGGAACCACGACCGAACATCCGGAGCTGACAGAATATGTGGAGCAGCTGGACAACGATTTTCTTGAAAAAGTCGATGCACTAAAAGCACAGTATGAAAAAGACAAGGACAATACTGTGAAGATCGAAGGGGATGAACAGATTAATACGGATCCGAACGTGCTGGCAATTATGGCCACCGGGGACTGGGTTGTAATCGACCTCACCCCGGAGAATAAAGCGAAGCTGGAGGATTGCCACGGCCTGATCAATACCTATTCCGTCACCAAAACAAGCGAAAAAGTAAAAGAGGAAATACCGGTGGCTTCCGGAACGTCAATCATCACAGCTAAAACCATTCATCACATTACGATTCAGGTTCATGTATATTCTCCGGAGGAGATAATCGGAAAGTGCGGATATACCCAAGAAAAGCAAAAAAAAGTTCTTGATATGCTGGATTTCCTTTATCAAATTGCCGGTGAAACTGGGGACACGCCTAACACAACCACATCAGGCTACTATCCGGTTGGTGACGGGGAATTCCAATGGCCTGTTCCCGGCCATTCCTACATATCCTCCGGTTATGGAGTAAGAATTGATCCGATCACCAAAGCCGAGAGCGCTTTCCATACCGGGCTGGACATTCCGGCTGCAATGGGCACTTCAGTTTTGGCTTCTGCGGACGGCACCGTTATTCGCGCCGGTTGGAATAGTGGGTTTGGTAACTGTGTCATCATTCAGCATAAAAACGGAGTTCAAACGCTATACGGCCATAACAGTGCGTTGGTTGTGAAAAAGGGGGATGTGGTAAGACAGGGGCAGGTTATAGCAAAAGTAGGAAGTACAGGACGTTCCACCGGGCCGCATTGTCATTTTGAATTCCGGATAAAAGGCCATCATGTAAATCCATCTCCATATCTGAAAGGAGTCGCAAAAGAATGAATGAACGGATCGCAAAACTAAAAGAATCAATTTCCAAAGACAAGCAGAGGATTGTGAAGCTGCAGGACGGAATAAAGGAAAAGGAAGTAAGAATTAGGGAGCTTGAAAACACAGAGCTGATGAATAACCTCAATTCCCTTTCAGCACAGGGGTATGCAGTAAGCGCTATTGTGGAAGCGATTAAAAACAAGGACGTTGACGGTCTGATGGGTATGATGGCTGTTTCTCAGGAGCCAAGTACAGAAAAAAGCGGAACCAGTTCCGCTTTTCAAATAACAAAGGAGGAAAACACAAATGAATAACGTAATGGACATGCTAACCAAATCCGGCTACGAGGCCGTCAGTATCGGAAATGACGTTCTTCCCTGTACGCTGAAAAAGGGGAATGAGCTGGTCGGCTTTATGATGGAGGATTTCTCCTTGAAGCTGCTGCCGGAGCACGAAGCCAAAAAAGAGAGTCTGCAAAAAGCAATTTCCTTCGCTTTAAACAATCAGGGGCTTGAGGAAATTCAGGGGGAATACAAGCTTTCCCAGTATCAGGACGTCCTGTTCACGACAACGTATGATTTTGAAGCGGAGAAGCCGATCTACAACATTTATTACGAGGACGAGGATAAGAACCTTGTCCTGCGCGGTTCGTCGTATGACAAGAATCTGGCCGCACAAGACTTCGCTTCCCGATCTGGGCTGGTTGTCGGACAGATTCCGACACCGGCGCATGAGGCGGACAGAATCCAAAAGTTCATTGACGCCATCAAAGAAAAGGGCTATTCCCTTGCCGAATCAGTTCATGACTCCTACCGTGCGTATGAGATCATCGATCAGGACAACAACCTTGTGGGCTATATCGGAAAGGACAACCGCGTCACCGTCATCACCGACGATGCAAAAACGAAACGCTTTCTTACGGACACCTACATCGACACAAACCCGAATAAGGTCATGCTGCCGTCCTTCTTTGAGAAGCTGAAGGAACATCTCAAAGAAATCGGCCTTGCCCTGAAGGTGATCTTTACCTCCAAAGGCCGCCATTATGCGATACAGAACGAACAGCAGCAGGAAATTGCAACCGTCAATGAAAAGCATGAGGTTACATATACCGATCAGGCTACAAAAGAGCAGATGGCCAAAATAAACGCTATGGTTGAAGAAATCAGGCGCGAGAACCACGAAAAGCAGGAAGTCACCCAGCAAAAGGAACCCGTTGCTGAAGTTGTGAATCAGGAAATTCCGGCTCCTGTTTCTCCGATTATTCCGCAGACGCTCACGGTTCACGAGGTACAGAACCTTGCCTCTATGATTTTTGCCAACCCAACATTGACAGAAACTTTTATTCAGGCAATTCAGTCGGATAGAGGATTCCTTACGAAGGTTCGTGAGGAAATAGGGAATGTGCAGCCCGCATTTTCCGTGCAGCAACCGGATCAGGGCGAAGACCGCACGGAAAAGGGTGCAGCAGAACCGGTGAAACAACCGGAAATCGTTCAGCAATTTGTTGATATGTATGGCTTACTCCTAACACTGGACGGCTTCAATCCAGAAAGATATGATGCAGTCAAAGCTGAAATGATTGCCAAGTTCGGAACGGCCGACCACGCTGAATTTGAGCAAAAGCTTCAGCACGGCGATTACAAAGAACCGTCTACGCTCTCTGACAAGCTGAAAGTTTCCCAAGAAAAGGCTGACCGGCAGAATACGGCTGCTGTGCAGGAACGTCCTGCAGAACAGACAAAAGAGCAGCAGACAAAGGAGCGTGAATAGTTAATGGAAAAGATTGTTGCCTATCTTGAAAAGCTCGGTTACACGGTTGAGGAACAGGGCAAGCTGGAAAAATATCTGGTAGTGTTTAAAAACAACCGTCCGATCGGTTTCATTCTTCCTGATCTGACGGTTAAGCTTGTTTCCGATGCCGGTGAGCAAAGCAATATCCGGGAGATCATCGATTACGTTAATCAGAATCAGGGACTAGAAAGTGTAGGCGCAAGCGAATTCCTGCTTGCAAGTTACAGAGGCAGCCAGATGACAACCTTTTTCGATACCGGTACCATGCATCCGGCTTATGTAACCTATGTACGCACCAATACCGGCGAGGTAAAAAATACGACTTACAAAGATTTCGATACGGCGATGTATTTCTTTATCACCCAGACACAGATGATCGATTTACGAAAATTCGCCGTGCAGCACGAATCCCTGAGCGTCCGATTGCGTACATGGCTCATAAATTATTTATTATCCAAACAAAGGGCAGAGCAGCATTAAGCTGCCCTGCCCTTAACATTTTTGACAGATTGGAGGAATTAGTATGTCAGTCAGCAGAACAGGAACACTTTACTATACCGATGAAGAACTGCAAAAGGCAACGGAGAACAACAATGCTCTCCAATATGCCCTTTCACGAGGCTACGATCTTGTGAGGGAAGGAAATGAATACCACCTGAAAGAGCATGACAGTATGGTGTTTGAGATGAATGGAAAATGGCATTGGAATTCTCAGCATTTACACGGCCATGCGCTTGATTTTATTCAGCAATACGAGGGAAAAGACATTCAGGAAGCCGTTTGTATTCTGGCCGGAACGGTCAATATGTCTGCACCGGTCGGCCCGGTACATAATACGGTGATCCCGCCCCCAGAAAAAAAGGAATTTGTTCTGCCGAAACGTGCCGATAACTTTAGAATTATCTTTGCCTATCTCATTAAGGAACGGGGAATTGATGAGGGCCTAGTTAAAAATTTGGTTTTCAAAAATAAGATATATCAAAGCGCAGCTTACAGTAACCTTGTGATGGTAGGCTATGACAATCAAAACGTTGCCCGGTACGCTTCACAGCGTTCGACAAATTCCTATACTAAAATCTTCAAACGTGATGTAGCCGGTTCCGATAAAAGCTATCCGTTTGTTATTGATGGCAGTATTGGCAACCCTAGTGACACCGTCTGCGTATTTGAAAGCCCGATTGAGGCCATGAGTTACTGGACGCTGTGCAAGGAAACCGACAGTGACCGGATTAACTGCCATATGATATCACTCGGCGGTGCCGGTGTTCTTCTCGCGCTTGATCGGTTCCTGTCCGATAA
>JAEWUH010000191.1 GCA_023397245.1 Bacillota bacterium | reverse complement strand
GGTTGGAATCACACGCACAGAGAGGCAGAAGGAGCGTGACCGCCGCAAGAATTGTTGCAAGGATTCGTTTCAACCGCTTCATAATGAAACCTCCATCATCCCACAAACGGGAAAAGCAGACGCTGATTATCGGAATTGTACATATTCTGATGATCGACGATTGCAAAATTGATCCGGTTATTGCTGTCGTCGCTTTTTCGGTTAATGCGGTTCACAGCCGACTGAATGCTGAGGTAGCCCAGGTTGTACTCGTTTTCCACGCCGATGGAATTGATGATATGGCTTTCCAGAAGAGAAACCACAGTGTTCGTCCTTCCCAGACCGTAAATCTGAACCCGCCTGTCGCTGCCCTTTATAAAGTCGCGCTCCGCTTTTCCGGCAGCCTCCAAAGTCGCGCCGTCCAGCGCAACCAGCGTGGTGGCGCTGCTGGAGGAAAGCTTGCTTTTGACTTTATCGTATGCCTCCTGCGGGTCGTCCGGGATATCCCAGTATTCCACCTTGCTGCTGTCCGAGCCGAGCGCCGAAATAATGCCCAGGTAGCGCTGGCGAATGTTGCTGCACGCCATGCTGTTGCGCAGAATGGCAATGACCCCGTCGTCTTTTTTGCTGGCAACCAGCTTGGCCGCAAGCGCTTTTCCAAGCTGGTAATTGTCGCAGGAAATATAGGGAAGGTTTTTAATCGTATCCACCGTTGACTGCATGGTGACGACCGGCACGCTGTTTCTCGCCTTTTCAATCGGAGCTTTCAGATCGGCGGTATTCGCCGGGGCAATCACGATCGCGTTGGCCCCGTTTGAAAGTTCGCGCTGCATGAGCGAAATCTGCTCCTGCGCGTTGTTCTCGCTCGACAGGGCAACAAAGCTTACTTCCACATTCAAATCCTTGGCCGCCTGGTCGATTCCCAGTTTAATCGTCGTCCAGCTTTCCGTGCTTTTCCCACTGGTTATGACCGATATCTGATAAGGATTGTTGTTCCTTTTGCCCACGATACGGTCACGGTTGTAAATCAGATAGGAACCCGCGAGGATCAGGAAGACCAGCGTAAAAATCAGTATTCTCTTCCTTGTCATTTCGCGCCGCCTTCCTTCTCGCCCGGACTGAGCTCCTTAAGGGCTTTCATGGGCAGGTGGATTCTTGCCGTTGTTCCCTCATCCGGCTCGCTGTAAATTTTCAGGCCGTATTCGCTGCCGAAATAGAGCTGGATGCGCTCCTGTACGTTTTTCAGTCCGATTCCGGAGCCTTTGCCGCGCTCATGCGGGGTGTCCTCCGTCAGCAGGGCGTCGGCCTGTTCCTGCGGCATCCCCAGACCGTTGTCAATGATATCGATGAACAGATCGTCTCCGCTCCGGTACGCCCTGACCTGAATTTCGCCGTCCCCGCTCATAAACTCCATGCCGTGGTAGATGGAGTTTTCCACAAGCGGCTGAACAATCAGCTTGATAGTGGCGCATTCCAGAACCTCCGGTTCCGCGGTAATCTCAAAGCTGAATTTATTCTTATACCTCATTTTCTGAATGGTAAGGTAGTTGCGAACATGCTCCAGCTCATCCGCGACCCGTATAATATTTTTGCCCTTGGAAAGGCTGATGCGGAACAGCTTGGCCAGCGCCGTAACCATGGTGACGGCGCCCTCGTAGCGTTCGTTTTCGATCATCCATACGATGGAATCCAGTGCGTTGTACAGGAAATGCGGGTTGATCTGCGACTGGAGCGCGTCCAGCTCGCTCTTGCGCTTGGACTCCTGCTCCATGACGATATCGTCCATCAGATTCCGCATCTGACTTACCATGGAGCGTATGGTTTTGGCAAGATGCTGCACCTCGTAGGAGCCTGACTCGGAAACCGTGATATCAACGTCGCTCAGCCTGCCCTTTTCAATATCCTTTACGGAATGCTCCAGCTCCTTGATCGGGTTCGCGATGCGGGAGGACAGATACATATTGACGAAGATCAGCAGGAAGATGGTGAAGAAAACAAAGAACAGCGCGAAGATGCGCATCTGGTTGTAATTCGAGACGATGTCCTCGGTGGGGGTGACCGCGATGATCTTCCAGCCGGTATAGCCGGCGGTTTTTACCGTGACAAGCCTCTGCTGCCCGCCGAAGGTTTCCACATGGCTTCCGTCGTCGTATTTGGCTGCAACAAGGTTGTTTTCCTGCGCAAGATTGGAATAGATGAGCTGCTGGCGCGGGTGGTAGATAATTACGCCGTTGCCGTCGATGAGGTAAATATAGCCCGATTCGCCCATGTCCACGTTTTTGAAAATCTGGTCGATTCCGCTGAAGTTCATATCCACCAGCAGCACGCCGTGGGTAATGGAGCCCGCATCCGTCAGTTCGACCGAGCGGCTGAGCGAAACCACCCAGCGGTATTTGTTATCCGGGTCTACAAACAGGTTCTGTACATGCGGCGTGGAAAAATGGCAGTTTTCTATTTTTTGTGTGGCGCTGGTAAACCAGCTCTGTTCCGCCACGCCCGCGGAGGATTTCAGCTGCGTGAGCGGCTCCGAGGCAATGACCTTGCCGTCGCTGGAAAACACGCCGATACTGATCAGCAGGTCGCGGTTGGTTTCGTAGAGCAGGCTCATGTCCCCGCTGATGTTGTCGGTTGCCAGATCGGCGTTCTTGATTACGCGGTAATACATGGAATCCGAAATGCGGAGCATATTGCGCAGATAGTTGTCAAGATTCAGATTTACCTGGTTTACCATGCGGGTGCTGTTTTCCATGGCCATCTTTTCCGAGGAATTGATAAAGCGGAAGGAAAGGGAAAAGGCCACGATCAGCATGCCGATTACCGCAACCGCGGTAAAGGTGAGGGAGATGGTAAACTGCAGGGACCTTTTCTGAAAGAAATGCTTGGAATCATCAATGAGACCCTTGATTTTATTCTGCATAAGGCCAGCCTTCATACAACGCCGTTCTAATCAGGCGTTACTGCGGTATTTTGACGGAGAAACGCCAAACTTCTTTTTAAATACATAACTGAAATAATTCGGTTCCGGGTAGCCCACCTTTTCCGCAATGATATAGGTTTTGTCGTCCGTCGTGTTCAGCAGGTTGATCGCCTGCTGCAGACGCACCTCGGTAAGATAGGCGACGAAGCTCATGCCGGTTTCCCGTTTAAAAACGGTGGAAAAATAAGCGGGGCTTACGTGCAGGAACGAACACAGGCTTTCCACGGAGAGGTCCGCGCCGCTGTAATTCGCCTCGATATACTGCTTGGCGTTCTGCGCCAGCATTTTTGAAGAATCCACGCGCTCCCGCTTGATCAGCGCGCTGATTTTAATGCAGATGTCCGTGCACCACTGCTTCATTTCCGCCGGGGAATGGAGACCCGCAACGGTATTTATGTAGTTGAAATTTTCGCCGAAAATGTCCTCGGTGTCCAGCTCGTAAGCCTGCATGACCTTGAGCAGCGACGTGACCATTTCCATCAGGTACACCTGATACTGGTTCAGCGGCAGGAGCATCGTGTCAAAACGTGCGAAGAGCGCGCTGATTTTTCCGCGGATGCCGTCCTCCGAATCCATTTTGACCGCGCTGATAATTTCGCGCTCGTCGCGGTCGTCAAAGCGAAGCTTAACGGACGTATCAGGCTCCACGTCCGCGATGTAAACCGCCTTACCCTCGCCCATAACGGCGCTGTAATCCAGCGCGTTCTGCGCCTCGCGGTAGGAGTGGCGGATTTCTAAAAGACCGGAACAGGGGGTTCCCACACCGGCCATTACCTTTAATCCGAGGATACGTCCGGCGGACTTGCAGACTTCATTTAATCCGGTAATCACCGGCACGACCCCGTTTTCCGGGTCTACCTCAGCGATAATCGCCACGCAGTCCGTATACAAAAACGCGATAAAGCCGCCGTAATTCCCCATAATTTCGTCCACGGTGCGCTTTAAGGAGATCGGAATCAGCTCTTCCTCCACGTTCAGCGCGGTTTCCGCTTTCAGCGCCGTGTCGGCACGCACCAGAGCGACCGCCGCGTCCTGTGTTTTCACGGAGATATTGAAAATTTTGGCCTGCGCCTGTATGCGCGCTTCGGGAATACGCCCCTCCATAAGCCCCACCAGGAATTGCTCGCGCAAAACCGGCAGGCTTTCGTTATAATTTTTTCGCAGGGCTTCCACGTCGCGTTTTTCGTCAAACTCGCGGTCCAGCTGCTGTTTGAGCTTTTTCAGCGTCTCGGTCAGCTCGGTGGAGTTGATCGGCTTTAAAACATACTCGGCAACATTGAGCTTAATGGCTTTCTGCGCGTATTCAAATTCGTCGAATCCGGAAAAAATAATCAGCTTTGTGGAGGGCATGGCCGCCTGAAGCTTTTCCCCAAGCTCCAGCCCGTTCATAAATGGCATCTTAATATCCGTCATAACCACGTCCGGGTGCAGGTGTTCGGCTTTCTCAAGCGCTTCCAGCCCGTTTTCGGCGTCTCCCACTATGGTGTATCCAAGATTTTCCCAGTTTATTTTTTTAATGATACCCTCGCGGACCTCTTCCTCGTCATCTACCAGCATCAAACGGTACAGCGCCATTCCGAATCCTCCCATAAGACATCATATCTTAATATATTGTAACATTTTTTCGTAGAATGTGCAACGAAGAATACGGATGAGGCCGCGAATATTTGTTGAAGTCAGACAGTATTTCCATAACACAAATTTGGCGGGGTTTTCTTTTGCTGAAACAGGACGGCGTGTTCGGCTTAATTGTATTTTAAAAGTCATTTGCAATGCAAAATTTATCCGGTTATCGGATAGAACCGCTTTACGGACAGATACTACAGTGTGAGGTGATAAAATTGAAAGGCAAAATTGCAGTTGAGCAAAACCTTACTCCGGTAAAGGATTATCTGGCCGACAAAGGATACCAGGTGGACTGTATCCGCATCAGCGACGAGACCTCTGCAAAGCTGCAGGGATATGACGCGATCGTGGTAAACGGATTGAGCAACAATATGCTCGGGGTGCAGGATACCATGACCGGTGCGGTCGTTATCAACGCCGACGGGCTGACTCCTGAAGAAATCGGAAAGGAAATCGAATCAAACGGCAGGGTGCAATAAACATTCTCCGTATCAGATTTTTATTCACATGAAAGCAGGGCATGGTTGAAAACCATGCCCTGCTTATACGAGAAAAGAAAAAATTGTTCCGGCAATAAAAGCGCCCTGCGGCTCCAATTTCGATCTTTCAGTAATAAATATGCAGAATAAAATGTGCGGAGCAGAAGTTTATTCTTTGACGCACAGGCAGAACGGGTGGCCCGCCGGATCCAGCATCGTTGTAAAATCGGCACCTCCAAACTGCGCCCGCGCTTTTACGGCTCCAAGGGCCTCAGCCTGCCGAACGGCGGCGGGCAGGTCCGGCACCTGAAAGTCAAAATGCATCTGCTTTTGCTGGCTGCCCTCCTGCTCAGGCCAAACGGGAGCAATATAACCCTCTTCCTGTGCGAACATAAAAACAATGCCGCTTTCATTGCTTACCGAGGGCAAACCGAACAATTCACATTTTTCCCAGCCGAGAAGCTCCGCGTAAAAATCGCGCAGCTTCCGTGCGTCGCTGCAGTCCACCATTACATTTCCCAGACAGATACCTTGAATCATAAGTCTTCCTCCTCAATAAAATTCTATTAAAACACAGCGGTGTTTCAGCCATAGCAGAAAGATGATCTGCACCCGAAAAGTGCGCTTCCGATGAGCCCCGCTTATCCGGTATATAAAGAGAACCACAGAAACGATACCACAGGGATTGTTTGATTGGCTCTTTAGAGAATCGTCCACAAGAATATTCAAAACCATTATTCTATTATAGTAATACAATATTTCGCTGGATGCAATAAAAATTCGTACAAAATGTTTCAATATGGGGCTTTGGGCCCGCTCTGAATCCGGAACATTTTTTCCGCCGCGGGGGTGAGGTTTTATTTCTTCCGAAGTTATCCCCGGCGTAAAATAAAAAATGACGCCTGCACTGCAAACGTCATTTTTATGGGAAACTTTATTTGTTTATTTTACGGACCGGGCGCGCCTCAATATATCCGCGGTAACCCTGGGGCGCCAGCTGAAACCTCGGCGCATCCTCGTCCGCCCATTCAAAACCGTAGAGCTCCGGCTTAAAGGTTTTCATAACCTCCCATAACTCTGAAATAGCGGCGTCAAATTTTTCATCCTCGTAAGGCTGCCCCTGAAAAACCATCATCCGGCAGGGCGGAAGACTGATGATTTCCAGTCCTTCCGGCACTTCGCCGGAATAATCCGCAGGGACTTCGACACCCTGTACATAGTAGGAGGTTCCCGGGATTTGCAAATGATCCGGAAGCCACATGCCGATCGGTTCGTACAGCGCTTCCTTTATGCTGCACAGCAATCCCCAGATATCACAGCCGACTTCTTCGCAATAAGCGAAATATTCCTCTGCTTTCTTGCCTCTCTTCAGGATCAGCTTCCTTTCCGGCCGTTCGATTACTTGAACAAAAACAGTGTTGACCGTTGAATTTTTGTCCATTTCTTTGTCTCCTTTCAAAAAATGATAACAGCGTTCCCGAATGGAATAAGGTGTAAACAGATAGACCGGAGGAGGATTTTTCCTATACTTGTTCGGAGCGATGCCGAATTCCTTTGAAAATGCCCGCGTAAACCCCTCGTGGGAGTCAAACACAAAATCCAGCGCAACATCAACGACCTTTGTTTTCCCGTCCCTCAATTTCAGCGCGGCGCGTGTGAGCCGGAGTGCACGGATATATTCAAAGGGGGATTTGCCGGTTAACTCCTTAAAAATCCTTGCGCAGTGAAAGGGCGAGTAACCCGCGCATTTTGACAGCTCATACAGAGTGACAGGCTCATGAATATTCTGTTCAATATAGTCCTGCATCCGCTGTACGGCGTCGATTCTTTCCCAGTTTTCCATCTGTTCACCTCCTGAATCTATCTTAGCAAGGAGACAATATAAAATCTTGACCTGGATTGCGAAAATGAAAGTATTGAAATTTGGAGAGCCCGTGCGGTTTCCGGTTTTGCTGTCAAGCCGTAGCTATGCTGAATTATTGATCAGCTCTGTAAATTAAATTTTCAGGTTTCTTACAGCGCTTACCGCGAAATATGAATATTCACGCCGTTTACCTCAACGCCCTCGTCCGCACGGATTAAAATATACCGGGCGCCGTTGATAATGCGTGTTTCAAGCAGGTCGCTGCGCTCCGGATTTACGCGGATTGTCACATCGGGGGTGCGGACTTCAAACTGTTTGGTATCAATGATATTTCGCGGACTGATCTCGGTATCGGCACCGAACTCGGCGTCGTATTTTTCTTCGAATGCGGTCACATGGGATTCGGAAACGCCGCAGGATTCCAGAACGCCTTTTACCGTTTTCTTGGAAATTACCAGCGGTTCCGCTTCTTTATTTGCTTTATGCTCTTCGATCATCCCGGACAACTGCCCGTGAACCGCCTGCACAACCTCATAGCTGCAGTCGTCGGCGACGGTATCGCCCAAAATGGATTGAAAGGTTTCTTTCTGTGCGGCGGCGGGCATGGGGATTTCACTTTTGAATACGGTGTCCACAAATTCCCCGTGGTTCTCCGCCGTATCACGGGTGTAGTAGACAGCACTGTAAATGTTGGCGCTGCGGTCGTCAAAGGCCGGAAACAGGAAGCCAAGCTCCGGCGCCGACACGGCCCAGTCCGCCGTAATATTGCGGAAGGCGTTTTCGCGCGCGTAGTAGCCGAGCACCGGTTTCGTCAGCTTTACGGGGCAGATGCTGCACAGAAAGTAGGAATACACTTCGCTGGAATCCTCCTGCTTCTCCCCGTCCTTTGTATAGAAAGGAACGTCATATTTGTCGGAAGCCAGAAGGATAAGATAATTGCCTTCCATGCTGAGCGTCTGAATCACGCGTCCGTAGAATTCATGCACCGCGTCGTCGTCATTCAGAGAGGAATCCCTGAGCGCCATGAGCCGCTTGTGCTCCTCACCCTCCAGAACCTGCTGTGTGGCAAATTCAATGTTGATCAGGTTTTTTCCGATCGTTCCGGACAGTGTCTTTTTCAGAATTCCCAAAAGCTCTTCGGATTCTTCCTGCGGCATTAAGGCGAGCGACGGATTAAACTCCGTAACGATTTCCCGCTGCTCGTTTACATAGCAGCCGCGGATCCGGGTGATATTGCCCTTATCCGGGCGGAAGCGGCGGCGGATTTCTGAAATTTCCTTTTCATTCATCATCAATTTCCCCATTCAATTCTATATTCAGCTGTGTGCAGATTTTGTATTTTCTTATTATATTATGAAAAAATCCGTTTGTCACGACGGCAAAATTTTACCGTCCCTGTGCGGGCATTGGCCGAAGTGTGTGGCATACCCCGCTTTTGCCGTTGCGGCAGCCGCAGAATTCACACTCCGTTTTCAATATATTTCTTCAATATCGCGCGAAAGTATGCTATAATTTAGTTTAAATAAATTTTGTCCGCGGATGGAAGTATCGGCGGAAAAGCGGCCGCGCGGCGGCCAATCTCGTATGATAAATTTAAGGGGAATTGAAATGTCGGCTATTACTCAGGCAAAAAGAGTGGTCGTCAAGGTGGGAACCTCCACTTTGACTTATGAAAACGGCAAGATGAACCTTCGCAGGATGGAAACCCTCTGCAAGGTGCTGAGCGACCTGCAGAATTCGGGCAGGGAGATTATTCTGGTGACCTCCGGCGCGATCGGCGTGGGAGTGGGCAAGCTGGGGCTGCCGGAGCGGCCGCAGGAAACCGAGAAAAAGCAGGCCGTTGCCGCGGTGGGCCAGTGCGAGCTGATGTTTACCTATGACAAGCTGTTCGGCGAGTACAACCGCACGGTGGCGCAGGTGCTGCTTACGGCGGACGTTGTGGCAAGCGAGCAGAACAAACAGAATACGCAGAATACCTTTAACGAACTCATCAAGATGGATATTATTCCGGTGGTAAACGAGAACGACTCCGTCGCCGTTGACGAGCTGGTGGGGAACAATTTCGGCGACAACGATACCCTCTCCGCCACGGTCGCGATGCTGGTGGAAGCCGGTCTTCTGGTCATTCTGACCGATATCGACGGCCTGTACGATTCCAATCCGCGCAGCAACCCGAACGCCTGCCGCATCCCGTATGTGGAAGAGGTGACGGACGAGGTGCGCGCCATCGCGGGGGGCACCGGTTCCAACCGGGGTACGGGCGGAATGAGCACCAAGGTGAACGCCGCCGCCATCGCGAACGACGCGGGCATCTGCTGCGTCGTAATGAGCGGAGCCGACCCGAAAAACCTGTACCGCCTTTTTGACGGCGAACAAATTGGGACAGTTTTCGGCACCAAAAAGAAGTAAGATAAGTACAAGGCGGCATATACATATATTAAGGTTTAAAATTGCGGAGCTGGAATCTCTCCACCGCTGAGGCGGTCCTACACCCTTTTGCCGCTTCGCGGCATTTCCCCTGTCAGGGGAATAACCCTTTCGCAAGGGAGGCTAAGGATAAGGATGCGATTTCCACTTCCCTTTGTCTCCCTTGATAAAGGGAGATGGCAGAGAGATTATACCGTTACGCAAGAATCTCTCCACCGCTGCGGCGGTCCTACACCCTTTTGCCGCTTTGCGGCATTTCCCCTGTCAGGGGAATAAC
>JAEWUH010000137.1 GCA_023397245.1 Bacillota bacterium | reverse complement strand
TCCACGTCGTTTCCGCTGGCTTCCAGCATCTGCTGAAATTTTACACGGCCGTTCGGGCCGTTGGAACGTATGTATTCATCCGGATCTTTTCCGCCGGAAATGGCAAGTACCTTGACCAGCAGTCCCGTTTCACGCAGAATTGGAATCGCGCGGGAAGCGGCCTTCTGCCCCGCTTCGTCGGCGTCGTAGGATATCACAACTTCCTTTGCGTAATTCGCCATCAGGTGCGCCTGACTCGGCGTCAGCGCCGTGCCCAGCGTTGCGACCGCGTTGGTAAAACCGGCTTGATGCAGGGAAATCACATCCATATAGCCTTCGCAGAGAATCAGGCGGTCTCCGCCGCTGTTCTTTGCGAAATTCAGCGCAAACAGGAAGCTTCCCTTATTGAATACCGGCGTTTCCGACGTATTCAGATATTTCGGTTTTTCATCCGTCAGAACTCTTCCGCCGAACGCGATGACGTTGCCCCTCAGGTCAATGATCGGGTACATCACTCTGGAGCCGAAGCGGTCGACGGCCTGTCCGTTCCTTCCCCTGAACGCTACGTTCGCCAGAATCATTTCTTCCTGCGTGTAGCCCTTTTTCTCCAGCATATTCACAAGCGCGTAGCGCGACGGGGGCGCGTAGCCCAGCCCGAAGCGGCGTATGGTGTTCGGCGTAAGTCCGCGGCCGGTCAGGTATTTCATCCCCTCCGCGCCCTGCTCCGAATTTAACACCTCGTTGTAAAAGCGGGCGGCGTCGCGGTTAATTTCATAAATCCTTGATTTCAGCCGCCCCAGGCCGTTGTCGGCATTCCCTTCCGGCACCTGAATGCCGGCGCGCTGCGCAAGGAAGCGCACGGCTTCCATGTAATCGAGATTTTCGATCCGCCGGACAAAGGTGATCACGTCGCCGCCGGCGCCGCAGCCAAAGCAGTAAAAAGAACCGTTTTCCGGATAGATATTGAAAGAGGGTGATTTTTCGTTATGGAACGGGCAAAGTCCCACCAGATTTCTGCCGCTGTGCCGCAGATTCACATAGGATGCCGCGATATCGGAAAGCTCGCAGCGGGCTTTGAGTTCCTGCAAAAAGGCTTCCGGCAATGGCATATCGTCACCCCCATTTTTCAGCCTTGTTTCGCCTGTTTATCCGTTTATGTGTTCCAGGATTTCGGAACGTAAATATTCTGGAACAGTTTTATTGCGTAATGATCCGTCATGCCCGCAATGTAATCGCAGGCCGCGCGTTCCGTCCCGTCCTGCTCGGCGATAAGGCTCATGTCCTCCGGCAGGTTGCCCGGTTTTCTGAGGTAGTCGTAAAGCGCGCCGATCAGACACGGAACCTTTTTCTCCTCCGCCTTTGCATAGGAGTTCAGATACACATATTCAAACATGAAATCGTACAGACGGTCAAACGCCTTCTGCACGGCGGGGTCCATCTGAATCACGCCGTTCTGGCTGTTTTCCACCACGGAATGAACCAACGTATCGATTCGCTCGGAGCGGCGGCAGCCCAGCACGGAAATAACTTCTGCCGGGATTTGACTTCCCTTCAGAACTCCGGCGCGCTCCGCGTCGTCAATATCGTGATTGATATAGGCGATACGGTCAGCCAGCCGAACAATCCTTCCCTCCAGCGTGTCCGCTTCCGTACCCTTAGTATGGCAGAGGATTCCGTTGCGCACCTCTTTGGTCAGGTTCAGGCCATTGCCGTTTTTCTCGAGCTTCTCCACAATCCGGACGCTCTGCTCGTAGTGCCGAAAGCCATGCTCGCATATTTCATCAAGCGCGCGCTCCCCGGCATGTCCGAAAGGAGTATGCCCTAAATCGTGCCCCAGTGAAATTGCCTCGGTCAGGTCTTCGTTTAAAAGCAGCGCCCGCGCGATAGTGCGTGCGATCTGGGAAACCTCAAGCGTGTGCGTCAGCCGGGTGCGGTAATGGTCGCCCTCCGGCGAGAGAAACACCTGCGTCTTATGCTTTAACCGGCGGAACGATTTGCAGTGAATGATTCGGTCCCTGTCCCGCTGGTAAGGCGTGCGCAGTTCGCATTCTTCCTCGGGCACATCCCTGCCCTTTGTATTTTTTGAGAGCGCCGCGTAAGGCGATAAAAACTGTTCCTCAATATTCTGAGTACGCTCCCTGACCGTCATAGCGCTGCCCCCTTTATACAATTCCTCACTGACTTATACGTAATATCTCGCTGTTTTCCTGCAAATATTTATATAAATTTAAAAAATTTTTCACCGGTAACCTCAATATTGCTTTTCCCGCAGGTTGCGTCGGCCATTTTCTGACGTAATGCGGGCATCTCCATATCGCTGATATGGAATTGGACGGTCACTGTATCCGTAAAATCCGCATGGTCAATCACGCCGCCATTTTCCGGTATCAGGGCGGAAACGCGCCCGTACTGGCCGTAATCACAGATCACCTGTGCCATCAGGCAGGTACGCATGGTGATGATTTCCGCCTGTTCCAGTGCAATGGAGCAGGAATGGGAATAAGCCCTTACAAGCCCGCCCGCGCCGAGAAGAATTCCGCCGAAATAGCGGGTGACGACAACCGCAGTATCGGTAACCTCGGATTTCATAATTACGTCGAGTGTGGGAATCCCCGCTGTTCCCTGCGGCTCCCCATCGTCCGAATACCGCCGAATCTGCCCCTCCCGTATGGAATAGGCATAAACATTATGGGTCGCGTCCCAGTTCCGCGACTTAATCTCACTGATAAACGCGACCGCCTCCGCCTCTGTTTTAACCGGCCGGGCATAGCCGATAAACTTGGAACGGCGCTCAATAAATTCTGCCGAAGCTTCGTTTGCTACGGTTTTATATTCGGTCATAGATTCCTCCGTCAGGCTGAAGCCGGTAAGGAACATAAATAGGCGGCGCAGATACTGCGCCGCCTAAGCTGATCTAAGAGAATTAAAAAGCTTACTTGTCGATGCCGTAACGCTTCTTAAACATATCAACACGTCCACTTGTATCAACAAGCTTTTGCTTACCTGTAAAGAACGGGTGGCACTTGGAGCATATTTCAACGCGGATATTCTCTTTTGTCGATCTTGTATTGATGACATTTCCGCATGCACATGTGATAGTCGTCTCAGTATACTTTGGGTGGATAGCTTCCTTCATTCTTGTCACCTCTTTCAGCCAAACTGCAACTTAACATATGAATTCTACCATAGGATAAATCAAAATGCAAGTAAAAATTTTAAGTATATTTACATTTTATAACAAAATATAAACTTTTCCTGCGTTAACTCACAGACTGCTTGCGGATATAGGAAACATATTCCTCAAGGCACATGGAATATTCCCGCATTTTCACCGCATTGTCCGCGCCTACGTAGCGGAAATGGCCCGGCTGGTACGTTTTCCCGGTGGAACCGGTTTTATTTTCGGGGTAGCGGAGGATAAAACCGTAGGATACACAGTTTTTCACCAGCCATCGGTATTGGCCCGTAGCGGTAAAATTCGTCTTCTCAACAGCGCCCTCGGCGGCAAATTCCACCGCCATGCCGGTCTGGCTCTCGTTGCAGCCGCCGCGTCCGATTGCGATCTGCGCCTGATTTTCGGCCCTGACCTGCGAATATCCCTGCTTTTTCATAAGGTTCTGCACTTCTGCCTGAAAAAGCTTATTCTGCTGCCCGGCATCGACATAACCGCCCGTCAGCTTCAGGGGGCAGCCGTCCGCCTTTGCGTCCTCCATCATTTTCTTCAGTGCGGGAACGATCCTTTCGTCCACCTGAACGCCGTCAAATGACGTCAGGGATACCGTAAAATCGGATTTTAGCTGCGAATCGTTATTTACCAGAACCAAATTATAGCTGTCATCGTAGTCCGGAAGGGATTCCGTTTCTGAAGAAGGGGGTGCCGCAGAACTGACCGGCGCGCTTGCCATCACCGGCTTGTCAAACGGATGCTTTATCTGCACCCAGGCCAGCACGGCTCCCGCGGCAACGGACAAACACAGCGCCACCACTACCACCGTCATAACGATTTTAATTTTCTTTACCTGATCGGCTTTCCGCCATCCGGCACGGCTTTTTACAACTTTTTCTCCCCGGATTTTCACCTCGGCATCCCCCTTCCTTCATTATTTCCGTAGTTCATTGTATAACGAATAACGTTTTATTTCAACCGGTTTAAATTAGGATATTTACTCTTCCATGATTTCAATCGGCAGTCCGTCCGGGTCTTTAAAGAACGTATAATGTTTCCCCGTAAGCTCATCAAGCCGTATCGGCTCTGTTTTGATACCCTGACGGCACAGGTATTCACAGACTGCAGAAACGTCGTTTACTGCGAAGGCGAGGTGTCTGAGCCCTGCCGCCTCCGGCTGACTGACGCGCTTCGGCGGATTCGGAAAGGAAAACAGCTCAATCTGAACGCCCTGCCCGCCGTCAAGGTCCAGCTTATAGGAATTCCGTTCTCTCCGGAATGTTTCCCGGATAATCGGAAGTTTAAGAACATTGACGTAAAAATCTTTGGAAGCCTCATAGTCGGAACAGATGATGGCAACGTGGTGTACCTTATTAAAATATGAACTCATTTTGCTCTCCTCGTTTATTCTATATCGCTGCAATCAATGATTGCAGCAGCCTTGGGCTGCGCAGCTTTATGGACAGTCTGATTTTATCATTTATGGAACGAATTGTATATAATGCTCCGTAAAAGTTGAAATGTACGGTTTTATATAGTATTATATAGTGGGAGAATTTTTAAATGTTCCTATAGATAACGGGAGTGATTATAAAAATGAGAAAAACAAAGATCATCTGTACCCTTGGCCCCGCTACCGACCGGGAGGACGTGCTCAGGCAGCTGATGCTTTCCGGCATGAATGTAGCCAGACTGAATTTTTCGCACGGAACGGCGGAAGAACAGAAGGTGCGCGCGGACGCCGTAAAAAAGCTGCGCGAGGAGCTGCATCTGCCGGTTGCCCTGCTTCTGGATACGAAGGGGCCGGAAATCCGCATTAAAAAATTTAAGGAGCCAAAAGTAACCCTTCACACCGGAGACAAATTTACGCTGACCAGCCGGGATATTACAGGCGACGAAACCGCCGTGTCAATTACCTTTGACCGGCTCCCTACGGAGGTTACCCCGGGAACCAGAATATTGATCGACGACGGCCTGATTGAGCTGAAAGTGGATTCCTCCACCGATACCGATATCAGCTGCACCGTTGTAAACGGCGGAACGCTCTCCTCACAGAAGAGCATAAACGTTCCGGGGATCAAGCTTTCTCTTCCATTCATCAGTCCGAAAGATAAAGAGGATATTGCTTTCGCCGTAAGGGAAGACTTTGATTTTATCGCGGCCTCCTTTACGCGTTCCCCGCAGGACCTGATTGACCTGCGCACGGAGCTGGAAAAGCTTGACTGCCATAAAATCCGTATTATTGCAAAGATTGAAAACTCCGACGGCGTGGAGAACATCGACGATATTATCCGCCTTTCTGACGGAATCATGGTAGCCAGAGGCGATCTCGGCGTGGAAATTCCGCTTCAGGAAATTCCCGTAATACAGAAGCAGCTGATAAAAAAAGCCTACAATGCAGGTAAACAGGTAATCACCGCAACGCAGATGCTGGATTCCATGATCAAGAACCCGCGCCCCACCAGAGCGGAGGCAACGGATGTTGCAAACGCAATTTATGACGGAACCAGTGCGATCATGCTCTCCGGCGAAACGGCCGCGGGCGACTACCCCGTTCTTTCGGTTAAAACAATGGCAATGATTGCAGAGCGTACCGAACGCGATATCGACTACAAAGCGCGCTTTGCAAAACGCGACTTTACCGAAGCGCCGAATGTGACTTCCGCAATCTCCCACGCAACCTGCACCACGGCGCAGGATTTGGGCGCGGTTGCCATCATGACCGTTTCAAAATCGGGCAGAACGGCCCGCATGATTTCCAAATACCGCCCGGAGTGCCCGATCATCAGCGGAACGACCGACCCGACCGTTCAGCGCCAGATGAACCTTTCCTGGGGCGTCGTTCCCATTAAGGTGGATGAAAAGGACAACACCGACGAGCTGTTCGACCATGTGGTGGATGTTGCCCGCAAAGAGGGGCTTGTGAAAAACGGCGATCTTGTCGTGATTACCGCCGGTGCTCCGCTCGGCGTCTCCGGTACGACGAATCTTCTTAAGGTACAGCTTGTAGGAGACGTGCTGGTTTCCGGCATGGGCGCCACAAAGGGCTCAGTCTGCGGCAATCTTTGCGTCTGCACGGACGAAGAGGACGCGGAGAAAAATTTTAAGGACGGCGATATTCTGGTCATTCCGCAGACTTCCAACACGCTCCTGCATCTTTTAAAATCCGCCGCCGGTATTATAACGGAGGAAGCCGGGATGAATTCGCACGCCGCGATCGTGGGACTGGCGCTTGACAAGCCCGTAATCGTCGGCGCGGAGCACGCAACCAAGATTCTGAAGAGCGGAACGACCGTGACCATCGACGCAACGCGGGGAATCGTATTCAGCGGAATTCAAAAGCACGAAGGCTGATTAAAAAACGTAAATAATGATTTGGAGGCTGCCTTGACCCATCGGTTGCAGGCAGCCTCTTTTTTTGCTTTTTTCCGCCCCGTTCTTTCAGACGGACAATGATACTGCCAAAAGCAAGGGGGTGTCCCGATTGAGACAACCCCCTTGTTTCATTATTTTGCTTCGAAAAACGCCTTGATGCCCTTATAGGTCATGTAAACATCCAGTTTGGAAACGACTTCAAACGGAGAATGCATGGAAATGACCGGAACACCGACGTCGAGGACGTCCACATTCAGGTTTGCAATATACATCGCGACCGTTCCGCCGCCGCCCGCGTCCACCTTGCCAAGCTCGCCGATCTGCCAGAGGACGTCGTTCTTATCAAACAAATTGCGGATTTCGGAAACGAACTCCGCGGTTGCTTCGCTTGTGGAAGACTTTCCCCTTGCCCCTGTGTACTTTGACATACCGACGCCGTTATTGATATAGCAAGAGTTGGTTGCTTCGTATACGCTGGCGTAAGTCGGGTCAAACGCCGCCGCAACATCCGCGGAAAGGCATTTTGACATACTCAGCACATGGCGCGGCTCCAAACCTTCCGCCTTTGCCAGATCAGCGATGAAATAACGCATAAACTGCGAATTGAGCCCGGTATTACCGTCGCTGCCCACCTCTTCCTTATCCGCCAGGACGGTAAGGAGAGTGCTTTCCGGTTCCTTGGCGTTCAGTGCCGCCATAACGGCGGGATACGCGCAGACACGGTCGTCATGGCCGTAAGCGCCGATCATGCTCCGGTCAAAGCCGACGTCAACCGCCTTATATGCCGGTACAAATTCGATATCCGAGGAGACAAAGTCCTCCTCTGTCATACCGTACTTTTCATGAATCAGCTTCATGATGTTCAGCTTGAACAGGTTTTCTCCTTCATCGGCACGGTAAGGACGGCTTCCGGCGACGATGTTCATGTTTTCGCCCTCAATGGCTTCCGAAAGAGTTTTCTTCATCTGCTCCGCGCTTAAATGCGGCAGCAGGTCGGTAATGCAGAACTGCGGCTCCCCCTCTTCCTCACCGAGCCGGATATCCACCTTGGTGCCGTCCTTCAGAACCGCGCGGCCGTGCATGGAAAGCGGGGTTGCAGTCCACTGGTATTTTTTGATTCCGCCGTAATAATGTGTTTTTAAATAGGCGATATCATCCTTTTCATAAAGCGGATGCGGTTTTAAATCGAAACGCGGGGAATCGATATGGGCGGCGGCAATGCGCACGCCGTTTTTGCAGCCGTTTTTCCCAATCACCGCAAGGATGATCGCCTTGCCGCGGTTATTGTAGTAAACCTTATCGCCCGGCTCATATTTTTTGGAAGAATCGAAGGGCTTGAACCCGGCCTGTTCGGCGGCTTTTACCGTGTAGGCTACCGCCTCGCGCTCCGTTTTTGCGGCATCCAGAAATTTCTTGTAATCCTCGCAAAAGCGGTCGGCCTTTTTCACTTTTTCCTCGGAAACCTGAAAATAACCGTTCTTCCGGTTGATCAGGAGTTCCTCCGTCAGTTTTTTTACATCGGATGACTCTTCATTTTTTTTAGCCATTGTCTATGACCTCTCCTTTACTGTTAAATTGATATAGTTTACTGTATTCTTTATAATTATCCAGAACGGCGTCCACATAATTGCGGGTTTCCGCATACGGGATGCTATCCAGCGCAGTGCCGTCCCGTGAAATATCGGTATCCTTGAGCCACGAATTCACCGTGCCGATTCCCGCGTTGTAAGCGCTGAGCGCCGTGCGTTCGCTGCCGTATTTCTGCAGCAGAATGGAAAGAAATTTGCAGCCGTAGCGGA
>JAEWUH010000106.1 GCA_023397245.1 Bacillota bacterium | reverse complement strand
CTTTGCGTCCTCCACGCAGAACTTATAGGGTTGGTACTGCTGCAGCACAAACGGCAGGAAGCACTCCCAGACGCCGTCGCTGATCTTTTCCATTTGATCCGCTTCGGGCTTCCATTCATTAAATTCGCCGACGATGGATACCGATTTCGCGTTCGGCGCCCATACCCGGCAAACCATACATTCCTTAGAATCCACGACTGTTCTATGTAATCCCATAAATTCATATGCTTTTATGTTAGTTCCCTGATGAAATAAATAAAGAGGCAGATTTCCGTCTTTCGGTGCACTTACCGCTTGCATTCTAAATCCTCTCCCCACTTGATATTATCAAACTTTTATTGCTCATGATTATAATAACACAATTTGATAAAATATCAAGCTTTTGGTAATTATTTTGTAATATTTCTTTATAATTGTAAAGATTTTTAGTTAATTTGTTATAAAATAATGGTATTCCACACAGTAATAACGGCTCAACTTAAAATAGTATAGCACTGCAGGCGTGTCGGTTTTTCAACAATAAAAGGGAAGGGCATACGGTATATTGCGCAAATTCGGCCGCTCTCTTTCTCCTTGCAAGATTTTATCCCAAAAATCCGTTGATTATTAAGCCGCAAACAAGGCCCGGTAAATTGATATACCGCGCAGGAACGAGTATAATATGATTGGATTTAAATTTCTGGTAAAGCGGTGATTGCTTACATGGTAAAGGAAATCAGCGTGTTCGACGTAATCGGGCCGAATATGATCGGGCCTTCCAGCTCCCATACCGCCGGAGCGCTGAAAATTGCGCTGCTGGCCGGTAAACTTGCTACCGATACGATTATCCGGGTTCATTTCATCCTTTACGGCTCCTTTGCAAAAACCTATAAGGGACACGGTACGGATCGTGCGCTGCTCGGCGGGATACTGGGCTTTCGCACGGAGGATTCCAGAATCAGGGATTCCTTTCTTTACGCCCGTCAGGCCGGACTGGAGTATTCGTTTGAGCTGAACGAGACCAACCGGGACGTCCATCCGAATACCGTGGATATCACCATAACGTCGTCGGACGGAAAAAGCGTAACCGTGCGCGGCGTCTCCACCGGAGGCGGGAACTGCCGGATCGAGAAAATCGACAATATCGAAGTCGACCTGACCGGAGACTATACCACCCTGCTGATTCGGCAGCGGGACAAATTCGGCGTGCTCGCTTACATTACCAGCTGCCTGAGCGAGTATCAGGTGAATATTGCCTTTCTGCGGCTCTACCGCGAAAATAAAGGAGAAGCCGCCTACACCATTATCGAAACGGATAACGATATTCCCGAGCAGGTGCTGAGAAGGATTGAACAGCACAGGGAAATCGAAAGCGCAATGATCATTAAATTATAAAACCCAACCGGGGACGGAGGCTACTATGAGTTTTAACAGCGGCGCGGCGCTTGCGGCGCTTTGCGCACAAAACAAAACCACAATCTCCGAAGAAATGATCCGGCGCGAAATACGGGCCGCGGGCAGCAGCCGGGACGAAATCATGCAGCGTATGGCGCATTCCTATGAGATCATGAAAAACGCCGTAAAGACATCGCTTACGGAGAATATCACCACAGTGGGCGGCCTGATCGGCGGGGAAGCGCGAAAGCTCTATACGCACAGCAGGGACACAAAACCCGTGTGCGGCTCCGTTATGGCAAAAGCCGCCGCCTACGCGATGGGCGTGCTGGAAGTCAACGCTTCCATGGGGCTGATCGTCGCCGCGCCGACGGCAGGTTCCTCCGGGGTGATTCCGGGCGCGTTCCTTGCCCTGCAGGAGGAGTTCGGTTTCTCGGATAATGAAATGACGGACGCGCTTTTCAACGCGGGCGCCGTCGGCTATCTCATCACGCGCAACGCGACGGTTTCCGGCGCGGAGGGCGGGTGCCAGGCGGAGGTGGGAACTGCCTCGGCAATGGCGGCTTCCGCGGCAGTACAGCTGATGGGCGGCACTCCCGGCCAGTGTCTGGACGCCGCTTCCATGGCGATCAGCAATCTGCTCGGCCTTGTGTGCGACCCCGTGGCCGGTCTGGTGGAGGCTCCCTGCCAGAAACGCAACGCGCTTGGCGTTTCCAACGCGCTTGTCTGCGCGCAGACCGCTTTAAGCGGTATCGGCAGCCTGATTCCGTTCGATGAAATCGTGGACGCCATGTTCCGCGTGGGCAGAAGCCTGCCCACAGAGCTGCGCGAAACCGCGCAGGGCGGCTGTGCCGCCACGCCTACCGGATGCCAGCTGTGCAAAAGCGTGTTTCATTGAGTAAGTTCAAACTTATATGAATAATAAAACAGACTGCTAAACTATAAATTTAACAGTCTGTTTTTGGTTATATATTTTTATTGAAATATTCCTGTGTGACCTGTAACTGCTTTTTCAGGATGGTTTGCCACATAGCAGTATGGATTTCTCCGCTGCCTTTTGATACCTTGGTCTGTTTAACTGTGCCATCCTCTTCTCGCTTTCTGTAAAAATAATGATCTGTTTGTTTGTAAAGCTCCCAACCATCATTGTCACAGAATCGTTTCAATTCTTTCCACTTTGGCATTCTATAAGCTCCCCTATCTTTTCTACATCATCTACAATGAGAGCTTTAAAGACATAAGGGATTTGTGTCTTTCTGTTCGGTGCTGTACTCCAATAGTTAAAATCATTATAGAAATTTTCGGAGTATTCAAGAATTGATTCAGCTAGCTTCCGTTTGGCTTGTTCTTCCGTGTTTGCGTTTTCTACCAAATCAATTTCATTTAAAGATAACGTTACTGAGTCATCATCCTCAATGTATTTCTTTACAGTAAAAGTATAAGCGGATAAAAGCATTTCCATTAAGTGAAAATCAGATAATATCATATAGTCACGAGTACGTTTAATAAATTGCGGTTTCTCTCTAATAACACTATCTATAACCAAACTCCAATCTTTTCTAACATCAGTTGCATTCATCGTCAACATATCATTCATCTCCCTTGCACCTCCATCATATAGCAATGTGTACATTATGTCAATAGTGTACACATTTATTATATGGGGATTTTTTATTTCTTATACATATAAGGCATGAATAAAAGGATATCGCCGTTTGCCAAATAATAAAACACCCTTTACCCAAGTATAAAAATACTCGGATAAAGGGTGTTCGTTATTTATGAAATTATAAACCCGAAATTATTCGTGGTCTACTTTGCTCATGTGTTTGATGAGGTCTAAAACCTTGTTGGAATAGCCCCACTCGTTGTCGTACCAGGAAACAAGCTTTACGAAATGATCGTTCAGCATGATGCCGGCATTCTTATCGAAGATGGAGGTACGGGAATCGCCGAGGAAGTCGGAAGAAACAACTGCATCCTCAGTGTAGCCGAGGATACCCTTCATTTCGCCTTCGGAAGCCTCTTTGACTGCCGCGCAGATTTCATCATAGGTGGTCGGTTTTGCAAGGCTTACAGTAAGGTCAACAACGGAAACGTCCAGGGTGGGAACACGCATGGACATACCGGTCAGTTTGCCCTTCACTTCAGGAATAACAAGTGCGCAGGCTTTTGCGGCACCGGTGGAGGAAGGAATGATGTTGCCGGCTGCTGCGCGGCCGCCTCTCCAGTCCTTGGAAGAAGGACCGTCAACCGTCTTCTGGGTAGCGGTTGTGGAGTGAACGGTTGTCATAAGGCCTTCAACAATACCGAACTTGTCGTTGATAACCTTGGTTAAAGGAGCAAGGCAGTTTGTTGTGCAGGAAGCATTGGAAACAACCTTCATGTCCTTTGTATAAGTGTTGAGGTTTACGCCGCAAACGAAGGTCGGAGTTTCCTTGTCCTTTGCAGGAGCGGAGATAACGACTTTCTTAGCGCCGGCTGTGATATGAGCGGAAGCCTTCTCGGTTGTGCAGAACACACCGGTGGACTCAACAACATATTCCGCATTGTCCTTGCCCCACGGAATCTGAGTAGGATCTTTTTCCGCATAGACGTTGATGGCTTTGCCGTTTACAACAAGCTTGCCGTCTTCTGCTTTGATGCAGCCGTCAAAATGACCGTGCATTGTATCATACTTAACCATGTAAACCATGTAGTCGACATCGATGAACGGATCGTTAATTCCTACAATCTCAAATGTTTCCGGCTGGGCAACAGCTGCACGGAAAACCAGACGTCCGATGCGGCCAAAGCCGTTAATGCCAATTTTAATAGACATAACTTGACCTCCTGAAAATTTAAATTATTTCTTCTTATTATTTTAAAGCATTTACCCTGAATTTACAAGTGGTTTGATAGAAATTTAACTAACAATTTTCATTCAAATTTTATCATTTCTGATAAAACGGGCTTGGCGTCAGCTCTGAAAACCGCTCCGCGCTTTTATATTCCTTTGCAAGCAATTCCCAGCATTTTTCCGGTTCGGACTGCTCCGGCGGCTGGGGTTCGGACGGTTCCGGGCCGGTTTCCGCATTCCGGATTTCCGGCTCCTCCCCGGCGGCTGCCTCCCCATCCGGGAGCTTGCGGACAGCCAATAGGAACGCAAAAATATACAGAGCCAGCAGGACATTGACAAAGTGCAGGCCGACCGGAAAATACCCGACCGGACTCACGCCGATAAAGTAAGAAACCGCACCGGAAATTCCGGTGACCAGGCTGAGCAGAATCGCCGGCATCCCAAAGGCGTAAATCAGGCGGCTGCTTCTCTGGCTTTCCACCCCGGCGAGCAGTTTCGCCTGCGCAAACAGGAACAGCAGGAGAAAAATCACCGTAAAGGTATTGTAAATATTTTCGGACACATTCGCGACCGCCACATAGGTGATAAAAAGCGCCACAAGGCCCACGCAGCCCCAAACGGGGGGCACCAGTGCCAGAACGGGATACTTTTCAAAGCGGTTTTCGCCCACCGAAAAATCGTAAGCGGTCAGCATAAATACGATGCCGGTAAGAATACCGACGAGCGAAAGGATCATATACATAAAGTGGATTTGTCCGCTGCTGCCGTTCATCAGGCCGGCTGCGGATTCAATCACAAGGCCGAGCCCCGCCAGAATGCCGAGCACGGCGGCGGGTATGCTCCGGATCGGGCGGTAATCCTTCGGTTTACCCCGGTCGGTATAGCACAGAACCGCAACGGCAAGGGCGCCGGCAGCAAGCCCGACGGAAACAACGGCGGTCAGCACGCCCCCGTCGCTGTAAAACCCGGTTTTCCGGTCCATGAAAAGCAGAATCTGAGAAAGCCTTGCAGGCAGCGTAACCAGCAGCGTTACGGCTAAAATAATCCATGCACTTTTTTTGCTCATTGTAAAAACTTGTTCCTCCGTGTTTCCGTATCATTCATGTCCTTATTATAACGCACAGGGAATCATTTAGGAATAGCTTTTACAATTTAATTTCTGCTGTCGATCGGAATATAGGAGACGCTTTTTGAGAGGGAACGGTAAGCCGGGCGCATGATTCTTCCGCAGGTCTCCATTTCCTCGATGCGGTGGGCGCACCAGCCGGCAATACGGGAAATCGCAAAAAGCGGCGTGTAGAGGTCGCTTGGGATCCCGAGCATTTCATAAACAAGCCCGGAGTAGAAGTCCACATTTGCGGATATGACCTTCGTATCTCCCTTGACGTTTGCAAAGGCTGCGGGAGACAGTTTTTCCACACGCTGGAACAGCTCGAACTTTTTCAGCATATCGCGTTCGCCCGCCATTTTCAGCGCTTTCTCCTTTAATATAACCGCTCTTGGGTCGGATAATGTATAGACCGCGTGACCCATCCCATAAATCAGGCCGGAATGGTCACCGGCTTCTCCGCGCACAATTTTCTCAAGATAATTTTCAAGCTCGGTTTCGTCTTCCCAGTTATGTACATTTTCCATAATGTCGTTCATCATCATCATAACGCGGTGGTTTGCGCCGCCGTGCTTCGGCCCCTTGAGCGAACCGATGGCTGCCGAGATTGCAGAATAAATATCGGTGCCGGTGGAGGAAAGCACCCGGGCGGTAAAGGTGGAGTTGTTGCCGCCGCCGTGCTCCGCGTGCAGAATCAGGCAGATATCAAGCAGCTTTGCCTCCTCGTCCGTAAAGGAACGGTCGGGGCGTATCGCGTTGAGAATTGCCTGCGCGGTGGAATGGGACGGGTCAAGCGGATGGAAATACATGCTTTGTTTATCAAAATGACGGCGCTTCACCTGATAGGCGTACGTCATGATGGTGGGCATGCGGGCAATCAGCTGAATTGCCTGACTCATATTGTTTTCCAGCGAGGTATTGTCCGGGTCGTCGTCGTAAGAGTAGAGCGCCAGCACGGAACGGGCCAGCTTGTTCATAATATTTTTGGAAGGTGCCTTAATGATCATGTCCTCCGCAAAATACTCCGGGAGTTCGCGGTAATTGTTGATCAGGCTGCTGAAGTTTTTCAGCTGAGCGCCCGTCGGCAGCTGGCCGAACAGCAAAAGCCAGACAACTTCCTCATATCCGAACCGGTCTTCGGTACTGCAGCCGCTTACAATATCTCTGACGTCAATGCCGCGGTACGTAAGCTTGCCGGCATCCGGAATCCGCTCGCCGTCGGCGATCAGATAGCCGTGCACATTACAGATTTTGGTAAGGCCGGCCATAACTCCCGTGCCGTCCGGATTGCGAAGGCCGCGCTTCACCTGATAGAGTTCAAATTTTTCCGGCGGGATTTTGCTGTTTGCCCGGAACTCATCGCACAAAGCCTCAAGCTTGGGATTATGATCCTCAAGAATCATTTCTGCCATTTCAGCACACCTTTCCCCCACGCAAAACACGAATAGAACCCCGCCGCTCCGCGTGGAAAAACGGCGGATAACTCTTTTCTTCCTATACGCTCATTCTAATATTTTATATCGGTGACAGGGTAAAGTCAAGTAAACAGGTTCCTACATAATCATGTTTTTTGCAGTAAAAATTGTTCAATATTTCATAATTTTGTTGTTTTTAGACACAGATGAAATAAATTTATAAAATTATGAATAATTGTGAATCCACAAATGTAAAATGTATCGGGGAATCCCCAGTAAGGAGCGTGCAAAATGAAGGGTAAAATAATGCTGTGTGTCCTGCTGTTCCTAATTATGTTTTTTATTCCGTTTCTTTCCGTCGGCGCAAAAATTCCGGACAAGACCGGCGCAGCGCAGCAGCAAAAAACACAGCTTCAAAGCAGTACGGGACAGCAGCAGAACGCAATTCCGCAGGCACAGGCGAAATCCGCATTCAGAATACTGGACACCTCAAGCGGCAAAACCATTACCGTGGACGACCGAACCTTTTTATACGGGGCCATTGCTTCCGAAATGTCCCCAACCGCGCCGGCGGAGGCGTTAAAGGCGCAGGGGGTGGCGGCTTACACCTATTACAGCCGCGCACGGGAAAAGAAAGAGGCTTCCGCTCCGAAGGAAGCCCACTTTACCGCCGACACCCAAAAATGGCAGATTTATGTGACCAAGGAGCAGATGCAGGAGCGGTGGGGCAGCAATTTTGACGCCTACTACGGCAAGCTGGACTCGGCGGTCAGCGCCATTTACGGGCAGGTGCTGAAAAGCGACGGCGAACTGATCGACGCCACGTATTACGCCATTTCCTCCGGCAGAACGGAAACCTCGGAGGATATCTGGGGCGGCAAGCGCAGCTATCTTGTGTCCGTGGCAAGCCCCGGTGATGTATTTTCGGGCGGCTACCAAACCACGGCGGTGCTGACCGCCGACCAGTTTAAAGCGGCCGTTCAGAAAGCGGTTCCCAAGGCAAACCTCGGCGAAGATGCGAAAACATGGGTCGGGGCAAGCAAACGAACCGATTCCGGCTCTGTGGAAAGCATCGTGATCGGCGGGGAAACCGTAACCGGCAACGCGGCACGCAGCATATTCGACCTTCGCTCCGCTAACTTTACCGTCGCTTATTCCGGCGGCAGCTTTACCTTTACGGTAAAGGGCTACGGGCACGGCGTGGGAATGAGCCAGGCCGGGGCGGAATATATGGCAAACCAGGGCATGACCTACCGGCAGATTCTCTCCTGGTACTATCCGACGACAACGCTGACTTCTGTTAACTGATAACCGTTAAGAATAAAGCAAGCCCGAAAAGCGCTCTGCAGCGTTTTTCGGGCTGTTTTTCACGATATGAATTGCCGCAAAGCAACGCGGCAATTCGGCTGTATGTCAGCCGCCGAGGTACGCCTTGCGCACCTTTTCATCGTTGGCGAGTTCGTCCGCGTCGCCTTCCATGCTGATGGAACCGGTTTCGAGCACATAGGCGCGGTTTGCAATCTCAAGCGCCTTTTTCGCGTTCTGCTCCACCAGAAGCACCGTAACGCCGGATTGATTGACCGCCTGGATAATATTGAAGATTTCGCCCACCAGAAGCGGGGAAAGGCCCATGGAGGGCTCATCCAGAAGCAGCATCTTCGGGTTGCACATCAGTGCGCGCCCGATGGCCAGCATCTGCTGCTCGCCGCCGCTCAGAGTTCCCGCCAGCTGCTTGCGGCGTTCCTTCAGTCTTGGGAGACGCTCAAATACCTTTTCGTAATCCTTCTGGATATTGTCCGCATCGCTGCGGATATAGGCGCCCATTTCCAGATTTTCCTGCACCGTCATTTTTGCGAAGATTCTTCTGCCCTCCGGCACCTGAGCCAGACCGAGCCGGATGATCTTATGCGCGTCCGTAGTGCGCAGGTTATTGCCGCAGAAAGTAATTTCGCCGCCTTTTGGCTTTACAAGGCCGGAAATCGAATGCAGCGTAGTGGTTTTTCCGGCGCCGTTCGCCCCGATCAGCGTAACGATTTCACCCTCGCCGACTTCAAAGGAAATATTTTTTATGGCGTGAATCGCGCCGTAGTAGACATCGAGATTTTTGACTGACAGCATCGTTTCCATATTACTCACCCCCAAGGTACGCGGCAATTACTTTCGGATCGCGGCGCACTTCTTCCGCGGTTCCCTCAGCAATGATCTTGCCGTAGTCCAAAACGACGATATGTTCGCAGATTCCCATAACAAAGTTCATGTCATGTTCAATGAGCAAAATAGAAATTTTGAATTTGTCACGGATCAGCTTTATCGTTTCCATAAGTTCTCTGGTTTCGGTCGGGTTCATGCCCGCCGCAGGCTCGTCAAGCAGCAGAATCTTCGGGTTCGTGGCAAGCGCACGGGCAATCTCCAGCTTGCGCTGCTGGCCGTAAGGGAGGTTTTTGGCGTAGTCATGGGCAAATTTATCAAGGCCAAAAACCTGCAGAAGTTCGTGGGCGCGCTTTGAAATCTCTTTTTCTTCCTTTCGGTAGGAAGGAAGGCGGAAGATGCCGGAAAGCACGGAATATTTCATCTGGCTGTTCATCGCGATTTTAACGTTATTAATAACGGACGCGTCCTTGAACAGACGAATGTTCTGAAAGGTCCTTGCGATTCCGTTCTGCGTAATCTGGTAGGTCTTTTTGCCTACAATGCTGATCCCCTCAAGCTCGATGGTGCCGGTGGTGGGGACATAAACATTGGTCAGCAAGTTAAAGACCGTGGTTTTTCCGGCGCCGTTCGGGCCGATCAGGCCCATAATTTCGCCCGGTTCAATGGAAAAATGTACATCTTCCAGCGCCTGAAGGCCGCCGAACGAAATCCCTAAGTTTCTCGTTTCCAGTACAGACATTTCTCAGCCCTCCTTATCCGCGGCGGGTTTGCTCTTGCCCGCGCGCCTGTCCTTCATCTTTGCAATAAAGCCCGCCAGCGAGAATTCGCTGCGGCCGAGCAGGCCGGTTGGACGGAACAGCATCACGCAGATCAAAACGATAGAATAGAGGAGCATACGGTAATTGGAGAAGCCGCGCAGCGCTTCCGGAAGAATGGTAAGCACCGTGGCGGAAATAATGGAGCCTGTAATGGAACCCATGCCGCCCAGAACAACATAGACCAGAATTTCCGTGGAGCGGTTAAAATCAAACTTGGACGGGTCGATAATGCCGATCTGGTGCGCGTAAAGTCCGCCCGCCACGCCGGCAAAGAACGCCGCAAGAATAAAGGCCAGAAGCTTATAATACGTCGTATGGATACCGGAAGCCTCCGCCGCAATTTCATCCTCGCGGATTGCGATGACCGCGCGGCCGTGTCTGGAGGTTCCAAACGTAAAGTTAATGAAGATGACCAGCACCGCCACAAAGAACACATAAGTGAACATCCCGGTCATGTTAAACCGGGAATTGAGGGACTGGATGCCGTAAAGTCCCTTTGCGCCATTTGTAATGGTAAGGTTATTCGCGATGACGCGGATAATTTCACCGAAGCCGAGGGTAATGATTGCAAGGTAGTCGCCGCGCAGCCGCAGTGCGGGCACGCCGATCAGCACACCGAAAACTGCCGCGACCAGACCGCCCAGAATCAGGCCGATTGGGAAAGCGACCGAAAGGGACAGACCGCTGTGCAGTGTAAACAGGGCCGCCGCGTAAGCACCCACCAGCATAAAGCCCGCATGTCCCAGAACCAGCTGGCCGAGCAAGCCGGTAACCATGTTCAGGCTGACCGCCAGAATGACGTTAATACACACCATGGTCAGGATGTCGGAGAAATAGCTGTTGATCACGCCAGCGTTAATCAGGGTGGAAAGAAGGAAATAAAGGACGAGCACTACCGCAAGATTGACGAGATAGGAAATTAGTTTCTTCTTTGATAAACCGCCCATTTTTACACCTTCTCCCTTGTATTTTTTCCAAGCACGCCGGTAGGCTTAACCAGCAGAACGACAATCAATATTCCGAATACCACCGCGTCGGTCAGGTTGCTGCTGATATAGGCGTTCGTAAGACTTTCGGCCACACCCAGTATGTAGCCGCCCAGCATGGCGCCCGGGATGCTGCCGATTCCGCCCAGAACCGCCGCGACAAAGGCTTTCAAGCCCAGCAGACCGCCCATGGTCGGTTTGATCTGCGGATAGGTGTTGCAGTAAAGCACCGCGCCTACGGAGGCAAGCGCAGAGCCGATGCCGAAGGTAAACGCAACGACCGTATTGGTGTTGATGCCCATCAGCTTGGCCGCTCCCGCGTCTTCGGAGGTGGCGCGCATCGCCTTGCCGATTTTTGATTTGCCGACCAGAATCTGCAGTCCCGCCATCATGACCACGGATACGATAATATTCAGCACCGTGGACGACGTAATCTGCAGGCCGCCGGCCTGAAGCGGGCTGAAGGAAAACATCTTCGGCATGGACTTCGGATCGGAACCGAAGATGAGCTGATACAGGTTCTGCAGGAAAGTGCTGACGCCGATCGCTGTGATCAAAAGCGAGATTTTCGGCGCGTCGTGAACCAAAAGCCTGTGGTAGGCAATCCGCTCGATCAGGATTCCGGCGATGCCGCAGAACAGGATAGAACCAAGCACCGCAAACCAGATCGGGATACCCATCATAATCAAAATGACAAATACCGAATAAGCTCCGACCATGATAATATCGCCGTGAGCAAAGTTAATTAGCTGAACAATACCGTAAACCATACTGTAGCCCAGAGCAACCAGAGCATAAATGCTGCCGATCCCGAGGCCGTTGATCATCTGCGTTAAGAATTCCATATTTCGCACCCTCCTGAATTTTTAGGGAAGCCGCCAAACGCTTTCCTGTTTATGCCGTATCTCTTACCTGCTCCTGCCGCAGGCAAGAGATACGACATAATTTCCAATACGGTATCATAAGTAAAAATCCGAAAAGAGGGCGAATTCCTTCCCCCTCTTTTCCGGATTTCAGATTCTGATTTCAGAACCGAATTACTTCTTGAAGTTTTCTACAAACTTATATTTGCCGTCCGCAATCGTGGTGATAACCGCTTCTCTGACCGGGTTCCGGTTCTCATCAAAGGTTGTGGTACCGGTGAGTCCCTTGTAGGAAAGACCCTTCATTGCGGCAATGACCTTGTCGGAATCCGTGGAGCCGGCCTTCTTGATCGCCTCGCACATCATGCCCATTGCATCATAGCCCAGAACAGCGAACATATTCGCGTCGGTCTTATATGCTTCCTTATACTGCTTGAGGAAATTCTGAAGGTTGGGGTCTGAGCTCTCCGCGGAATACTGGCTGCAGAAGTAGCAGTCCTTTACGGCGTCGAGGTTACTCTTGTCGATCTTCTCCAGAACACCGTCCCAGCCGTCCGCGCCGAGGAGCTTTGCGGTAAGGCCGATTTCCTTCGCCTGTACGGCAATCAGGGCAACATCGGAATAATAAACAGGAACCATGATAACATCCGGATTGCCGGATTTGATCTTGGTGAGCTGGGACTTGAAGTCCACGCTGCCGCTCTGGTAGCCTTCCTTGTTGGTAATGGTAAGACCCGCTGCCTTTGCTTCCTCTTCAAATGCGTTGGCAACGCCGGTGGAATAATCGTCACCGTTATCATAGATGATTGCGGCAGTCTTTGCGTTCAGCTTCTTGGCCGCATAGTCAGCCATCAGCTGACCCTGGAACGGGTCGATGAAGCAGGCGCGGAACACATTGTCGCCGGCCTTGGTAATATCCGCGGCAGTACCGGTAGCGGTGATCATCGGCATCTTATCCTTAACGGCCTTCTGCGCAACGGCAATGGTAGGCTTTGAGGTAACGTCGCCGACGAGCGCGACAACCTTATCACTCTGAGCAAGCTTATTGTAAGCGTTGACTGCCTCTGTAGCGTCGCCCTTTTCATCGTAGCAGATAAACTCGACCTTTTTGCCGTTAATGCCTCCGGCCTTATTTATGGCATCCACTGCAAGCTTTGCGCCGTTGTTGGTAGCAATTCCGTAAACGGAAACATTGCCGGTCAGCGGGGCAAGTCCGCCGATTTTAATAGTATCTCCGCCTCCTGCCGCACCGGACGCGCAGCCTGTCGCAGAGGCTGACAGCATTACTGCCGCAAGAGCAGCCGCTAAAATACGCTTTTTCATCTTGATTAACCTCCCAAGTATTATTGTAAGTAGTAAAATATTCGTGTATAAAAATAGCCGAGTCACTGTAACGTCACGCGGCTTGCGTTTTACTCACAAAATATTTTATTAGAGTTTATTATACTACCGATTTATTATATTTGCAACTAAATGTTTTTATTATTCGTGTTATTGTTATATTCCGGCATAATCACTGAATTTGTGCCGATTTCCTCATTCTTTGCTTAAAAAAATGAAGTGATACTTTTAAAAAATTGCAAAACAGGCCAATCTCCCAGATTTCAGCTTCCCCGTCCTGTCCGGCGAAAAACTCGGGCAGCAAAAAGGCGCTTCCCCAATGGGGAAGCGCCTGAAAGCAGCAAGCTTTTTAATTAGCCTTCAATATCTGCGTACATGAAGAAGTCGAAGCCCATGGGGGACTCATAGTAACCCTTAACATTCGTATTTAACAGGTAAATACGTGTACGGTAGGACAAAGGCGCAACCGGCATATCGTTCATCAGCATTGTCTCAGCCTTGTGTAAGGCAGGCATTCTGACTTTGTTGTCATCCGTTGCTTTTACCTGCGCAATGAGCTTATCATACTCCGCATTGGAATACTTCGGGTCATTGTTGCCGCCGCCGGTTACAAACAGGTCGAGCATGGAAACGGCGTCGTTATAGTCAACACCGAAGCCGCCGCGTGCGACCTGGAAATTACCCTTGTTACGGGAATCGATAAATACGGACCACTCCTGCTGGGCAATGGTGCAGTTGATGCCAAGCTGTGTCTTCCACATATTCTGGAGTGCTTCGGCAACCGCGTTGTTCATCGCGGCCGGGTTTGTGGAATATTCAAAGCTCGGGAAGCCCTTGCCATCCGGATATCCGGCTTCCGCAAGAAGCTTTTTGGCCTCGGCTACATTCTTCTCATAATCCTCAGCCTTGATGGAGTAATAGTCGCCGCCTGCGTCACGGAACGACTTAGAGGTATCTACATCGGTAATACCGGTCGGAACAAATGCGGCCGCCGGCTTCTGGGTTTCCTTCATAACTGTTTTGGTAATATAATTACGGTCGATTACAAGGCTCAAAGCCTTTCTGACTCTCACATCGTCAAAGGGCTTCTTCTTTACGTTGAAGTTAATATAGTTTGTGCTCAAATCCGGATCGCAGTGGTAATCCGGCTTATCTTTCCATGTGTTTATTTCCTCGGTCGGAATGGTGTAGCAGAAGCTGATTTCGTTGTTCTGGTAAGCGGCAAGCCTCGGCGTGTCGTCTTCCATCAGTACAAACTTTAAGGTATCGATTTTAACCTTGTCTTTGTCGTAGTAATTCGGATTTTTCACCATAGTAATGCTGTCTTTATGGCTCCAATCCTTCATCATATAGCAGCCGTTGGAGATATAGGTTTTCGGATCCTGTGTCCATTTGTCATTGCCGTCCACAATATCTTTGCGGAGCGGGAAATAGGCGGTAAAGGACAGCAGTTCATTGAAGTAAGCACACGGAGCTCTCAGAGTAACTTCCAGTGTCTTATCATCCTTCGCCTTAACGCCGAGCGTATCTTTATCCTTCTTGCCGGCAACAATTTCGTTTGCGTTGAGAACCGGATCAAAAATATAGGAGTACTGAGATGCGGTCTTTGGGTCAACCACTCTCTTCCAGGCGTACTCATAGTCGCCCGCGGTTACCGGTTTGCCGTCGGACCATTTAATGTCGTCGCGAAGTGTAATGGTGTAGGTCTTATGGTCGTCACTCAGCTTAATATCTTTTGCTTCGGCATTCACAAATTTTTTGTCAGCAGAATAGCGGGTGAGTCCCTCAAAAAGGTGGTTCATCACCGAAGTAACGTCAGCCGCCTGGTTTAATGCCGGGTCCATTGTAGCCGGCTCGGCGCCAAGGCTTACGCTGAGGGTTTTGGGTTCTGCTGCCTTACTGCTTGTTCCTGCTGCGCCGGATGCCGCTGCAGATGATGTAGACGCGTTATTGCCGCAGCCGACAAATGCGGAAGACATCAGGACCAAAGCAAGTACCAAGGATACTATTCTTTTTGTCATGAATTAAATCCCTCCATTTTCTAAATACTCTTTTTCTTATTATTTCAACTTGCCCCGGCAAATTCGGGCTGCAGACAAACCGTGCGGGCTGTCAAAGCATTCGGCGCCGCAAATCTGCGGCGGCGCGGTTCTGCCGTCAGCTGCATCTGCCCTGGCAAATTAAAACCGGTTAGATTTCCCCAATGCGATGGCAGGCTGCAAAATGGCCTGCTTCATATTCCTTGAATTCCGGCACCTCGGCCGCGCAGCGTTCGGTCGCGTACGGGCAGCGGGTACGAAAACGGCAGCCCGAAGGCGGATCCAGCGGGCTTGGAACGTCGCCCTGCAACACAATCCTCTTCTTTTTTCGGCTTGTCTTTGGATCCGGAATCGGAATCGCGGAAAGCAGACTCTGCGTATAAGGATGAATCGGGTTGTCATACAGTGTAACACTGTCCGCAAGTTCCACCATTTTGCCAAGATACATCACGCCGATTCGGTTGCTGATATGCCTTACGATGGCAAGGTCATGGGCAATAAAAAGATAGGTAAGTCCCATTTCCTGCTGCAGGTCCTCGAACATATTGACAACCTGCGCCTGAATGGAAACATCCAGCGCGGAAATCGGCTCGTCGCAGACGATGAATTCCGGATTGACCGCAAGGGCGCGCGCAATTCCGATTCTCTGGCGCTGACCGCCGGAAAACTCATGCGGATAACGGTTTGCATGCTCGGAATTCAGTCCGACCCTCTCCAGCAAAGCCAGAATTTTCTCGTTGCGTTCTTTATTGTTCGCAGCAAGCCCGTGAATATCAATCGGTTCTCCGACAATATCGCCGACCGTCATTCTTGAATCCAGAGAGGCGTAAGGGTCCTGGAACACGATCTGCATTTTTTTGCGGTACGGAGCAAAATCCACATGGGTCACGTCCACCCCGTCGTAGATAATTTTGCCGCCGGTGGGTTCATACAGACGGAGGATCGTTCTTCCGGTGGTGGTTTTGCCGCATCCGCTTTCTCCTACCAGACCGAAGGTCTCTCCCTTGTTAATATAAAAGTTGAGATCATCAACCGCTTGAACATAGCTTTGATGAAAGATTCCGTCCTTTACAGGAAAGTATTGCTGAAGGTGCTGCACTTCCAAAAGCTTTTCGCTCATGCTTTATCGCTCCCTTCCGCATTTTCCAGCTGCTCTTTCTGCAGCAGCCAGCAGGCACTCAGATGGCCCGGCGTGATTTCCGTGTATTCCGGCATTTTTTTCAGGCAAATTTTCATGCACTGATCGCAGCGTGATGCAAACGGACATCCTGCCGGAGGATTGAGCAAGTCGACCGGCGTACCCTCAATGGGGATCAGCTTTTTGTGCTCCTTCTCATCAATGTTTGGAACGGATTTCAAGAGACCTAATGTATAGCAGTGTTTGGGATTGTAAAAAATATCATCAACGCTGCCGATTTCAACGATCTTTCCGGCATACATCACCGCAATGCGGTCGCAAATATCGGAAACAACGCCCAGATCATGGGTAATAATGATAATCGACATATTAATTTTCTTCTTCAGTTCTACCATCAGATCAAGAATCTGCGCCTGAATGGTAACGTCCAGAGCGGTGGTAGGTTCATCCGCGATCAAAAGCTTGGGTTCACAGGCCAGCGCCATGGCAATCATGACCCTCTGGCGCATACCGCCGGAAAACTCGTGCGGATATTGTTTTAAACGCTTCTCCGGTTCATTCATGCCTACCAGGCTTAAAAGCTCAATCGCCCTTGCCTTGCGTTCCTGCTTGTTTTTGTCTGTGTGCAGCCGGATCATTTCCATGAGCTGGCTGCCTATGGTAAACACCGGGTTCAGCGAAGTCATTGGATCCTGAAAAATAATACTGACCTCACTGCCGCGCATTTTCCGAAATTCCTTTTCAGACATTTTTTCAATATGGTGGCCGTTGAACTCAACGGTGCCGCCCACGACCCTTCCCGGGTCTGCAATGATTCCCATTAACGTATAAGCGGAAACGCTTTTTCCGCTTCCCGATTCTCCAACGATTCCAAGCACCTCGCCGTGGTCAACCGTATAAGAGACGCCGCTGACCGCTTTTACTTCTCCGGCTGGGGTAAAAAAGGAAACCTGGAGATTTTCTATATCAAGTAAACAATTCGAACTCATTTCAAAATCTCCTATTTCTTTAGCTTTGGATCAAACGCATCTCTCAGGCCGTCGCCGAAAAGATTGAATGACAAAATAATCAAACTGATGGCAATCGAAGGAATAATCAGACGGTAAGCATAGGAAGAAATTCCGCCGAGCGCATCGGAGGCCAGCGAACCGAGGCTTGCCATCGGAATCGCAACACCCAGGCCGAGATAGCTTAAAAACGCTTCGGTGAAGATCGCGGAGGGAATTTGCAGCGTTGTGGTAACGATCAGGGTACCGATGCAGTTTGGAAGTAAATGCTTTGTAATGATTCTGCGGTTGGAGGCACCCAGTGCCTTTGCCGCCGTAACAAATTCCTGTTCCTTCAGCGACATGATCTGGCCGCGAACGATACGCGCCATGCCGACCCAGTACAGCAGGGTAAACGTTATGAAAATACTGATCAGTCCTACGCCGACCTTCTGCAGCCCCGAAAAAGCGGGGTTGCTGTCAAACAGCTGGGTCAAAGGCGCTTTCAGCGTCACCTGCAGCAAAATGATAATCAGCATATCCGGTACGGAATAGATAATATCCACAATACGCATCATAATCATATCGACTTTGCCGCCGAAATACCCGGCGACCGCGCCGTAGATACTGCCGATGAGAAGGACAAGCAAACTGGCAATCAGACCGACCAAAAGGGAAATTCGCGCGCCGATCATAACACGAATGCCAATATCACGGCCAAAGCTGTCCGTTCCGAACACATGGGGGAAAACGCTTTTCCCGGAAGCAATGCTCTTCAGTTCCATATCCGAGTACTGCATCGGGCGCAAATCCTCGCTGCCGCGGATCTGCTGGTCGTAATGATACGGGTAAAAATTCGGCACGATAAAGGCAAAAATCATGACCAGAATAATGACTCCGAACGCAATCATTGCAACTTTATTTTTTCGAAGGCGCTGCATCGCGTCCTTCCAGAACGTGGTGCTCTCCCTCATAACAATCAATTCTTTTTTTTCATCCGCGCTGGCAGGCAAAAAATCTTCTGCATTCAACTGCAAGCTAAACGGATTTTTCTTAAGCTTTATATCGTCCAACATTTTTTCCTGCCCCCCTACTTCAATTTAATTCTTGGGTCGACCAGTTTGTAGCAGATATCGACCAGCACGTTCATCGTAACAAGCAAAATGGCAAGGAATATCGTTGTACTCATCACCATCGGATAATCGCGGCCGGTGATGCAGTTGATAAATTCGCGGCCTAATCCCGGAATCGTAAATATTTTTTCTACCACGAAGCTTCCGGTCATGGTATACGCAAGAAGCGGACCGACATAGGTAATAACCGGAATGATCGCGTTACGCATTGCATGTTTAAACAGCATTACAAACTTGCTCACACCTTTTGCTTTGGCCGTACGGATATAATCCTGATTCAATGCGTCCAGCATACTGGACCGCATCAGGCGAGTTATGTAGGCCATGGGATAAAAAGAAAGAGCGGCAACCGGCATGATGTAATGCAGCGGAGTTTTTAAACCGAGCGTAGGCAGTATATGAAGGTTCACGCCGAATGTAATCAGCAGGAACGAAGCCACCACAAAGCTCGGTACGGCAATTCCCAGCGTGGAAATCACCATCAGTAAACTATCCGCCCATTTTCCGCGGTTCAAAGCCGCAACAGAGCCCATAACCACTCCCAATATCAATGCCAGCAATATCGCTAAACCGCCAAGTCTGGCCGAAACCGGAAACGTCTTGGAAATAATATCATTTGCGGTTCTGCCCTGTTGTTTAATCGAAACCCCCAAATCGCCGTGCAAAAGATTGCCCATATAGGTCAGGTACTGAACCGGCAGCGGCTTATCCAAGCCATATTTTATTTTTAAAGATTTTGTCGTTTCCGCGGAAACTGCCTTTTCACTCAAAAACGGCCCGCCCGGTATCATGTTCATGACGGCAAAAGTTAAGACCGAGATCAAAAAAATCGTCAGAAGCGCATAGCCGATGCGCTTGATAACATACTTTACCACTATCGCCACTCCTTATTTTTTATGCCTAAAATCCGCCCCTGCGCAGCAAATATCCGGTAAAAATTGACTAAACCGAATAAGGCGCTAAAATGTCGTGTAGGACACGCTCGCCGTTGAGCGTGTCCTACAACTCCTTTGGCTGATTATATCAGTTATTTCTTCTATTTTAATTACTTTCTACAAAAAAGTCAACACAATTTTGTGTTTATTGAATCAATTTGATAATTGGTTAGGGGTTTAAATCGTTATTCAGTTAATGTAATACAGTGCGAAAAACTTAATGTTTTTGCAGAAACCGCTATTTATATTTCCTGTATTTGTATTAAACGTACCTTAAATATATATTTCTTTCTGCTCACGGACGAATCTGCCCCGGCCTGTATGAGGACCGTACTGCGCGGACATCCAGCCGCCGATACAGTCAAAGTTACGGAATATTTACAGGCTGTTTCAACGCTTGCAAATTCCTCCGTTTCCATGCTTCCTGACTTATAATGATCCATAAATCCTGCATTTGGCAGGGGAAGCATACGCGGTTACTGCGGTACACTTCTTATAATAGCTGCAAAAACGATTCCCCCAGGCCGCGCAGATTATCCTGTTTGGCCTGAGGGTCATGAAAATGAAGACCTGAATGATTCCTATAATTTTGTATCTCTCTACTCCGCACGGTCCAAACGGGCAAGCTCCGCCTGCTTCATCCGGTATTCCGCAATGGTGTTCTTATCCGGTTCAAGTATTACTTCGCCTGACGTTCCGTCAACAATGGTCATTGCGCCGTCTGCAAGCTCGGAAAATCGGCCTACCAAGCCGACTACCGCAGGTATCCCCATTGTCCTCGCAAGAATCGCGGAATGTGAGTTTTTAGAACCGTCCTGTGTTACAAAGGCAAGCACATTTTCCGGTTTCATCTGCACGGTTTCGCTTGGCATTATGTCGGCCGTCCCCACAATGCGGTTTTTCACATATTTGAATGAACTCTCCGAACTCTTATTCAGACAGCGGACCAGCCTTTTTGTTATGTCGATCACATCGGCCGCCCTGCCCCGCATATACTCGTTATCCATATTGGCAAACATTTCATAAAGCTGCTTCCCGGATTTCCATACGGCATATTCCGCGTTAACTTTTTCTTTCGTAATAACCTCTTGAATAGAACTATAAAACTCTTCGTCCTGAAGCATCATGGCATGAATTCGGAAAATTGCGGAGCTTTCCTCGCCAATCCGTCCCAACGCATCCCGGTAAATGGTATCGAGCTCTTTGACCGCGGATTTCCTTGCTTCACAAAGGCGCTCCAGTTCTTTTTCAACATCCGCCCTGCTTTCTTTCCTCACATGGTCATCCAAACTGGCGCAAAGTGTAAGCCTGCCGATAGCAATCCCTTTCGATGCACCGATTCCAGCAATTTTTTTCATCCGATCACCCGCCTAAACCGTCCTGCCGGCACGCCGGACTAAATGATTTCCTATAAGTATATTGCGGAAACACTGCAATTATTACTGTAATATTATTATAATAAATACAGAAATATTTGTCAATCGATTTTTGGTGAGTGTACACAATTTTCAGCATAAACTTTATATTTTATTATTATATTTGTATATAATGTGACATTTAGGGTGTATAACCGCAAAATACAACACGGTTTTACCTTCCGCGCGAACATCCTGTAAATATGAAACATTCCTGGTTCGGATACCCCTGCGGCCCTGCACACGCATCTTTTATTTTCTGGCAATAAGCTTGTTGGAAACGGAAACCTCGCAAAGCTGTTTTATGCTGTAAATCGCCGCGGTATCCGTAATCCCGTTTTTATCCATATAGCTGTAAATGTCCTGATTGTAATACCGGAGATCAATAATATGAATCTCTGAAAAGTTCATCGCTAGAAACGGAATCATACTGTTTGCATAGGAATCTTTCAGGATCAGCAGCTTTTTCCCGTTTTTTATATCTGCATTTTTCACGATATCAACGCTGTGATTGCCGCCTAAAAAGGCAGAGTACTTATCCTTTTTCTGCAGATACTCATCCCAGTAAAGCGAATTGCGCACCTGTTTCCCGGTTTGCTGTGTAATATCTGCCTTCTTTTTATACTCCGGCAAGTAAAAAACATCCGGTTCCTGCCCTGACAGAATTGCCTTTGAATAAAGTGTGCCATAGAATTCATTGGATACGGCCTTAAAGTTAAAATCTTCCTTGTCCACTGCCGGAAGACCCATTGCCGTAACAAGTGATTTATAGCCCTCATATGCTCCCCAGATGTTCCAGTGGTGATCTGTTTTAAAATAGTAATCCTGACCTGTTTTATCGCTTAGTGTATCGAAAAGGTCAATTACTTTGGTATTTTTGCCCGCCGCGGATTTTATTTCGTTAATCTCTACGTGCTGATCATGATTCGGCGCGAACAGCGGCAACTTTTCCGGCTGCTCCTGTGATCCGGAGGGAACGGCCTCAATATAGAGCGGCAAACCGGTTTTATCGGCGAATCGGTTCAAAGCGGAGATATTATTGCGGAATATTCCGCTGCGGTCCGGCAGAAGCACCTCATAAAGATGGTTTTCCGCGCCAAAATAAACGCCGCCTTCCGCCGGCGTGCTGCTGTAATTCGATCCCAAGTCCCGCTTGCCCATCAGTAGCTGAACGCTTGTGTTTAAGGATATAAATGCTTTACGCAGCATAAAGTGGTCGCCCACATAGTTTTCTATAGAATCCATAAAAGTACCGTCCCGCACGGCAGCCAGGGAAATCTTCGGCGTTGACTCCAGCATTCGGTTCTCGTCTTCCGAAAATTCCTGTTTGGGGGCAAAAATCAGATAAAAACCGCCAACCAGAATCGTTATAAAAAGGATTGCGGTTACTACGGAAAATCCGATTTCGCTATCTTTCATTTTTTCAGAAATTTTATTAATTATCTTCATTTTGTCCCCTTAAAAACGGAAATAGAGAAACGGATTGTACGAATTATCAACTAAAAAGGACAACGATACCGCAAACAGGCAGGCAAAGCCAAGACACCAAACAATTTCTCCGACTTTTCCGCTTTTTCTCAGTTTTTCCGTTAGATTGCCAACCAGCGGAGTGCTGCAAAGCGCGGCAGCAATTAAAATCGGCACATAGGTGATCAGCGAATACAATCCCGGTTTATCCGCGCCCGCAGCCGCAAAACCGAACATTGCCGCTACCATTCCGAACGCTTTGGAAATATCCAGATAAGAGAAAAACACCCAGCCAATTACAACAATGACAAAGCTGTAGAGCCACCGGAAGAACACAGGTATCTTTTCAAGCCACTTTTGCAAAAACAATTTTTCGCAGATAATTAAAATCCCGTAGTATGCGCCCCACATGGCAAAATTCCAGCTTGCTCCGTGCCAGATGCCGGTAAGCACCCACACAATGGCCAGGTTTCGCACATTTTTCAGCAGCGAGCACCGGTTGCCGCCCAGCGGGATATAGACATACTCGCGGAACCAAGAACCAAGGGTAATGTGCCAGCGCCGCCAGAATTCAGCTACGCTGCGGGAAATGTAGGGATAATTAAAGTTTTCGGGCAGTGTAAACCCAAACATGCCGCCTAAACCGATTGCCATATCGGAGTAGCCGGAGAAATCAAAATAGATTTGGAAGGTAAAAGCCAGAGCGCCAAGCCACGCGGAAAGCGTGGAAGGGTTGCCCATATACTGCACTTTATCCGCCAGCTGGGCCAAATTGTTCGCTATCAGCACTTTTTTAAACATGCCGATTAGAAAGCGCGTGGAACCGGCTGTAAACTTCTCCACCGTCTCCCGGCGGTTGTGCAGCTGATCCGCCAAATACTCATAGCGTACAATCGGGCCGGCCACAAGGTGCGGAAAAAATGAAATATAGGTGCCAAAGTCGATAATATTTCTTTGTATCGGCGCTTCCCCGCGGTAAACATCAATCGTATATGAAAGCGATTCAAAGGTATAGAACGAGATTCCGATTGGCAGTGCAACCTGGGGAACAGGTATAGAAAGCCCTGCGATTGCATTGCAGGTATCGATCAGTAAAGCAGAATACTTGAAATATCCCAACAACCCCAAATTTACGCAAATGCTGATGATCAA
>JAEWUH010000102.1 GCA_023397245.1 Bacillota bacterium | reverse complement strand
GCGCAGATACGCGTAAAGCTGTTCGGCGATAATTTTTACGCCGCCCTTGGAATCGCTCTCCACGTTCAGCGGCATGATCGGGTCGTGCACGCTCAGGCGCAGCAGGAACCAGCCGTCGCCGTTCTGTTTGCCGAACGAAATGCGGATGCCCTCGCGGTTGTCCGGGGCGATTTCCCAATCCGGTTGCTGCTTTGCGTAAGCCTCCAGCCCGGCAATGGCTTTTTCGCCGCATTCGCGGAAGTTCTCTACCAAAATGGGAAGACGGAGCTCCACGGCTTCCACCGGTTCCGCCAGAGGCGCAAGAAGGCTTTCCAACGATTTTCCCTGCGCGCGGAGCTGTGCCATCTTGATGATGATCTTTGTAACGAGGTACGCGCCGTCGTCAAGGAAATAGTTCTCGCGGAGCGCGGCATGGCCGGAGGTCTCAATGGCCAGCGGGCAGTTGACGCCCTCTTTATTCAGGCGTACAGCCTCGTTAATCACGTTTTTATAGCCCCTCTTGAAGCGGTGGTGTCTGCCGGCGAGCGTATTTTCGATATACAGCTTCAGTCCGCTGGAGGTAATGGAATCCGTCACGACGGTTCCGCCTTTGTTGCCCTCCAGCGCGATTGCGGAAGCGATGGCCACAAGGCGGTTGCGGTTGATTTCGTCGCCCTTTGCGTCCACCGCGCCGCCGCGGTCAACGTCGGTGTCGAAAATAACGCCCATATCCGCTTTTGCGGCAACCGTAGCCGCGCAGACGGATTTCATGGCCGTTTCGTTTTCCGGGTTGGGAATGTGGTTGGGGAAATATCCGTCCGGCTCCAGAAACTGGCTGCCGTTTGTATCCGCGCCCAGCGGGGCAAGCACGTCGCGCGCGTAGAAGCCGCCGGCGCCGTTGCCTGCGTCCACCACGATCCTGAACCCGCGCAGGGGGTGCTCGTAATCCTCCTTGGAGTTTACGCCGCGCTGTATAAGCTCACGAAGGTGCGCGCTGTATTTTTCCATATAGTTTACCGCTTTTACGGAGCCTTCCGCTTTTTCGGGCAGGTCGCCGTTCTGCGCGCGGAGAAGAATCTCTTCGATATCCGGTGAATCCAGACCGCCGTTCTTTGTGAAGAATTTAAGCCCGTTGCGGTTGAACGGGTGATGGCTCGCCGTGATCTGCACGGAACCGTCGCAGCCGAGGTCAACCGTCGTCATAAACATGGACGGTGTGGAGGCAAGCCCGCAGTCCAGAACCTGTACCCCCGCGCCCGTCAAAGCGCGGATTACGGCGGTCTTGATGCGTTCCGCGGAAATGCGGGAATCATGGCCGACGGCGACCGTCAGGCCGGAACCGCTTTTCTTTGTAAACGCGGAAAGCCAGAGGACAAAGCCCGCCGTCATTTTTTCTATGTTTTCATCGGTCAAATTCACTTCTTCGCCGGCTACCCCGTCGCTTGCAACGCCGCGGATATCCGTACCGCTTTTAAATTGTTTCCAATACTTTGTAAGCATCGCTTCTTCTCCTTCGCTTTTAAGGAAGCACGGAATAAATCAAAATGAGCATCGGGATTTATTCAGCGGTTCCTGAAATCTTTGTACCTATTATAAGCTTTAAAGACCGGTTTGTAAACGAGGTGTTATCCATATCCGATTTAATTACCATTCGTAATATCAGCAAAATATATAACAAGGGGGACAACGAAGTCCGCGCGCTGGACGGTGTCTCCTTTTCTATTGCGCCGGGGGAGTTTGTGGCGATCGTCGGACAGTCCGGTTCCGGGAAATCCACGCTGATGAATATTTTGGGCTGTCTGGACACGCCGACCGGCGGAGAGTATATCCTGGATGGCAGCAATGTGGCCGGGCTGAAGGAAAAGCGGCTTACGGAAATCCGTAACCGCCGGATCGGTTTTGTGTTTCAGGGATTTAATCTCATCGGCGGGCTTGACGCGCTGGAAAACGTGGAGCTTCCGCTGACCTACCGGGGGATCCCCAAGGAGGAGCGCCGCAGCCTCGCCGAAGACGCGCTCCGGCAGGTGGGGCTTTCCCGCAGGCTCCGCCACAGGCCCGCGCAGATGAGCGGCGGGCAGCAGCAGCGGGTTGCCATCGCGCGCGCAATCGCCGCTAAGCCGCCGATCATCCTTGCGGACGAACCGACCGGAAATCTGGATTCGAAGTCCGGGGCGGTGATTATGGATATTCTGAACTCCCTCAACGCGGAGGGCAGAACGGTCATTCTGATTACGCATGATGAAAAAATAGCGGCGGCGGCAAACCGCGTCCTGCAGATTCACGACGGCAGGATCGTTGGGCAGGCACAGCCGGAAACAGAATTGTTCTGAAAGCATATAAAATCTTTGTCTATTTTCACTTAAGGCAGTTTGTTGACAACCGGGCCTGAAATGCTATAATGAGAGCAGGAAAAGATTAACAACTCATTCGATTAAAGGAGGACGGTTATGGCAACACTTCAACTGCATAACGTAGATGTTCCCGCATTATTAAAAGAGCTGGATGAGTGCCAGGGCAATGTTTATCTTGTTACCCGCGAAGGCGACCATCTGAACCTGAAAAGCAAGCTTTGCCAGCTGGTCGGCCTGACACAGCTGATCGAAGGCGGCAAGATCGCGGAGGCTTTCCTGATCTGCGAAAACCCCGAGGACGAATCCAGACTGTTCCGTTTCAATCTTTTCGGAAAAGAAAATGTTTAAACTGCATGGATCATGCGCCGCCCGAGAGGGCGGCTTTTTTTTCGTTTGATATGAAAAACGGATATAATTTATGCTATGATGAACATATCTCTTTTCAACAGAGTAATCCGGGTCAATGAAAGGAAGTGTGCGTTTGGCATACAGAAGATACGGTAAGAATTCGATTGCTTCAATCATTGTGGGCGCAATGGTCTGCCTTTTTGTTGTTTTTATTGCCGGAAAGTTTGGGACCGGCGGAAATACGCAGCAGGCAAAAACCGCATCGGCGGCGCCGGGCGAGTCGCTGGTTTACTTTCTGGATGTGGGGCAGGGCGACTGTGAACTGATCCGCCTGAAAACGGGGGAGAATATCCTGATCGACGCGGGCACGCCGGACACGGCGCAGAAGCTGGTAAGCGTTTTGAAGCAGCTCGGCGTGGAAAAAATCGACCTGCTGGTCGCAACGCACCCCCACGCGGATCATATCGGAGGTATGGCACAGGTGGTGGAAAGTTTTCCGATTGGAAAAATTTATATGCCGAAGGTTGCGGACAGCCAGATCCCCACGACCGCCACTTATGAAAACCTGCTGAAGGCGATTGAAAATAAAAATCTGAAAATCACTGCGGCAAAGGGCGGCATGACGGTTCTGGAGAACGGGGACGAAAAGCTGGAAACGCTCGCGCCCAACGCTTCGGAATATGAGGATCTGAACAACTACTCCGTCGTACTGAAGCTGACCTGCGGGAAAAAGAGTTTTCTGTTTGAGGGCGACGCGCAGACAGACAGCGAAAAGGAAATGGCAAAAAAGGGCTATGACCTGAAAAGCGACGTGCTCAAATGCGGGCATCACGGAAGCTCCACTTCCACCGGCGCCGCATTTTTAAAGGCGGTTTCTCCCGGCGCGGCGATGATCTCCTGCGGGGTGGACAACGATTACGGGCATCCGAGCAAAACGGTGCTGAACCGATTGGAGAAAGCCGGAGTCACCGTTTACCGTACCGACCAGCAGGGAACCATCCTTGCCCGGTGTGACGGAAAAGACATAAAATTTTCCACCGGGCAGCCTTCCGTGGTGAAATAAAAGTGGAATCTCTCTGTCATCTGCGGATGACATCTCCCTTTCACAAGGGAGGCAGGAGTTTATTCAACTCGGATGGGCATAACCGATAAAAAAGCGGGGCGGATCCTATCAATCCGCCCCGTAAATTATTTATCTTCGTTTTCGTTGAAGAATTCTTCCCAGTTGAAATTGCTTTCCGTAACCGGCGTGGCCTGCGACTTGGGCAGGGATTCCTTTGCCGGTTCCGGTGCGGGAGCTTTGCTTTCCGAAAGCTTTTCCTGCACTGCCGGAGCAGCCGGTTCCGGGGTTTCGGGCTGCGGCTTTACGGCTTCCTGAACCGGCGGCGCAGCGGGCGCTTCGGGTTCGGCGGATGCTTTTGGCTCGGCGGGAAC
>JAEWUH010000063.1 GCA_023397245.1 Bacillota bacterium | reverse complement strand
CTGCCAAAGTTGTAGCGGACGGGCGGCTGGATTGCCGCGGCGGTATTGACGGGAGGCTGCTTTGGCCGTTCTGTGCCGCGCCGTACTGCGGCCAGAACAAAATAGCCCCGCTGCGGCTTTGCGCAGAGGTACCCCTCCACGCAGAGCTGCTGGTAGGCGTTTTCCACCGTTGTGCAGCTGAGCTTTAAATCGTGCGAAAGCTTGCGGATGGACGGGAGCTTGCTGCCCTTTGCCAGATGCCCGGCCTCGATTGCGGATTTTACCGCAAGGTAAAGCTGCTGGTAAAGCGGCACATCGGAATTTGTATCCAGTTCAATATAATCGTATGTCATATCAGCCCTCCAGATCATACGGTTTCCCCATTGAAAAACAGACACCTTTGCGGTTGATCTTCCGTTCTGCCGCGTTCCCGCCGTCGGCGCAGCCCGCTCTCCTCCTCGGCCTTGCAGGACAAAAATTTCCTCGCAAATCTTCACCCTCCTAATGGGAGAATAGTATAAACTGTACTTATCGAATTTTTATAAACTGTATATTTTAATATATGCAGTTTTCCGTTACTATTATAGCACAGCTTTAAAGCAAATCAACAGAACCGGAGTGAAAACCGATGAATCAATTAAAATCAACCAGGCTCACTGTGATTACCGCGCTTTTTGCCGCGCTGATCTTTCTTGTAACCGCCTATGTGCTTCATATCCCGACCCCCGCAACCGGCGGCTATATCCACCTCGGCGACGCGTTCCTCTACCTTGCGGCCAGCATGCTGCCCGCGCCGTTTGCCATTGCGGCGGGCGGAATCGGGGAGGCTCTTTCCGATCTTCTGACCGGGGGAGCCGTGTACGCTCTGCCGACTCTTATCATTAAATCGGCCATGGCGCTGTGCTTTACCTCGGCAGGCAAAAAAATCGTTACGAAGCGGAATATCGCGGCGGCTGTCCTTGCCGGCGTGATCTGCATTACCGGTTATTATCTGACGGAAGCCGTTCTTTATCACAGCTTTGTTTCCCCGCTGGCGGAAATTCCGGCCAACCTCATACAGGCAAGCGCCAGCGCGGCGGTTTACCTGATGATTGGCAACGCGTTTGACCGTCTGGATGTGCGGAACCGCCTGCTTTCCTTTGCAAATTAGCAAATCGGTTACTTTATTGGAGGGTGATACTAATGTTAATCAATCGGAAGAATACGCCGGTAACCATTGCGCTGACCGGCTTGATGGGCGCACTGGTCCTGGTGGGAACCTACCTGAATATTCCCATACCCGTTCTCGGGGATAAAACGATGATCGGTCTGGGCAATGTGTTTTGCATCCTTTCCGGCCTGCTGCTCGGCCCGGTTTACGGCGGCGCGGCGGCGGGAATCGGCTCGTTCCTGTTTGACCTGGTGGGCGGATGGGCGTCCAGCGCCCCGTTTACCCTTGTGTTTAAGTTCCTGATGGCGTTTGTCTGCGGCATCATCGCCTACGGCGGCGACAAAACCGCGAAAAACCTGAAACGGCTGATTCTTGCGGCGGTTGCCGGTTCGCTGAGCTACTGCGCGCTGTACCTCGGCTATTCTTATGTGAAAGAGCTGCTGCTCGGCTCCGCCGTGCAGGCGATCAACATTAAAATCGCGACCAAGGCGGCGGCCACGCTGACCAACGCCGTGATCGCGGACGCGGTATCCATCCCGCTTTTCCTCGCAATCCGCAAGGCGCTGGAACGGAATCACGTCAGGCAGGCGTAAACGAAAATCTTTAAACCGGAGGGGGGACAGGATCCTCTTCCGGCTTTTTGCTTTCCGTCTGTTTGCGGAACGCACAACGAATTTCTTGTTATCTCAGAGGGAAGATGCTATAATATACGTCGTGTTTTTAAATCTGAATAATGGAGTATTCAAATGAGTGAAAATAAAGAGAAAAAAGTAAGAAGTTCGATTGTGCGCGATTCGCTGGATACCTTCGGCACCAACGCGTTTGGTTCCATCCTCAGTTTAATTGCCGCGTTTATGGTCTTGAATCGTGTAAATCCCGGCGTAAAGGGGCTTTACAACACGGTACAGCTCTGGGGCGGCGGATTTAATACTATCCTGTGCCTGAGCATAAATTCCGCGATTGTTTATTTTGTTTCCAGATATAAGATTCAGAATACACAGGCGGCGGTGAAAAAGCTGACATTTTGGCTTTCCGCCGCCATCGTGCTGATTGGCGCCGCCGTCGTTCTGCTGATGCGAAACAGCTCTTCCTTTGCGGAAACGCCTGCGCCGTATCTGGCCGCAATTATCATCTACGGCGTAAGTTCTTTTGTCCTGAACAACTGCATTGCGGTGCTCCGGGGAGAAAATAAATTCCGTTCGTACAATATGATCGTGCTGATTCAGCGAATCCTTGTTTTTGCGCTCGCCGTGGCGGTGTTCCTGCATCCGTCCGCCGCTCTTTGGGTTTGGGCAACAATCGCGATTTCCGTTTCCATGATTCTGCTGGCCTTGTATAGCATCAAACGCTGGAGCGGCCCCATGCCGCAGCCTGCCGAGGAGGATAATTTCAAGGTTCAGACAGGCAGTGTCCTGAAATACAGTCTGAAAGCCCATGTGAGCAATGTCCTGACCTATCTGAATTCCAACTTTGGCAGCTACATTGTGCAGGGAAGCTACGGGCAAAGCAATTTCGGCGTGTATAATACGGCGGTTACGATGATGCAGCAGGTATGGATTCTGCCGGATGCGGTCAGCATGGTTATTATGAGCCGGATTGCCTCCATGAAGGAACAGAATGACAAGCTGAAACTGACGCTGATTTCCTCCAAGCTGGTTACCTATGTCACCGCCGTTTCCGCAGTTTTGCTGGTTTGGGTGGCGGATGTCTTTGTACCGCGGATTTTCCCGATGTATGTCGGCGCGCTGGCTCCGCTCAAATTCCTGATTATCGGTTCTATTTTTATCTCCTACGCAAAGGTACTCAACAATTCCATTTCAGCCTATGGTCACCCGGAGTTGAACATTATTCCCACCGCGCTGGGAATTGTGGCGAATATCGTGTTCAGTCTCCTGTTGATTCCTGTAATGGGAATCAACGGCGTGGCGCTGGCAACCTCCATTACGCTCACCCTGCAGGGACTGAGCTCCATCGTTATTTTCTGCGTCTTTACCAAAACGCCGTTTTACCGCCTGTTTATCCCGAGCGGCGAAGAAATCGCGATGGTGAAGGGCATTATAAAGAGATAATAGTAAAACAGCAGCATAAAGAAAAGGGAACCTGTGTGCATACAGTCACGCGGGTTTCCTTTTCTTTTCAGGCAATTATGAGCTTATCTACACAGAACCGTCACATATATTCTGTAAGATAATTATAGTCAAACAGAATTTTACAGAACGGAGCTGTTTTATATGAAGAAAAGGAATTGGCTGCACGCGCTGGCGGCTTTGCTGATCGCCATCAATATACTGACCTTTACGGCGTGTTCCCAACAGAGTACATCAACGGCGGCGGTTTCTTCCGTTACCTCTTCCGCAGCCGTAACGGATCAGAGCACTATCTACGGGAAAGTGACCGCGGTGAACGGCACAAAGGTTACCCTGGCGCTCGGCACGCTGAACCAGTCCGCAGGAACCGTATCCGGCAGCAATAACGCGCCGCAGGGCAATCCTCCCGCCAAGCCCGGCGATAATCAGCAGGGCAGCACCACGGGAAACAGCAACGGAACCGCGTCCGGCAGCAATGACGCGCCGCAGGGTACCCCGCCGAGCGGCGGCCCGGGCAGCGCCGCCAATCTTGTCCTGACGGGAGCCACCAAAACAATTACCATCTCCGACACGAGCGTTCTTTCAAAGCAGAGCGCGCAGGCGCCCGGCGGCTCGGGTACAGCTTCCGGCAGCTCATCCGGCAGCGTCTCCTCAGGCAATGCCGCTTCGCTGACCGATATTGCGGTTGGCAGTGTTCTGAAGGTAACCTATCAAACGGCTTCGGAAGCCCTCGTGTCCGTGCAGATTATGAGCGATTCCGGCGGGGCGCCGGGCGGCGGTTCGTCCAGCGGAAGTCCTTCCGTCACCGGTACGGGCGCCTACACAAAGACGGGTACGGCCTCCAACCAGACGATCACCGCGTCCAACAGCAATGAATCGGGCGTAAAAATCACAAACGGCGGCATCCTTACCCTTACGGATTCCACAATCACCACTTCCGGCAAGACGACTTCCGAAGAGGAAAGCAACTTCTACGGGCTGAACGCAGCCGTTCAGGCACAGGATAAAAGCTCGGTAACGCTGAAAAATACAACGATTACGACGACCGGCGACGGCGCCAACGCGATCTTCGCCTACGGCAGCGGCACTTCGATTAAAGCGGACAACGTGACCATCAACACTTCCAGCGATTCCGCGCGCGGCCTTGACGCCACCTACGGCGGCACCGTCACGGCGAACAATGTAAAAATCAACACCAAGGGGACACATTGCGCGGCCCTTGCGACCGACCGAGGAGAGGGCACCGTAACGGTGACCGACTCCACCGCGGTTACGGCGGGAAAAGACTCTCCCGCCATCTATTCCACGGGAACCATCAGCGCTTCCAACTCCGCCCTTACGGCAACCGGAGCGCAGGCGCTGGTGGTGGAAGGGAAGAACTCTATTACCTTAACGGACTGCACGGCAACCGGTTATAAGGAAAACGGCGTAATGATGTACCAGAGCTTTTCCGGCGACGCCGCGACCGGTACGAGCAAGCTGAACATTACCGGCGGCTCGCTTACCGCAAAAGCCGGTTCGTTGTTCTTCATTACCAATACGGACGCGGAAATTACGCTGAACCATACCGCGCTTACCGGAACGGGCAGCCTGATCAACGCGGCTGCGACCAGCCGGTGGGGCACCACCGGGAGCAACGGCGGCACGGTGAAGCTGACCGCGAATTCCCAGACGCTCAGCGGCACGGTTATGGCGGATAAGATCAGCTCGGTAACGCTGGTGCTGAATCAATCCGCTCTGACAAGTACGCTGAACAAGGAAAACACGGCAAAGGTCATGTCCCTCACGCTGGATAAATCAAGCGCCTGGAACGTAACCGGCACTTCGTACCTTACCGCGCTGACCGACGCCGATACCGCCTTATCCAATATCAAGGACAACGGCAACACGATTTACTACGATTCCGCAAACAGCGCGAACAGCTGGCTGAACGGCAAGACGATAAAACTCGCCGGAGGCGGGCAGCTTACCCCGGCAGCGAAGTAATTCACATCGACTATATTGTTGGAAATACCGCAAAGCCATAAAATAAAAAATGTCCCAGGCTGAAATTTTCAGTCCGGGACATTTGCACCTGAAATATTTTATTGATTGCGGAAGCGGGACAAAAATTCTTTGGTGGCTTCCTTCTGCGGGTTTGAGAAGATATCCGCCGGAGCGCCTTCCTCGGCAACGACCCCGTCGGCCATAAATACCACGCGGGAGGATACGTCGCGGGCGAAAGCCATTTCGTGTGTTACGATTACCATCGTCATGCCCTCGTGCGCGAGGTCGCGCATAACCGTGAGCACTTCGCCCACCATCTGCGGGTCAAGCGCGCTGGTCGGTTCGTCGAACAGCAGAACCTCCGGTTCCATTGCAAGCGCCCGCGCAATCGCGACGCGCTGCTGCTGGCCACCGGAAAGCTGGTGCGGCTTCGCGTTGATGTATTCCGCCATGCCAACCTTGGTCAGATATTTCATCGCAAGGTCTTCGGCTGTTTTCTTATCCTTTTTCAGAACCTTGGTCGTTCCGGCCATACAGTTTTGCAGTACGGTCATATTGTGGAAGAGGTTGAAGGACTGGAACACCATGCCGACCTTCGCGCGGTAGCTGTTGACATTGCTGCCCTTTTCCATAATGTTCTTGCCGTGGAAAAGAACCTCGCCGGAGGTTGGGGTTTCCAGCATGTTGATGCAGCGCAGGAGCGTGGATTTTCCGGAGCCGGAAGCGCCGATGATGCAGATGACGTCGCGGTGGTTCGTCTGGAAATCAATGTCCTTCAGTACCTGATGGTCGCCGAACTTTTTGCTCAGGTGGCGTACTTGCAGAATTACTTCGTCCATGTTCCTTTACCTCCTTGCGTCTTAACGGGGTTGTGCCCGCAGGGGTCAGCCATCATATCGCTCTTAACAAGCGAATAGTAGCTGGAACCGTCGATTTTGTGCTCCATCCAGCGCAGGAAACGGGAGCAGGTGAAGGTCATGATGAAGTACATCACGCTGATGATGAAGAATACCTCAAAATACCGGTAATACGCGCCGGCGGCCGAATTGCCGGAAAAATAAAGCTCGGTCACGCTGATAACGTTCAATACGGAGGTATCCTTGATGTTGATAATCAGATTGTTGCCGATCTGCGGCATAATGTTGCGGATGGTCTGGGGCATGATTACGCTGATCATGGTCTGCCAGTGCGTCATACCGATCGCCTTTGCCGCCTCGGTCTGCCCCACGTCGATGGAGTCGATGCCGCCGCGCACGGTTTCCGCCATATACGCGCCGGTATTGATGGATACGACAAGGAAACCGGCGAACATGGCGCTCATGTCGATCTGAAAAACCTGCATTGCGCCGTAATAAACCACCATTGCCTGTACGATCATCGGCGTGCCGCGAAAAATCTCTATGTATGCCGCCAGAATAAACTGCATGATTTTATACAGCACCTTGACGGCCGGATTCGCGTTGGGGCTGAGCGGAACCGTGCGCAGCACGCCGACCAGCAGACCGATCAGGCAGCCGACGAGCGTGCCGACCAATGCCAGAAGCAGCGTGACCCCCGCACCGTGGAGGAAAATAGGCCCGTATTTACTAAGCAGATAGATTACCCAGCCGAAAAAGTCAGCGTCGGCAGGTGAATTCGGATTCATTGATTACAACTCGCTTCCCGTATCTTGTTCAATTATTTTGTTGCAGGCTGGTTTTTGATTGCGTCCTGCATGATCTTGTCGCGGTCCGCGTCGCTGATCTGCGCAAGCGCCTTGTTGATGGCTTCTTTGAGCGCAGTGTCTTTCTTGGATACCGCAATACCGAGGTTTACGTCTTCGTCGGAGGCCTTGAAGTCGTTGCCGCTTGCGGAAAAGTCAAGCATGACCAGATTTTTGTTCGTATAGGCGGCGGCCATGGCGGTCGGCTTGTCGGTTACAAATACCTCGGTCTTGCCGGAGGTCAGGGCGACAATCAGAGCCGGAACGTTCTTCATGGCGGGCTGGATGTTTGCTTCGGGAATCTGCTTTAACATATCGTACCAGATGGTATTCTGCTGCGAGGTGCATTTTGCGCCCTTTAAGTCCGCAACGCTCTTGGCGGAAGCGTATTTGCTGTCCGATTTGACCAGTGCGTAAATCGTGGCCTTATAATAAGGATCGGTAAAATCGACCGTTTTCAAACGCTCTGCCGTAATGCTCATGCCGGCGATTGCGGCGCTGAGCTTGCCGGAAGCAACGCCCGGAGCAAGGCCGTCCCACTCGGTTTTAACAATCTGCAGGTCGTAGCCGATGGCGTCGGCTATTTTTTTCGCCATCATGACGTCGTAACCGTTGGCGTATTCGCCGGAGCTGTTGGCAATCGGAATCGCGTTGTTGCTGTTGTCTGCCTGGGTCCAGTTGTACGGCGCAAAGGCGCATTCCATACCGACCTTAAGAACCTTTTTCCCACCGGCCGGAGCAGCGGATTGTGTGCCTGCCGCAGAAGCGGAGGATGTGTCTGCTTTTTTGGAGCAGCCCGTAAAGGGAAGCATACCGGCCGCAAGAACCGTGCAGAGTGCAATTGCTAAAATTCTTTTTGATTTTTTCATCATAAATACCCCTTTCGTCGGCTGTATGTTTTCCGCATACAGCTATTTAAATGCAGGAAAGGCAACGGAATAATGCAAATTTTATGAAATTGCAAATAATTAACCAAATTATAGACTGAATACTGTTTGTTTGTCAATGGAAAATCCTTTTAAAAAATATGCAGCGCAGCGTACTGTTTTATGCAAATTGTTCTACGGTGATACGTTAAATCGGCAGATACAAAAAACATTTGAAATCTCTTGACATTTCCGGAAAAAGGATTAAACTATATAAACAGTTAATCGGTTAATAATTAATCGACTAACTAATTGACTCATTTGAAGAGAAGGAGATCATTAAATGGAATACGATTACCACACGATCGTAGACCGGCTGGCTAAACTTAATATTATACACCGCATTTTTATCCACCGCGCGGCGGCGGAAAATGGGCTGTTTTTCGGGCAGCTCCCGATTCTGCAATATATTTCCGAGCATAATAACTGCACGCAGAAGCAGCTGGCGGATACCCTGCAGGTTTCCGCACCGTCCATAGCAACCTCGGTCAAGCGGATGCAGAAAAGCGGGATGCTGAAAAAAACGGCGGATGAAGGCGACCTCAGGTGCAACCGTATTTCTATCACCGGAAAAGGCCAAAAATCAGCCGAATTCGGTACGCAGGTTTTCAACGCCATAGACCGGCGGATGTTTCAGGGCTTCAGTGATAGGGAATGCGAAGAACTCTGTGCCTATCTCAACCGTTTGATTGAAAACCTTGAGTCGGATGAATTCCGGAATAAAACCATGTTTGCTTTAATGGATACCATGATGGCCGAGAAAAAGCGGCTGTGTGAACAGAAAGGGGAACAAGAGAATGATTAAAACATTTGCGCCCTACACGCGCAAGTATTTATTATTCATACTTCTGGCTCCGGTAACAGTGATCTGTGAGGTACTGCTGGAAGTAAGAATACCGTTGCTGATGGCCGAAATCGTCGATAACGGCATCGCAAACAAAAACGTGGGCTATGTGGTTCAGATCGGCGGGATGATGGTGCTGATGGCGCTGCTTTCGCTGACGTTCGGCATCCTGTCCGCGCGGTTCGCGTCCATTGCCTGCATGGGCTTCGGCAGTGAAATCCGCCGCGGCCTGTTTGGAAAGGTACAGGAGTATTCCTTTTCCAATATCGACAAGTTCAGCACCGCGTCCCTTGTCACCAGACTCACAACGGACGTCACAAACATCCAGAACGCCTTTATGATGATGGTTCGCCTGATGGTGCGCGCACCGGTCATGCTTGTGAGCGCGACCATTATGGCCTACCAGATCAATTCCAGATTGGTAAACGTGTTTTATGTGGCGGTGCCGTTTCTTGCCGTTGCCCTCGGAATCATTTTATCACAGGCGTTTCCGCGTTTCCGCGTCATGCTGAAAAAATACGACGCAATGAACGCTTCGGTACAGGAAAACCTTATTGCAATCCGGGTGGTCAAGGCGTTTGTGCGCTCCGAATATGAAAAACTGAAATTCAAGGAATCCAACGACAACCTGATGAAATTCTCAATGAAAGCGGAGCGGATCGTGCAGTTCAATATGCCCGCCATGCAGCTTGCCATGTACGGCTGCATTGTGGCCATCATGTGGTACGGCGGTAACATGATCGTAGCGGGTACGATGAAAACCGGAGAACTCATCAGCTTCATCAGTTACGTAACGCAGATTCTCATGCAGCTCATGATGCTGTCCATGGTATTTGTCATGCTGGTGATTTCAAAAGCTTCCGCGAACCGTATCTGCGAGGTCTTAAATGAAAACATCGATATCACCGACGACGGTGTAACGGACAGCGAAAAAGTGAAGGACGGTTCCGTCGTATTTGAAAACGTAGCCTTCAAGTATAATCCGAACGCGGAAACCAACACGCTGGAACAGGTCAGCCTGAATATTAAGTCCGGTGAAACCGTCGGCATTATCGGCGGAACCGGCTCCGCAAAGAGCAGCCTTGTCCAGCTGATCCCGCGTCTTTACGATGTGACCGAAGGCCGGATTCTGGTTGGCGGGCGCGATGTGCGCAGCTATAAGATCGAGGATCTGCGTGACGCGGTCAGCATGGTCCTGCAGAAGAACGTGCTGTTTTCCGGCACGATAAAGGATAACCTCCGGTGGGGCAATGAAAACGCGAGCGACGAACAGATTGTGGAGGCCTGCAAAGCCGCGCAGGCGCATGACTTTATCATGAGCTTTCCGGGCGGCTACAACACAGACCTCGGGCAGGGCGGCGTCAATGTGTCCGGCGGCCAGAAGCAGCGCCTCTGCATTGCGCGCGCGCTGCTCAAAAATCCGAAAATCCTGATTCTCGACGACAGCACCAGCGCCGTGGATACCGCGACGGACGCAAAAATCCGTTCCGCACTGAAAGAGGCGCGCAGGGACGTTACGACGATCATTATTGCGCAGCGTATCGCTTCGGTGTGTGAAGCGGATAAAATCATCGTGCTGGACGACGGCAAAATCAACGCGGTCGGCACGCATGACGAGTTAATGAATACCAACGAGATTTACCGCGATGTCTATGAATCGCAGCAGAAAGGGGTGGCTGTCTGATGCCGGGACCAAGACACAATGCATCCGGAGCAAAGCCCAAGAATGTACGCAAGACCCTTGCCCGGATTTCCGGGTATATCTTTCAGCAGAAATTCCGGTTTTTTACCGTCCTGTTCTTTATCCTGATCAGTTCCTCCGCCAATGTTGCGGGTACGTATTTCATAAAGCCCCTGCTGAACCAGTGCATTGCGCCGCTGGTCGGCAAAAAGGTTACCCCTGCGGATTTTATCCCGTTTATTCAGATGATCGCGGTCATGGGCGGAATTTACGCGGTCGGTGTTCTGTCCTCTCTGATTTACACCCAGCTTATGATCAAAATATCCAACGGCACGCTGAACGCGGTACGCCGCGACCTGTTCAACAAAATGCAGGACCTGCCGATCAAATACTTTGACACCCATACCCACGGTGAGCTGATGAGCCGCTACACCAGCGACGTTGATACCCTGCGCGAGGCGATCACCATGGGCGTGACCCAGCTGCTCGGATCGACGATCACGGTAGTCGGAACCTTTATCATGATGCTTGTGCTCAGCCCAATCCTGACGCTGCTGATCGTCGTCATGCTTTTGATTATGTTTACCATTATCAAGAAGGTCGGCGGGATGTCGGCAAAGTATTTCAAAAAGCAGCAGGCGGCCATCGGCGCAGCCAACGGCTATATTGAAGAAATGATCGAGGGGCAGAAGGTCGTAAAGGTTTTTTGCCATGAAGACAAGGTAAAGAATGAATTCGACGTCCTGAACGAAAATCTGCGGCAGGCTGCCACAAACGCGAACTACAGCGCCAGTGTCCTCATGCCCACCATGGGCAATCTGGGCTATGTCAATTACGCGCTTACCGCGGTAGCCGGGGCGGTGCTGGTTATTTCCGGATGGATGGACATCGGCTCCATCGCTTCCTTCCTCCAGTACACCAGAACCTTTAACCAGCCGATCACCATGATTTCCCAGCAGCTGAATACCGTATTTGCCGCGCTCGCCGGCGCAGAGCGGATTTTTGAGGTCATTGACGAGCAGCCGGAAAACGACGAAGGCTATGTTACGCTGGTCAACGCCAAAAAGGACGCTCAAGGCAACCTGACGGAAACCGCTGAGCGCACGGGCCTCTGGGCATGGAAGCACCCGCATCACGACGGCACGGTGACCTATACCCAGCTGAACGGCGACGTGCGGCTGCACGACGTTACGTTCGGCTATGAGCCAGACAAAACGGTGCTCCACGATATTTCGCTCTACGCGGAGCCGGGGCAGAAGATTGCTTTTGTCGGCTCGACCGGCGCGGGCAAAACCACCATTACCAACCTCCTGAACCGGTTCTATGAGGTGCCGGAAGGGAAAATCCGCTATGACGGCATCAATATCACCAAGATCAAGAAGGACGATCTGCGC
>JAEWUH010000028.1 GCA_023397245.1 Bacillota bacterium | reverse complement strand
GCCGCTCCCTTTGTGGAAGACGGCACCTTTTCCGGCATCCGTATTTCCACAAGGCCGGATTACATCGATGAAGAAATTCTGACGCTCTTAAAGCGCTTCCATGTTACCGCCATCGAGTTGGGGGCGCAGAGCATGGACGACCGCGTACTGCAAATGAATGGGCGCGGCCACACGGCGAAGCAGGTGGAGGACGCGTCAAAGCTGATCCGGTCTTACGGTTTTACCCTCGGACTGCAGATGATGACAGGGCTTTACGGCGATACCGCGGAGGGTGCTGTTCTGACTGCCGAAAGGCTGGCGGCGCTTCACCCCGAAAACGTTCGGATTTATCCCACGATCATCATGAGCGGTACGGAGCTCGGCGAAAAATACCTCGCCGGGGAATATCAGACCTTAGGTCTTGAGGAGACCGTCACGCTCTGCGCGAAGCTGCTCAATTTTTTTGAGGAGCACGGCATTGCGGTCATCCGTCTTGGCCTGCACAGCAGCCCGGAACTGGAACGCGATCTGCTTGCCGGCCCGTGGCATCCGGCATTCCGTGAGCTTTGCGAAAGTCGGAGGATGCTTTGGAAAATTACCGAATACCTTGAGAAAAATCATATTCCGAAAGGGAAAATTACAATACAGGTCAATCCCAAATCGGTCTCCGCCGCGGTCGGCCAGAAAAAGTGCAATTCGTCTGCGCTGCGGGAACTCGGATACGAAGCAAAAATTCGGTCAAATGCGGATGTAAAGGGAAAAGACTTTATACTTGAATAACCCAAGGGGGTGAGAACGTGCTGCTAAAATCACTTGAAATACAGGGCTTTAAAACCTTCCCGGATAAAACAACCCTGAGCTTTAACAAAGGGATCACCGCGGTAGTAGGGCCGAACGGCAGCGGCAAAAGCAACATCAGCGACGCCGTCCGCTGGGTTTTGGGCGAACAGTCCATCCGTACCCTGCGCTGCACCAAAATGGAAGACGTTATTTTTAACGGTACTCCCACCCGCAAGGCCCAGGGCTTTGCAGAGGTTACGCTGAATATCGACAACACTTCCCGCCAGCTTCCTTTCGATAACGACAGCGTGGCGGTTACGCGCCGCTATTACCGTTCGGGTGACAGCGAATATCTGATCAACAAGGTTACCGTCCGGTTAAAGGATATCAACGAGCTTTTCATGGATACCGGTCTGGGCAGGGACGGCTATTCGATTATCGGACAGGGCAAAATCGACAGTATCGTCGCCGCCCGTTCCGAGGATCGGCGCGAGGTCTTTGAGGAAGCCGCGGGCATTTCCCGCTTCCGCTACCGCAAGGAGGAATCCGAACGCAGGTTGAACCAGTCCGAAGAAAACCTCCTGCGCCTGCGGGATATCCTGACGGAGTTGGAAAGCCGTGTCGGCCCGCTGAAGGAACAGGCCGAAAAGGCGGAACAATATCTTGCTTACGCGCAGGAAAAACGCACGCTTGAAATCGGCCTCTGGCTCAACACGCTGGAGCAGTCGGGGTGGATTCTGCGGGAGCATGACGATAAAATTCTCATTGCCCGGAATCAGCATGAAGCCGTGGAAGAGGGACTGAACCAAATCGACGCTTCCATCAATGAGAATTTCAGTAAAACGAACGAATGCGCCGCACAGGCGGATGAAATTCGCAAGAAGTCGGCGGAGCTGGAGGCGGATGCCGCCAAAAAAGACAGCGAAATTCTGGTTCTGCGGAACGATATTCTTCATAACAATGAGAATATTGAGCGCATCAATAAGGAAATTGCGCAGACCTCCGAATCCGCGCAGGATATGGATCAGGAGATCGAAGAAAAGAAAAGTCAGATACAGGAGAAACTCCGGTACATAGAACAAAAGAATCAGGAATCCGAGGAGAGCGCCACACGGCTGGATGAAATCCGGCGGGGCATGAGCGAAACGGACGGCAAAATCGACGGCTATATGCGCCGTATTACCGATCTGACCGCCGAGGCGACCGAAACAAAGGTTGCCGAAATGACGGCCGCTTCCTCCATCTCGGAAATCGAGCTGCGCCTTTCCTCCGTTGACGGAACCGTTCAGGCAAAGCAGGCGCAGGCCGCGGAACTGAAAAACGCCGCGGAGGATTACGCGGCTATGCTTTCCGATACCGACGACCGGATTTTGTCCCTTACCAATACCATTAAGGGCTACGAACTGCGTCTGGATTCGCGGAAACAGCGCATGGAGAAGGCAAAGGAAGAAAATAACCGCATCCGCATGGACGCGCAGGATCGCCTGCGCCGGGCGCACCTTCTTGAAGAGTTGGAACGCAATTTGGAAGGCTTTTCCCAGAGTGTAAAAACCGTCATGAAAGAAGCGGGCCGCGGCACGATTAACGGCATTCACGGCCCGGTGTCGCGTTTAATCCATGTGCCGCAGCAGTACGCCGTCGCCATCGAGATTGCACTGGGCGCGGCGATGCAGAACATCGTCGTGGGGGATGAGCAGGACGCCAAACGGGCCATCCAGCTTTTAAAGCAGCGGGATTCCGGGCGCGCGACCTTCCTGCCGCTTTCCACCATCAGGGGAAATCTTCTGCAGGAAAACGGGCTGGAGGACTGCCCCGGCTTTGTGGGTATCGCCGCCCGCCTTTGCAGCAGTGAGGAAAAATACGGCGGGATTTTAAATTCCCTCCTTGGCCGCATTGCGGTCGCGGAGGACTTGGACAGCGCGGTAAGTATCGCGAAGCGTTACGGCTACCGCTTCCGCATCGTTACGCTGGACGGCCAGGTCGTCAACGCGGGCGGTTCGCTGACCGGCGGCTCCCTTGCCAAAAATTCGGGGCTGCTCAGCCGCGCCGCTGAAATTGAACGGCTCAAGTCCGAGGCTGCCGAACTGGAAAAGAAAGCGGAACAGGCAGCGTTGGCGCTGAAAGCCGCCGTTGAGGAGGTCTCCGCGGCGGAAGCGGCGCTTACCGCTTCCAAGGGCGAACTGGCTTCCGCGCAGGAGGAACGTTACAAGATTGATACGGAGCGCAAACGCGCCTGCGCCGACCTTGAAACCGTAACCGGCGATTTGCAGGCCCTGCTTGAAGAAAAGCAGACGGCCGGCACGCGTTTAAGTGAGCAGAAGCGCGTTCAAAAGGAAGCGCAGGAAAAGTCCGTAAATATTTCGGAAAATATAAAGCAGCAGCAGGCGGAGCTGGATCAGATCAGCGGCAGCCGAAGCGAATTCAACAAGTTAAGCGACGAGTTGAACGCGAAGCTGCAGGAAATCCGGATTGCGTGCCTGACTTCCCAGAAGGATATCGAATCGCTGCGCGGGGGCATCGCGGAGATTGAACGCCGCAAGGCAGACCACGAGGGTAAAACCGAAGCGCTGCAGAATGAGAGGAAGACGGTACAGGCTTCCACCGCATTGCTGGAAACGCAGATTAATGCCCTGCAGGAGCAGGCGCAGAGCCTGCGCCAATCCGCGGAAAAGACCAAGGAACAAGTCGAAACGCTGAACGCAAAGCGCATGGAATACGAGCGCCTTTCCACCGAACTGCGCGCCGGCGAGCGCGAGAAATCCGCGGAAAAAGAGAAAATCGGCCATGAGCTGGCGCGCCTGGAAGAAAGAAAAGCCGGTCTGCAAAAGGAATACGATGAAATTATCAGCCGCTTGTGGGAAGAATATGAACTGACCCGCCGCGAAGCGGAGGAAATCGGAACCAAGATCGAAGATACTGCCAAAGCGCAGAAACGGCTGAACGAGCTGAAAAATAAAATCAAATCGCTCGGCACGGTCAATGTTGCGGCGGTGGAGGAATACAAAGAGGTTTCCGAACGTTACGAATTCATGACAAGCCAGGTAAACGATGTGGAAAAGAGCCGGGACGAGCTCAAAAAGCTCATCGACGAGCTGACGCACCAGATGCGAGAGCTGTTTCTCACCCGGTTCCAGCAAATTTCGGAGAACTTCACGCAGACCTTCAAGGAACTGTTCGGCGGCGGCAGCGCGCAGCTTTCGTTAAGTGCGCCGGACGATATCCTGAATTCCGGTATCGATATTTCCGTGCAGCCTCCGGGCAAAATCGTAGCGCATTTGGAGTCGCTTTCCGGCGGCGAAAAGGCGCTTGTCGCCATCGCGCTGTACTTTGCAATTATGAAGGTCAGCCCGCCGCCCTTCTGCGTGTTGGATGAAATCGAGGCTGCGCTGGACGACGTCAACGTGGTCCGCTTTGCTTCCTATCTGCGGCGCATGAACAAAAACACCCAGTTCATCGTGATCACGCACCGCCGCGGCAGCATGGAAGAAGCCGACGTTTTATACGGCGTAACGATGCAGGACGAGGGCGTGTCCAAGTTGCTGGAGCTGCACGTTTCGGAAATAGAATCCAAGCTGGGTATGAAAGAAACGCACTGACGGATGCTTTCCGCGGACGCCCTGCCGGACACAGACAAAGGAGAACAAGAATGGGATTATTTGCGAAAATAAAAGAGGGATTAAAAAAGACAAGAGACAGCCTGAGCAAATCGGTGGAATCCATGCTGAATTCCTTTACCGTCATCGACGAGTCGCTTTTTGAGGAGCTGGAAGAGCTGCTTGTTATGGGCGACGTCGGCGTTCACACGGCGGAGCGTATCTGCGACGCCCTGCGCAAAGAGGTAAAGGCGAACGGCATTACAGACCCGAATAAAATCTTCGATATGCTCCGCACCATCGTTGCGGATATGCTCCGGGGCGGCGAGGAACTGAACATTTCCACAAAACCGTCCATTATCCTTGTCATCGGCGTAAACGGCGTGGGCAAGACCACAACGATCGGCAAGATCGCCGCAATGCTGGTCAAGGAGAAGAAAAAAGTGATTCTCGGGGCTGCCGATACCTTCCGCGCCGCAGCGATCGAGCAGCTTGAGATTTGGGCGCAGCGTTCCGGAGCCGAGCTTGTCAAACAGGCCGAGGGCAGCGACCCCGCTTCCGTTGTATTCGATTCCATTGCCGCCGCCAAGGCGCGGGGCGCGGATGTCGTCATCTGCGACACCGCCGGCAGGCTCCATAATAAAAAGAATCTGATGCAGGAGCTTTCAAAAATTAACCGCGTAATCGACCGCGAACTGCCGGACGCGGATAAGGAAGTTCTGCTGGTACTGGACGCCACCACCGGGCAGAATGCGGTAAATCAGGCGCGGGAATTTAAGAATGCCGCCGGGATTACAGGAATCGTGCTGACCAAGCTGGACGGCACGGCGCGCGGCGGCGTGGTGCTTGCCGTGAAGGAGGACCTTGACCTGCCCGTTAAATTTATCGGCGTGGGCGAGCAGGTGGACGATCTGCAGCCGTTCAACGCGGATGATTTTGCCGCGGCCTTATTTGAGAGATGACAGACAGGGGAAATCTATGACAACATTCGTAATTGCCACCCATAATCAGAAGAAGCTGAAAGAGCTGGAGCGAATTCTGGAACCGCTCAATATTTCCGCAATAACGGCGGAGCTGGAAGAAGTAGAGGAAACCGGCACGACCTTTCGTGAAAACGCTTATTTAAAGGCGGAAGCCGCTTGCCGGCAGACGGGAATGCCCGCGGTAGCCGACGATTCCGGCCTGATGGTCGATGCCCTGGACGGCGCGCCCGGCGTCTATTCCGCGCGTTATGCCGGCGAGGGCGCCAGCGACGCGGACCGCATCGCAAAGCTTCTGGCAAATCTAAAAGAGGTGCCGCGTGAGAAGCGGACGGCAAAATTTGTCAGCGCCGTCTGCTGCGCCTTCCCGGATGGGAAACGGATCGATGTGCAGGGGGAGTGCCCCGGCGAAATCGCCTTTGAACCCCACGGAAACGGCGGGTTCGGTTACGACCCGGTATTTCTGGTGAACGGAAAATCTTTTGCGGAATTGAGCGCGGAGGAAAAGGATCGCATCAGCCACCGCGGACGCGCCCTGAAAAAGCTTGCGGAGCGGCTTCAACTACTGAAAATGAAGGAGAATTCATTATGATTACCAGCAAACAGCGCGCCTACCTGCGTTCCCTCGCCAATGAGATCGACACCATCCTTATGGTCGGAAAGTCGGGCATCGGCCCGGACGTCCTCAAGCAGGCGGACGACGCCCTTACCGCGCGCGAAATCATAAAGGCAAAGGTGCTGGAGACCGCCCCGGTTTCTTCAAAGGAAGCGGCGCAGCAGGTTGCGGAGCAGACACAGTCCGAGGTCGTTCAGGTGATCGGCTCAAAGTTCGTTTTATACCGCAGAAGCGAAAAGGAACCGAAAATTACTCTTCCCAAAGCAGTAAAAAAGTAATATGATAGAGAAAACTATTGCCATTTTTTAGTATCTTTCGTTTGATTTTTCCGGATCGGAGAAATCAAAATTTACGGACATATCAGGGTGAAACCATGCGAATTGCAGTCTACGGTGGAACGTTTAATCCGATTCATAACGGGCATATCCATTTGGCCGAACAGTTTGCCCGGATACTCGGTGCGGACAAGGTGCTTTTGATTCCCGCCCGGGAGCCTCCGCATAAGGCGGCGGTTGACCTTGCCCCCGCGCGGGACAGGCTGGAAATGTGCCGCCTTGCCTCGGCGGATACGCTTTTCGAGGCAAGCGATATCGAGCTCCGGCGGTCCGCGCCAAGCTATACATCCGATACCTTACTGGAACTGAAAGCCGCGTATCCGCATTCCGAATTCTTCCTGATCACCGGGGAAGATATGTTTCTGACCATTCAGAACTGGCATGAGCCGCAGACCATTTATTCGCTCGCAACGCTCTGCGCGGCTCCGCGCAGTGTGGAGGGGCTGCCGCGCCTGCTGGAGCATGCCGAATTTTTAAAGTGCGGCGGCGCGAAAACCGTGGTGGAAAACATCGAGTATCTTCCCATTTCGTCCACTATGGTGCGGAATGCCGCAAAAAACGGAAAAAGTATCGCCGGGCTTGTACCGCCGGCGGTTGCTGAATATATTTTGGGGAATAATCTGTATTTGGAGCGTGTGAAATGAATAGTTGTGTGATGAATACGGTGGATTACCGGGAGATTATTAAACCGTTATTAAGCGAGAAACGTTATTACCACTCGCTCTGCGTCAGTAAAACGGCCGTTAATCTGGCCGAAAAGTATGGCGCGGATGTAAAAAAAGCTGAGGTCGCGGGAATCCTCCATGATATCATGAAAGACCTTTCTCCCGACGAGCAGTTGAAAATGATGACGCGCTATGATATTGTATTAAGCGATGTGGAACGCACCGCACAGAAGCTATGGCATGCCATGCTGGGCGCTGCGTACATTGAGGATAAGCTCGGGATTACCGACCCGGAAATTCTGAATGCCGTTCGTTACCATACAACCGGGCGGGCCAATATGACCACGCTGGAAAAGGTGCTGTATATCGCCGACTTTATTTCAGAAGACCGCGATTACGACGGCGTGGAAGGAATGCGCAAAGCCGCCGGGATCAGTCTGGAACAGGCTATGGTGGAAGGGATG
>JAEWUH010000237.1 GCA_023397245.1 Bacillota bacterium | reverse complement strand
TTCGAATACTCCGTACCGCCCGAAACTTTTTTTGAGGGCGTTTTCTGCCTGATGCCGGCGCATTATTTATGGTACCGGAACGGCAAGGTGGAAACGCACCGCTACTGGGAGCCCAAATTCGAGGCGGACGGCAGTATGACGCAGGAGCAGGCGGTTTCCGAGATCGAAAAGGTATTTGAGAACTCGGTCAGCGCCCATAAAATCAGCGACGTTGAGGTGGGCTGCTTCCTTTCCAGCGGCGTGGATTCCAGCTATGTTTCCACGTATTTTTCCGGCCAGAAGACTTTTACCGTCGGCTTTGACTACGGCGAGAAGTACAACGAGATCGACTGGGCGAAAAACCTCTCCGAGAAAATCAAGGTCGACCATCACTGCAAGGTAATTTCTGCTGAAGAATACTGGGGAAATATCCGCAAGGTACAGTACCATATGGATCAGCCGCTTGCCGACGCTTCCTGCATCGCGCTGTATTTCGTTTCCAAAATGGCAAGCGAGTATGTGAAGGTGGTTCTTTCCGGCGAAGGGGCGGATGAGCTTTTCGGCGGATACAACATCTACCACGAGCCGGATGATTTTGAGGCCTATAAAAAGCTTCCGCTCGGCCTGCGCAAAGCGTTTGCCGGGATTGCGAAAGCGCTGCCGTTCCGCTTTAAGGGCAAGAACTTCCTCATCCGCGGCGCGCTGCCCATTGAAGAGAGCTTTATCGGGAATTGCAGCATGTTTACCATGGATGAAAAACGCAGCCTTTTAAAAAGCGATATTTCGATTACCCGGCCGCAGGAGCTTACGAAGAAATACTACGAACGCGTACAGGGCAAGGACGACGTCACCAAGATGCAGTATCTGGACATCAATGTCTGGCTTGTCGGCGATATCCTTCTGAAAGCCGACCGCATGAGTATGGCGAACTCGCTGGAGCTGCGCGTGCCGTTCCTGGATAAAGAGGTGTTCAAGGTCGCTTCGCGCATTCCGCGCAAGCTGCGTGTGAATAAGGAAAATACCAAATACGCCATGCGCCAGGCGGCGCTCAGGCATCTGCCCGAAGCCACGGCGCAGAAGAAGAAGCTCGGCTTCCCTGTTCCCACAAGGGTATGGCTCAGGGAAGAGAAATACTACAATCTGGTCAAGGAAGCGTTTACCGGAAAAACCGCGGAGCAGTTTTTCAACACCGATGTGCTGGTGCGTCTGCTGGATGACCATTACGGCGGCAAATGCGACAACAACCGCAAAATCTGGACGATTTTTGTTTTCCTCGTCTGGTACGACATCTATTTCAACGGCGGTTCCCACGAGCCGGGTGTGATGCCGGAGGTAAAATAAATTTTAAAGAGGTACAGGCCATATGGCTTGCACCTCTTTTTTAACGGCAATCGGTCTGATGACCGATGATCCATTGGGCTGCGTCAAGCAGGTTTTCTGCAAGATAGTTGGCTTTTGTGGAATCCCATTTATCAGAATCCACACCCAGCGAATCCAGGCCTGCACCGGTTTTTACCAAGATCGATTTTGCGCCTGCCTGAGTCCCGGCGAGCATATCGCTCCACCGGTCGCCGATTACAAAGCATTCGGCCAAATCCAACTGATATTTCTCTGCTGTCCGGAGAAGCATATAGGGGCTCGGCTTACGGCATAAGCAGTGGTCGGAAGGCCGGTGCGGACAGATGCAGACATCGTCAAAGCCAAAGGAGGACAGCTCTGTTTCAAAATCATATACCGAAACCTTGCCGCCGGAAATGTCCGGCTGGTTTGTAAAGGCAATCAGGCGGTATCCGCTCTCTTTCAGGAGTTTAAAAGCGGCTTCGGAAAAGGAAAACAGCTTAAATTCTTTTGGGAGCGTTACATCGTCTCCGCCGCCGATAGTTCCGTCACGGTCAATGAATACAGCTTTCGTAACGCATACCTCCGTTAAATCAGTCTCATATGCCGCGGCACTTTTTCAATGCCGCCGTCAAAATATGGTTTTAATTCTTCACTTCAAACTCCGCGTAATGTATAACATTGCCAGATTCGGCGAAACTAAAGCGGAGGTGAGTCATGTGGATTATCTATGGGCATTTGTAATCGGGGGCGCAATCTGCGTGGTCGGCCAGGTGCTGATCGATTTTACAAAAATGACGCCGGCGCGCATCCTCGTGCTTTTTGTTACGCTGGGCGTTGTGCTGACCGCGCTGGGGCTTTACGAGCCGCTGGTCAACCTTGCCGGGGCCGGAGCCACGGTTCCGCTGACCGGGTTCGGCTACACCATGGCCAAGGGTACAATGGAAGCCGTGAAACAGCACGGCATTCTGGGCGCCTTTTCCGGGGGCCTTACCGCCTCCGCGGCGGGCATTGCGGCAGCGGTGGTCTTCGGCTATCTCGCCGCACTGCTTTCCAAACCGGGGGACAAAAGCTGATAACATAAAACGGCGAAAACGCCGGGCCGGATTCCCTGAGCATACGGCAAAAAAACAAAACGGGCAGGTAATAAACCTGCCCGCGTCATTATGCGACTACCCTTATTGGATGGAACAGTCAAGATAGTGCTCAAGTTCCTCTTCATCCTTTTTCTTCTTTTCAAAGAAGAGCGCCACGGCAATAACAGCGGCGGTCACTGCGGCAACGGCAGAAAAAACCGTGATCAGTATGGCAAAAGTATTGTGCTTTTTCAAAACGAGCACCTCCGTTTACTTTTATCTGATTATATGATAACCAATTCTATAAAAAAAGTCAATCACCGCAAACATTTTATAAAAGTCTGCAATGCTTTCCGAAAATGTAAAAAAGCAGAGCGCAAGGCTCTGCTTTTGCTTTTAACCGCGTGTGAGGGATATTATACGTTTGCTGCGTTCAGCTTGCGTACGAGAGACGATTTCTTTCTTGCGGCGGTATTCTTGTGCAGAATCCCCTTTGCGGCAGCCTGATCAATCTTCTTAATCGCAACCTTAACAGCTTCCGCTTTGCTGGCGTCACCGTTTTCAACGGCAAGGTTCGCTTTCTTTATATCTGTTTTAAGTCCGGAATTAAGGGACTTGTTTATGAGAGTTTTTGTAGCAATAACCTTCACGCGCTTCTTCGCTGATTTGATGTTTGGCATAGTTACACCTCCTTTGGCATTGTCACATATCAATCATAATAACACCTGAACGGCAAAATTGCAAGTAATTTTTAAAATATTAAGACAGGGGCTGATTTTTTGAATTTCCGTACCGACTTAGCGATGGAAAACACCGAACCCAGCAAACAGACGAGGCAGGAAAAGGACGGCTGCGTCATCACGCGGATCGACGACAACGGCGGAAAATACGTCACGATGGAGGTCAAGTCGATTTCCGACCATCTGGATAAGGACAACGTCCTGCTGATGCAGATTTCCGAGGAGCTGGGCGCCCTTGCGCCGAAAAAGGGCCCGGTGCTGGTGGCGGGGCTGGGCAACCGCGCGATCACGCCGGACGCGCTGGGCCCTCTGGCCGTGGAAAAAATTATGGCGACGCGGCACATCAAGGGTGAACTCGCCCGGGTAACCGGGCTGGACAAACTCCGCCCGGTGGCGGTGGTAAGTCCCGGTGTGCTTGGCTGCACCGGAATTGAGGCGGTGGAGCTTCTGACCGCGCTGGTAAAGGAAACAAAGCCCGCGGCGGTCATTGCCATCGACGCGCTTGCCGCGCGCAGCCCTTCCCGCCTCGGCTGCACCGTACAGCTCAGTTCCAGGGGGATTTCACCCGGTTCGGGCGTTGGAAACGCAAGACCCCAGATTGATGAAAGCACCCTGCACGTGCCGGTTATCGGCATGGGAATTCCCACCGTGGTGGATGCGGCGACCCTTGCCGCAGACCTGCTCGACGGCGAAACGGAGGGGACGGAGGAAAAAATCGCGCCGCGCGGAGCCCAGATGATGGTTACGCCCCGCGAGATCGACCTGATTATTTCCAGGGGAGCGCGTATCCTTGGCATGGCGGTGAACCTTGCGCTCAATCCGGACCTTTCCATCGAGGAATTTGAAGAACTGACCTGAATCGCGCAATAATATTGTTTAAAAGCGCTCCCGTCGGTCAAAAATCAAACCGTGGGGACTTTACCGGCCTGTCCGATTTTGTAACCGCCATCATGAAAATGGGCTTGCCCGCATAAGAATTAAGGAATACCTTATGGGGGCATACTATGAAGAAATGGTCACAAAAGGCGGCTCAGGTCTGTTCCGCAGCGCTGGCGGTCACCGCGGTGCTGTGCGTCGCTTCGCGCCTGCCGGAGGTTCTGGCACAGAACACCGCCCTTACCGCCGCGGGGTTTATCCTTCCGGGCGGTGCGCCGCAGGCGATGCAGTCGATTATATTGGAAGAGGACGAAGAGGACGGCAGTTATTCCCCGGAGCCGGAATCCTCGGCACCGGAAAGCGCGGTTTCTTCGGCACCGGCGTCTTCCGCTCCCGCCTCCTCCGCGCCGCTTTTCAGCGTGCCGTCCGTTTCAAGCAGTCCGCAGAGCAGCACGGGTTCCTCTCCGAATTCAAGCGCGCCCGGCCCGGTTGTTTCCCAGTCCTCCGCTCCGATTAAGGAAATGGCGATTGTGAACGCGGGTACGCAGTATAACAATATCTGGGTTAAAAATACAAATCAGAACCATTCGGTCGATATCGCCGCGGAACTGGCGAAAACGCCCGCGGTGAAAATTAAAAAGAATTCCGCGCCGCAGGTGCTCATTTACCACACGCATACCACGGAAGCGTATTACGGCGATACCCGCACCACAGACCTGAACCGGAGTGTGGTTGCCGTGGGGGAGCAGATCGCAAAGCAGCTCAAGGCGGCGGGAATCAATGTGGTGCACGATACCACGGTGCACGACTATCCCAGCTACAGCGGCTCTTACGACCGCTCCAAAGTGACCATACAGAACGATTTAAAGCAGTATCCCTCCGTTCAGGTGACGCTCGACGTCCACCGCGACGCGATGGGAACCGCGGACGGAACCAGAATCAAGCCGACCGCGGTGATCAACGGCAGAAAGGCCGCGCAGATCATGATTATTTCCGGCTGCGACGATACGGGCAAGATGGGCTTCCCCAACTGGGAATACAATCTGCGGCTTGCCGTGCGGCTGCAGAAATCGCTTGCCGACCTCTACCCGGGAGTTGCCCGCCCGCTGAATTTCTGCGCCCGCAAGTATAACGAAAATCTGACAAAAGGCTCCCTGCTGGTGGAATTTGGCACCGAGGTGAACACGCTGGACGAAGCGAAATATTCGGGCGAGCTTTTCGGCAAGGCGCTCGCGGCCGAGCTTGGCAGGCTGGGCTGAAAGCCGGAGCCTGTATGAAGTTTGCAGAAGAAAAGATGAGCGAAACGCATGAACAGAAGAAAACAAAGGATCTTTTTTACCTCTTTTTTCAGTACGCTGTGCGTCCTTATGCTGCTGATCGGTATGGCAGAGGTGGATTACCAGTCGCGGCGCATCGGATTCGGAGACAATAAAACCATGATTGCTCAAATTACAGGCAAAACTTGGGATGAATGTTGCAATGCAGCAAAAATATGGTATAATGATTTCGTATCGACATTAAAGGACAGTGCTGTGGAGGAATCGCAATGAATCAACATAAAAAAACATGGCTGCTACTGCTTTTTACAACTTATCTGTTTTTATGTTGGTCAGCCAGCGCGTTTGCAACCGTTATCACGCCGGAGCAGGTAGAGAAAATGATTCAGGAGCAGGAGGCTTCCAAAGCCGCGTTAAGCAAACCGGAAACATCCGGGAATTCCGGCTCCGCGGCAAGCTCAAAGTGGACAAGAAGAACAAATGCTTCCGTGGTGTCCAGCGAAGACCCCAGCAGCCTTTTCTCCAGTGAGGATTCCAGCCTGTTTTCCAGCGAGGAGGTTTCCAGCGAAATCGTACTGCCGAGCGTAGGCAGTGTACAGGAAAACAATCCGCTTAGCTCGGTTGCCGTGGATTCGGCGGCAAACAAAAAAATGAACTGGATCGGCATCATTTCGTGGATTTGCATCGCGCTGGGCGTAATCGTGGTTCTGATTGTGGTATTCAGCAACCGCCGCCCGCCGAACGGACCGGGGCGCAAACGCTATCGCCGCCCGAACCGCACCCACAAAAAACGCCTGCTGAACGACAGATATTACCGTAATATCAAATATTGAGTTTTCTAAGGGACGCGGCTTTTGCCGCGTCCCTTTCACATAGTACGGAAGATTTTTTTCTTTGGTTCTCCGCTTATTTATGCTATAATATATTATTAACTTTAAGTATAGAGGATTAGGTGATTCATTTGTCAATCTCACGTGACCGGATACGGAATTTCAGCATTATCGCGCATATCGACCACGGAAAGAGCACGCTTGCCGACCGGATTCTGGAGCAGACCAAATCCGTCGCGCTGCGCGATATGGAAAACCAGCTTCTCGATAATATGGATCTGGAGCGGGAACGCGGCATCACCATCAAGGCGCACGCCGTTACGCTGGTTTACCACGCAAAGGACGAAAACGATTATATCTTTAATCTGATCGACACGCCCGGCCATGTGGATTTCAACTATGAGGTTTCGCGTTCCCTTGCCGCGTGCGAGGGCGCGGTGCTTGTGGTGGACGCATCGCAGGGCATCGAGGCGCAGACCCTTGCAAACACCTATCTTGCGGTGGACGCGGGGTTGGAAATCGTGCCGGTCATCAATAAAATCGACCTGCCGAGCGCCCAGCCGGAAAAGGTGCGCACGGAAATCGAGGACGTCATCGGAATTCCCGCGGACGAAGCCCCCTGTATTTCCGCAAAGATGGGAACGAATATCGATCTGGTCATGGAGCAGATCGTGAAATGCGTGCCGCCGCCGCAGGGCGACGAAACCGCGCCGCTCAAGGCGCTGATTTTCGATTCCTATTACGACGCCTATAAAGGCGTGATCATCCATGTGCGCCTGAAGGACGGGCAGGTGCACCCCGGCGATACCATCCGCATGATGGCCACCGGCGCGGAGTTTACCGTGGTGGAGTGCGGCTACGGGCGCGCAACCTGCCTTGAGCCGAGCGACGGCCTGAGCGCCGGCGAGGTCGGCTATATCGCCGCGTCCATCAAGGCGGTAAAGGAGGCCCGCGTGGGCGACACCGTCACCCTTGCCGAACGCCCCGCCAAAGAGGCGCTGCCCGGCTACCGCGCCGTGCAGTCCATGGTGTTCTGCGGAATTTATCCGGCGGACGGCGCGCACTACCCCGACCTGCGGGACGCGCTGGAAAAGCTGCAGCTTAACGATGCGGCGCTTTCCTATGAGCCGGAAACCTCCGTTGCGCTGGGATTCGGTTTCCGCTGCGGATTTCTGGGCCTGCTCCATATGGAGATTATTCAGGAGCGTTTGGAACGCGAATACAACCTTGATCTCGTCACGACCGCGCCGAGCGTTGTTTACCGTATTACCAAGACCAACGGCGACGTCGTCTATATCGATAACCCGACCAATTACCCCGACCCCTCCCTGATTGCGAACGCGGAGGAGCCGATGACGAACGCGCATATTTACACGCCGAGCGAATACGTCGGCAATATTATGGATTTATGTCAGGACCGCCGCGGCGTTTTCAAGGATATGAAATACATCGATACCGACCGCGTGGACATTCATTATGAGCTTCCGCTCAATGAGATCATTTACGACTTTTTCGATGCGCTGAAATCCCGCACGCGCGGCTATGCCTCGTTCGATTACGAGCTGAACGGCTACCAGAAGAGCAATCTGGTCAAGTTGGACATCATGCTGAACGGCGAAGTAGTGGACGCGCTTTCCTTCATCATCCACGCGGACAAGGCCTATCCCCGCGCGCGCAAAATGGCGGAAAAGCTTTCGGAAAAAATTCCGCGCCAGCTTTTCGAGGTGCCGATTCAGGCTTGCGTCGGCGGGCGCATTATCGCGCGCGAAACGGTCAAGGCGCTGCGCAAGGATGTTCTTGCCAAGTGCTACGGCGGCGACATCACCCGCAAGAAGAAGCTGCTGGAAAAACAGAAGGAAGGCAAGAAACGCATGCGCCAGCTCGGCACGGTGGAGGTGCCGCAGGAAGCCTTCATGAGCGTTTTGAAGCTGGATGAGTAATTTGTCGCCGCGGCGAGAGAATCTCTCTGTCGACTGCGGTCGACATCTCCCTTTAACAAGGGAGACAGAGGAAGGACACGGTGCAACGTGGGCAATTTCTTAGAGAAAAAGCATAACAGCTGTTTAACTTCGACCGCCAGAAAACTGCGAAAAGAGATGACACCACAGGAAAAAAGACTATGGTATGATTTTTTTAAGGGCTGCAATTACCGTATCTTAAAACAAAAAATTATTGGCAGGTTTATTGTAGACTTTTATTGTGCCGCTGCGAAACTGGCGATTGAGATTGACGGTAGTCAGCACTTGACAGAAGAAGGAATTGTAAAAGACGAAGAGCGCACAGAAATTTTAAAATTATACGGCATAGCAGCGATTCGGTTCAGCAATTATGAAGTGGATACAGATTTTGAAGCTGTCTGCAATAAAATTGATCAGTTGGTAAAGCAACGAAGTCAAACAGCGTTGGAATAAGCCTCCCTTGATAAAGGGAGGGGGACCGCGAAGCGGTGGAGAGATTGTGGGGTGGTTCCGCTGAATCCGAATATCGGCCTTTACATCCATGTTCCGTTCTGCGACGGGAAATGTCCGTACTGCGATTTTTATTCGCTGCGCGCGAACGAAGAACTTATGGAACAATATGCGAATAGTATCGTCGAAAATATAAAATACTATGGAAGCAGGCTTGGCAGGCGCGCCGATACGCTCTATTTCGGCGGCGGAACGCCGAGCCTGCTCGGCGCACGGCGGCTTGCAGCAATCATTGCGGCGGCGCGGGAATCCTTTGGGTTGGAAAACGCCGAAATTGCGCTGGAAGTGAATCCGGGCAAAGATTTGAGCGGCTTTTTTCAGGAAATCCGCGAGGCGGGGGCAAACCGCGTTTCCATCGGGATGCAGTCGGCGAATGAGGATGAAATGAAGCTTCTCGGCCGCAGGCACACCGCCGCGCAGGCCGCTCAGGCGGTGCGCGATGCACAGAGCGCCGGGTTTGAAAATATCTCGCTCGACCTGATGCTTGCCGTACCGAACCAGACGCGGGAAAGCCTGCTCCGCTCCATCGAATTCTGCGCGGACGCGGGCGTTCAGCATATTTCCGCTTATCTGCTGAAAATCGAACCGCATACGGCCTATTATAAAAACAGGGAAACGCTTGCCGTGCCCGGTGACGACGAGGCCGGCAATTTGTATTTATTCGCCTGTGAGGAACTGGAAAAGCGCGGCTTCCGGCAGTATGAAATCTCGAATTTCGCAAAGCCGGGCTTTGAGAGCCTGCACAACCTGAAATACTGGCGCTGCGAGGAATACCTCGGGCTCGGCCCCGCCGCGCATTCGTTTCTCAGTGGGCGACGGTTCTATTATGAACGCAGCATCGGCGCGTTCCTGCGCGGAGACGCCCCGGTTGAGGATGGGCAGGGCGGCGGCTTTGAGGAGTACGCGATGCTTGCCTTGCGCCTTACCGAAGGACTGAGCGACAAAGCCTGCCGGGAGCGTTTTGGGTATCCCCTGCCGCAGAAAATGAAAAGTGCGGCAGCGCGCTATGAAAAGATCGGCCTGACCGTTTGCGGGGAAGACGGATTTCACTTTACGCCCAAGGGCTTTTTGGTTTCCAACACGCTGATTGCGGAGATATTGTATTAGAGATGTCGACCGCGGATGACGAGAGATTCTCTCGCCGAAAGCTCTTTGTTCTAAGAAAAATTGATAAAGCCGCTTTTGTTACTCTTAGACCGCACAGACTGAGTTTGCGCGTCAATGAAAACCCTATAGAAAATTGACATAATCGAGTTGAATGGGGATACCCCGGGGATGCAAGGGGGATTGGATGGAGCCCTCCCGCCGGGAATTACCAATCCCCCTTGCCGGGACTTTGCATACTTTCGTCCCGGAACGAAAGTATGGGCCTGCCCGGCCTGAGGGCAAGGTGACGGATATCAGAATGGGTGTTTATTGACGGCTAAACAGTTAACTTTCCACTTTCCCTCATCTCCCTTGTACAAGGGAGATGACATCCGCAGTCGACAGAGAGACTCTCTCGCCGCAGCGAGACCAACCATGGAAGACCGGCCGGTCGGGAGATTTTTTGAATTTCACAATTAGTTTACAATTATTATATTGACAATATCGCGAAGGAATGGTAAATTATATCTTAGAGTTAGCACTCAAACGTTTAGAGTGCTAATCCGAATGGAGATGAGAGGTTTGGAGCTCAGCGAGAGAAAACAGAAAATTTTAGCGGCTGTGATCGATCTCTATGTCGCGACCGGCGAACCGGTCGGCTCCAAAGCCCTGTGCGATATCCTTGACTTTACCGTATCCTCGGCTACCGTGCGCAACGAGATGAGCGACCTTGCCGAAATGGGACTGCTGGAGCAGCCCCATACCTCGGCCGGAAGGATTCCCTCCCGGAAAGGGTACCGGGTCTATATTGACCGGCTCATGAAGAAGCGCCCCATCTCCGGCGAAGAGCAGCGCTATATCGACAGCCTGCTTCTGCCGAGCGCCTATGACCCGGAAAAACTGCTGGACGGCGTCGCCCGCGCACTGGCGGGTATGACAAAGTTCGCGGCGGTTTCCACTACACCCAGCGGGAACGCGGCCGATATCCGCGCGGTTCAGTTCGTGCAGACAAGCCGGCGCACCGCCATGGTGATTCTAATGACCTCGGCGGGAACCATGAAGAGCCGCGTGTTCCACTGCGACTTCGATATTACCCCGGAAATATTACGGGTATTTTTCCGGGTGCTGAACGAAAAGCTGGTGGGGCTTCCGGTTTCCACGGTCACTCCGGCGTACATTCAGTCGCTGGCCGTTTCGCTCGGGGATATGTCCATGCTGATGAGCTCCGCGCTGATGGCGGTGCTCGACGTGGCGCAGGATTCCATGCAGGCGGAGGTTTGCCTCGACGGCGAAATGAACCTGCTGTTCTGCCGCGAGCTTGGCCAGAGCGGGTTAAGGCGCATTATGGATTTCCTTTCCAGACCGCAGGAACTTTCCCGTCTGCTGATGCAGCCGCAGACCAGCGTAAAGGTGCTGATCGGCGAGGAAACCAACCGGCCGGAGCTGAGCGAATCCAGCGTGGTCATTTCACGGTACGCGGTCGGCGGCAAGGACGCCGGAGCCATTGCGATCATCGGCCCTACCCGGATGAATTACAGCAAGATCATTTCCAATATGGAATATCTGTCCGGCTCCGTAGAAAGAATGCTGACGGAGCTTATGGATATGGAATAGAAAGGGGTTACCTGTCTTGGGCAAAAACGAAAAAGAACAAGCGGATAAGATAAAGCAGGCGAAGAAAAACGAGCCGGCGGAAAAAGAGCCGGAAACCGTGAAAAATCCGGAACAGGCACCAAAGGCGGAGGAAGAGAAAAAGCCGGAAAAATCCGCGGAGGAAGAGCTGCGGGAACAGCTTGAAAAAGCGAACGAAGAGCTGAAGAAGCAGAAGGATCTTCTGCTCCGCACAGCGGCCGAATACGACAACTTCCGCAAACGCACGGAACGCGAAAAGCGGACACTGTATGCCGACGCAACGAGCGCGGCGGTGACCGAGTTCCTGCCGGTGGCCGACAACCTTGCAAGGGCGCTGGAACAGAAGGACTGCGGCGTAGAGGATTTGCGCAAGGGCGTGGAAATGGTTCTCACCCAGATGGAAGCCGCCCTCAAAAAGCTCGATGTGACCGAAATGGGAAAAGAGGGCGAACCCTTCAACCCGGATCTGCACAACGCTGTTTCCCATATTGAGGACGAAACTGCCGGAGAGAACACGATTACCCAGGTTTTCCAGAAAGGCTATAAAATTCAGGATAAGGTGATCCGTCACGCAATGGTTCAGGTAGCAAATTAAAGTTTACTGATTGCCAATCCTTTTCCGAACATATATCTTTATGTAAATAACAAATTGATTTTATTAGAACAATTACTGGAGGTAATTATTATGTCAAAGACAATAGGCATTGATTTAGGTACTACAAACTCCTGTGTGGCCGTGATCGAAGGCGGCGAACCGGTCGTTATCGCGAACGCGGAAGGCGCAAGAACCACCCCGTCCGTTGTGGCATTCTCCAAAACCGGCGAGCGCATGGTCGGCCAGGTTGCAAAACGTCAGGCGATTACAAACCCGGAGCGCACCGTTTCCTCCATTAAGAGAGAAATGGGCTCCAACTATAAGGTGAACATAGACGGCAAGAGCTATACCCCGCAGGAAATCTCCGCGATGATTCTGCAGAAACTGAAGGGTGACGCGGAAGCCTATCTGGGCGAATCCGTAAGCTCCGCGGTTATCACCGTTCCGGCGTACTTCACCGACGCACAGCGTCAGGCGACCAAGGACGCGGGCAAGATTGCCGGTCTGGACGTAAAGCGCATCATCAACGAACCGACCGCCGCGGCCCTTTCCTACGGTATCGACAAGGATAAGGAGCAGAAGGTCATGGTTTACGACCTCGGCGGCGGCACCTTCGATGTTTCCATCATCGAAATGGGCGACGGCGTGCAGGAGGTTCTCGCAACCGCCGGTAACAACCGTCTGGGCGGCGACGACTTCGACAAGCGCGTCATGGACTGGATGGTCTCCTCCTTTAAGGCGGAAACCGGTATCGACCTCAGCGGCGACAAGATGGCAATGCAGAGACTCAAGGAAGCCGCGGAAAAAGCGAAGATCGAGCTTTCCGGAATGACCACCAGCGCGATCAATCTTCCGTTCATCACAGCGGACGCAACCGGCCCGAAGCATCTTGATTTGACCCTGACCAGAGCCAAGTTCAACGAGCTGACCTCCGACCTCGTGGAAAAGACCATGGGCCCGGTACGTCAGGCACTCTCCGATTCCGGTTTAAAAATTGATGAAATCAACAAGGTTCTGCTCGTCGGCGGTTCCTCCAGAATCCCGGCCGTACAGGATGCCGTTAAGAGCCTTACCGGCAAAGACCCCTTCAAGGGCATTAACCCGGATGAATGCGTTGCCATCGGCGCGGCGATTCAGGCCGGCGTGCTCGGCGGCGAGGTCGAAGGCCTCCTGCTTCTCGATGTTACTCCGCTTTCCTTGGGCGTTGAGACCATGGGCGGCGTAATGACCAAAGTCATCGACCGCAACACCACCATCCCGACCAAGAAGAGCCAGATTTTCTCCACCGCCGCGGACGGCCAGACGCAGGTTGAAGTCAACGTTCTGCAGGGCGAGCGCGAGTTTGCCCACGACAACAAGCAGCTCGGCCTGTTCAAGCTGGACGGCATTGCCCCGGCGCCGCGCGGAATCCCCCAGATTGAGGTTTCCTTCGATATCGACGCAAACGGCATCGTAAACGTATCCGCAAAGGATCTCGGCACGGGCAAGGAGCAGAAGATTACGATTTCTTCCAGCTCCAACATGAGCAAGGACGACATCAGCAAGGCGGTTCAGGACGCGGAGAAATTCGCTGCCGAGGACAAGAAGCGCCGCGAGGAAGTCGACCAGAAGAACGAGTCCGAGAATCTGTGCTACGCGGTCGAAAAGCTGATCAAAGACAGCGGCGATAAGATCGACGAGGCTGACAAGACCGACCTGAATACAAAGGTTGCTTCTCTGAAAAGCGCGATTTCCGCCAACAACACCGGCGATATGAAATCCCAGAGCGAAGAACTGCAGAAAGCGATGTACGCGGTAAGCGAAAAGCTGTATAAGGCCGCCGCTCCGCAGCAGCCGCAGGGCAACCCGGGCGAACAGGTGCCGCCGGCGCAGGACGCAAACGGTCATCCGGTTTATGACGCGGAGTACAAGGACGTAGACGACAACAATAAGAAATAATTCACAATTCGCAGCGCAGTGAATAATGAATAATGGCGGGGATAATAAGACGGCAAATCCACCAAACGCATTGAATTGCAGCGGAGGAACTGCTATAATTATCTTCTGTCCATTGTTCATTGTTCATTTGTTATAGGAGTGATTTGGTTTGGCTGAAAAAAGGGATTACTATGAGGTTATGGGCGTACCGAAAAATGCCACCGAAGACGAAATTAAAAAAGCTTACCGAAAGCTGGCCAAAAAGTATCATCCGGATTTGAACCCGGGCGATAAGACCGCCGAGGCAAAGTTTAAAGAGGTCAACGAGGCTTACGAGGTGCTTTCCGATAAGGATAAAAAGGCGCGCTATGATCAGTTCGGCCACGCCGGGGTAGACCCGAACTTCGGCGGCGGGGCTGCCGGAGGCAGCCCCTTTACGGGCGACATCGATCTGGGCGACATATTAAACCAGTCT
>JAEWUH010000188.1 GCA_023397245.1 Bacillota bacterium | reverse complement strand
TGCTCAAAGCTCGGGCAGTCCACCGCGGGAACGGGGCGGTAATCCTTCGTGGGAATCGCATGGCAGGTACCGCGGATATCGGTGATTGACTGAATCGGCTCACCGGAATAAAGGCGGCGGGCAATCTCGATTGTCTGGTTCTCCCCCATGCCGTAGGTGAGCAGATCGGCACCGGAATCCAGCAGGATGGACGGGCGGATTTTATCGTCCCAATAGTCGTAATGTGCAAAACGGCGCAGGGAAGCCTCCAGCCCGCCGATAATCACCGGCGAATCGGGATATATCTTTTTTATCAACTGCGTGTAGACGATTACGGCCCTGTCCGGCCTTAATCCGGCCTTTTTGCCGGGCGAATACGCATCGTCATGGCGGCGGCGGCGCGCCACGGTATAGTGCGCCACCATGGAATCGATATTCCCGGAGTTCACCATAAACCCGAGCCTGGGTTTGCCGAACCGGGTAAAATCCAGGTCGCTGTGCCAGTCCGGCTGGGCGAGTATGGCCACACGGTAGCCGAAATTCTCCAGCACGCGGGAAATAATGGCGGTGCCGAAGGTCGGGTGGTCAACATAGGCGTCGCCGGTAACGACCACAAAATCCGGTGCGTCCCAGCCCAAAGCGGTAATTTCTTCTTTTGTAACAGGTAAAAACGGCATTGAACAATTCCCTATCTTTATTAAAATTCAAGTATTCAGTCAGGATATGTACGGTTGCATGATTTTATCGATAGCCCGCTTATTCCTGTTTCTCACTTTCGTCATTGCGGCGCATGCTCATTTCCAGCCACTGCTGGTAGGTGATGAGCACCTGGCGCGGTTTGGAGCCTTCGTGCGGGCCTACGATGCCCATCTGCTCCATTTCGTCAATCAGCCTGCCCGCGCGGGCGTAGCCGAGGCGCAGACGGCGCTGCAGGAGCGAGGTGGAGGCCTGTCCCGCTTCCACGATACATTTGACGGCTTCCGGCATCATCGGGTCGGTGTCCCCGCCCATTGCGCCGTCGTCCTTCGCGTCTTTCTCAGAGACCGCATTCTTCTCGATCTCCTCTGCGATATTCTGGTCGTAACCCGCTTCCTGCGCTTTCTTTACGAAGCTGACAACCGACTCGATTTCGCTGTCGCTGACAAAGCAACCCTGAATGCGGATGGGCTTCTGCGAGCCGACCGGAGAAAAGAGCATATCGCCTCTCCCGAGCAGCTTTTCCGCCCCGCCCATATCCAGTATGGTGCGGGAATCCACCTGCGAAGAAACAGCAAAGGCAATGCGGCTCGGAATATTGGCTTTGATGATGCCGGTGATAACATCGACGGACGGACGCTGCGTGGCAATCAAAAGATGCATGCCCGCGGCGCGCGCCATCTGCGCCAAGCGGCAGATGGAATCCTCCACCTCGTTCGGGGCTGCCATCATCAGGTCGGCAAGCTCGTCGATAATGATGACGATCTGCGGCATATGCTGCATGGGCTGGCCCTGCGCGTCCTTGTAGCCGCAGGAAGCGGCCAGCATATTATAGGCGCCGAGGTCGCGCACATTGTTTTCCGCAAAGATTTTATAACGCTTGAGCATTTCGGTGACCGCCCAGCCCAGCGCGCCGGCCGCCTTGCGCGGGTCGGTGACCACCGGCACCAGAAGGTGCGGTATTCCGTTATAAATGCCCAGCTCCACAACCTTTGGGTCGATCATCAGGAACCGAACCTCGTCCGGCGTGGATTTATACAGCAGACTGACAATAAACGAGTTGATGCAAACGGATTTGCCGGAACCGGTCGCACCCGCAATGAGAAGATGCGGCATCTTGGCCAGATCCGCCGTGGCGGGCTCTCCGGCAATGTCCCGGCCGAGCACGACGGTAAGACGGCTTTTGGCCGTGGTAAAGCTGTTGGATTCGATCAGCTCGCGCATCCGCACAACGCTGATTTTTTTATTCGGGACCTCGATTCCCACGGCGGCCTTGCCCGGGATCGGCGCTTCGATGCGTACGCCGGCGGCCGCCAGATTCATGGCAATATCGTCCGCAAGGTTCGTGATTTTGCTGATTTTCACGCCGGCGGCAGGCTGCAGCTCGTAGCGGGTCACCGCCGGGCCGCGGCTGATATCCACGATTTTGGTCTGTACGCCGAAGCTTTTCAGGGTCTGAACCAGCATCTGGCCATTATCCTTCAGCTCCTCGGTCACATCCTGTTCGCTCTGCTCCTTTGTCGTTTCCAGCATGGAAACCGGCGGGAAATGGTAATTGCCGTCCTGAGGAGGTTCGTCGGTAAACATGGTAAGCTGAACCGGCGCGCCGACCGGAGGCTTCTTTTCCTCCTGCTTTTTCGGCTCGGTTTTGCGCGCGGCATAGGCGGCTGCTGCTTCCGCGGAACCGGATTTATCCTCGGCAGCCGGTGCAGGGGTGCTCTCGATCTTTTCAACGACGGGCTCCTTCATGCCGAATACCTTTTCCAGCTGCTCCAGCTTTTCGTTCTTCTCTTTTTTCGCCGGTACTTTTGCCGGTGACTGCACCGGATGCTGGGGGAGCTCGTCCTCCTTATCCAGAGCAATATCGATGGAAGTGCTGCGCTCCAGCTTCTTCTGCTCGCGGACGCTGCTGATGTTGGCGGCAACCATGTCTGCGGGCTTTGTCACCGCGCGGAACAACTGAACCAAAGTGGTTCCGGTCAATATCATAATCGCTACAAACAGGGCTAAAACAATCACGATTTTCGCGCCCACGGAGCCAAGCCCGGCAACAAACGGGATACCGATCAGCCCGCTAAACAGCCCCGCGCCCGACCGCTTCACGCCGAGCTGATACAGATTTTTGAGCTTGTCCCAGAAGGACGTAATGGTAGTATTATCCGGAGCGGAGAAAATATAAACCGCCGCGCAGAAAAGAGCGATGATCAGGATCATTATCAGCAGCTTTGCGCCCGCCCGGCTGTTCTGGCGTTCGAACGCGGTAACAATCGATATGTAGAAAAGAAGGATGGGCCATATGATCGCGCAGACGCCGAACAGGCCAAGCAGCACGTTGTGGCACCAGAGCCAGATGTGGTCTCCCGGTATCAGCACCAGAAAGATCATCAGGAGCGACGCCGCGAACATCAGGACGGCGTTGATCTGGCTGCGCTGCTTTATGACTTCGGGGTCGCGTATCGGCTTTGACCGCGCGCCTGCCGGGGGCGCCGAACGCCCCGCCGCGCCGCGCGAAGCGGAATGCGCGGGTTTTTTCGTTTGTTTACGTCTTGCCACTGTTGTATCACCTTATAAATAAAATTTTATAGCGTTTCTGTTTCTCCGCCTGTTTATTGCCGACCGATTTTATCTGATGACGAGTGTCCAGCCCGTAGTATGCTCAATGATACCGAGCACCACAATGATCGTGCCAAGGACAAGCGTATAGATTGCGAATACGGGGAGTTTATCCGTTTTAACCATCCAGCGCAGGAGCTTGATGGCAAAAAAGCCTACGACCGCCGCGGTGATCACGCCGATCAGCATGGGGGGCATGCTGGCGGCAGGCCCTTTCGCGGCGTCCTTCAGCTCCAGCGCAACCGCAGCCAGAATGGACGGAATCCCGATTACAAAGGAATAGTCCAGGGCGGTCTGACGGTTGATGCCGCGCAGAAGCCCCGCGGAAAGCGTGGAACCGGAGCGGGAAAGCCCCGGAAAAACGGCGGCAACACATTGGGTCAGGCCAACGGTCAGCGCATCCGCGGTATTGAACTGTCTTCTTCCGCCGGCGGAACCGGACGGCCGGCCGTGCACGGCGTGGCGTTCGGCGGTTTTATGGCTTGCCATAATTCCAAGGGTCAGCAAAATGCCGGTCACGATCAGCGAGCAGCCCTCGACGATAATATCGTTATCGGTCGCAAATTTATCCGCGAAGTCCTTGATTTTCATTCCCGTGCCGGGAACCGGAAGGAACAGAAGGAACAGCGGCAGAAGGCCGATGATCAGCATCATCAGCAGGCGGCGGTCCGGGTTCATCTTGCTCCACTTGAATTTGCCCGTAAAAATATCGCCGACCGTAAAAACGAGTTCGCAGATCAGACGCCAGACAAGCTTGTAATAAACCGCCAGCACCGCGATGAGCGTGCCGAGATGAAGCATTACGTCAAAAAGCAGAGTCGGGGATTCCACTCCCATGAAATGCTGAACCAAAGAAAGGTGGCCGCTGCTGGAAACCGGTAAAAACTCGGTTGCTCCCTGAATAATTCCCTGAATGATCGCCTGTAAAACTGTCAAAGCTGTTTCCTCCATATTATGTATTGGCGGCTGCCGCCGCCTCCAGACTGTGACAAAGCCGCACAATATTGCGTGGCTGATTTGCCGCAGTCTGCCTGATTGTATACTAAGCCGTGCCGCCGCAAAATTGCCGCACAATTCTGCCTGCGCTGCCCGCTCCTGTAACTTTCATTTTAATAAAGGTATCCCCTCATAGCTTCTCTTAACCGGATCATATGCGCCGGAATTCATTCTGCCGTTTCCGCGGGTTTTTTCGCCGGCCTTACCTGTTTTCTCTGTGCCTTGGGCCCCGGCTTTTTGTCTTTTGCCCGCTGTTCGTCGATCATCCTGTAAAGGCAGTCGATCGCGTCGGAAAGGCAGCCAAGCGAATCGATGAGCCCTTCCTCTACGGCGTCCGGCCCGTCAAGAACCGTGCCGACATCCATGACCAGTTCCTTCGTGTTCATGGAAAGCTCATGAAAGCGTTCCGCCGACATATGCGAATTCTGCGTAACAAACCGCGTAATACGCTCCTGCATCCGCTGAAAATACTCCAGCGTCTGCGGCACCCCCAAAAGCATCCCGTTCATCCGCACGGGGTGAATGGTCATGGTCGCGCTCGGAACAATAAAGGAATGCTTTGCGGCAACCGCCAGAGGCACCCCGATGGAATGCCCGCCGCCCAGAACCATGGACACCGTGGGTTTCTTCATTCCCGCCACAAGCTCCGCAAGCGCGAGTCCGGCTTCCACGTCGCCGCCCACCGTATTCAGGATAATAAGCAGGCCGTCGATTTTTGGTTCCTCTTCAATCGCCACAAGCTGCGGAATAACATGCTCGTATTTTGTTGTTTTATTGGATGACGGCAAAATATAGTGTCCTTCAATCTGGCCGATCACCGTCAGGCAGTGAATCATATGGGCGCCGTCGCCCGTAATGACCGAACCGGTATCGATGACCTGATCGACCTGCCGGTCATTCCGGTCCTTGCTTTCTTCCTTTTCTTTCTCTCGGTTTACCTCTTCGTTGTTCATATCCAGTACCTCCTGCGTTTAGTTTGCCGAGAGACGGCGTTCTCATACGCAGAAAGTGCTTTTTCATTTCAATTAATATTGCTGAGCCGCCCAATAAATTCCGCCGCCCGCATCGATCCGGTGTATAAATATTGAAGCGTTAAGAGTTATGCCGGGAGCTCCGCGAACAAAGGATTTTTTCTTAAATTCGTGACCCTAATTCACAGGAAAAATGCAGCGGCAGCCAAATTTGCGATTGAAAAGCCCCGCAGCCTTGCGAGCAAGCCGGTTGATGTTTTTATTATAACATTTGTTGGGATATTCATCAAGAAAATAAAGTCTTAAAAGTAAAAATAGCAGGATAATATTCAATGGCTGATTGACAATCGTTTGTTTTTATATGATAATAGTTATATATTTAACTAAGAACAGTTTGGGGCAGCTTAAAGCCGGAACGAGCGATTTCCTGTTTGTTCCGTTTTGGAAACCCCGCCGAACCTCAGATTGAAACAGGAGGATTTATTCATGGGCTTGACTTTGGCACAAAAAATAATCAAGAGTCATCTCCAGAGCGGCAGCATGACCGCAGGCAGCGAGATCGGCTTGAAAATTGACCAGACCCTTACGCAGGACGCAACCGGAACCATGGCTTATCTTGAATTTGAAGCAATGGGCGTTCCCCGTGTAAGAACAGAACGCTCTGTGGCATACATAGACCACAACACCCTGCAGACCGGCTTTGAAAACGCCGACGACCACCGGTTTATCCAGTCCGTGGCAAAAAAACACGGAATTTATTTTTCACGCCCGGGCAACGGAATCTGCCATCAGGTACATCTGGAGCGCTTCGGCATCCCCGGCAAGACCCTGATCGGTTCGGATAGCCACACCCCCACCGGCGGCGGCATCGGAATGCTCGCGATGGGCGCGGGCGGCCTTGACGTTGCCGTGGCAATGGGCGGCGGCACTTATTACATTACCATGCCGAAAATGCTCCGGGTAACCCTCAGCGGCAGGCTGTCCCCGTGGGTAAGCGCAAAAGACGTGATTCTTGAAGTGCTCCGCATTCTGACCGTAAAGGGCGGTGTGGGCAAAATCGTGGAATACTGCGGCGAAGGGGTTGCCTCCCTCACCGTGCCGGAACGCGCGACCATCACCAATATGGGCGCGGAGCTTGGCGCAACCACTTCCATATTTCCTTCCGACGGGGTTACCCGCGCTTTCTTAAAGGCGCAGGGCCGCGAAAACGACTGGGTGGAATTAAAATCCGACGCGGACGCGGTCTATGACGAGGAAATCTCCATCGACCTTTCCGAACTGGTTCCGATGGCGGCCTGCCCGCACAGCCCGGACGCTGTAAAAAAGGTGGACGAAATCGGAAAAATCAAGGTCGATCAGGTCTGCATCGGCTCCTGCACGAACTCCTCCTACCTTGATCTGATGCGCGTCGCCTCGATTTTAAAGGGTAAAACGGTAAATCCGGACGTAAGCCTGGCCATTGCGCCGGGTTCCAAGCAGGTTTATAATATGCTGGCGCAGAACGGCGCTCTGGCCGACCTGATCGGCGCGGGAGCACGTATTCTGGAATGCGCCTGCGGCCCGTGTATCGGCATGGGGCAGTCTCCAAACTCGGCAGGCATCTCCCTGCGCACCTTCAACCGCAACTTTGAAGGACGTTCCGGCACGGCCGACGGGCAGATTTATCTTGTCAGCCCGGAAACCGCCGCGGCTTCCGCTCTTACAGGCGTTCTGACAAACCCGCAGACGCTGGGCGAGGAAGCGCCGATCGCGCTGCCCGAACATTTCCTGATCAACGATAATATGGTTCTTGCCCCGGCAAGCGAAGCCGAAGCGAAGGACGTAAAAATTCTGCGCGGGCCGAACATCAAGGAATTCCCCGTTACAACAGAGCTGCCGCAGAGCATCCGGGCAAAGGCCATGCTGAAGGTCGGCGACAACATCACCACGGACCATATCATGCCCGCCGGTTCCAAAATCCTGCCCTACCGCTCCAATATCCCATACCTTTCCAACTTCTGCTTCGGTGTATGCGACAAGGAATTCCCGGAGCGCTGCAGGCAGAACGGCAGCGGCATCATCATCGGCGGCGCAAACTACGGACAGGGCTCCTCCCGTGAGCACGCGGCGCTGGTTCCGCTCTACCTCGGCATAAAGGCCGTAATCGTGAAAAGCTTCGCCCGCATCCACTGCGCAAACCTTGCGAACGCCGGCATCCTTCCGCTGGTCTTCCGCAACGAAAAGGATTACGACGCAGTCGACCAGATGGACGAGCTGGAGCTGCCGGATATTCGCAGCGCGATAACAAACAATTCAAAAATTATTGTAAATAATAAAACAAAAGGCACTTCGTTTGAAGTGGAAGCCGTTTTAAGCGACCGCCAGCGCAAAATGGTGCTTGCAGGTGGACTGCTGAATTATACCAGAGAGCAGAATTAATTCACCCGTAACCGGGAATTTATAATAACGGAGGAAACCAAATGAGCAAAATCGAAATGAAAACCCCGCTTGTCGAGATGGACGGCGACGAAATGACAAGAATCATCTGGAAGATGATTAAGGATATTCTGCTTACCCCCTATATTGATTTAAAAACGGAATATTACGATCTTGGGCTGCAGAACCGCGACGCGACAAACGACCAGGTAACGTTTGATTCAGCCTACGCCACAAAGAAATACGGCGTGGCCGTAAAATGCGCAACCATTACCCCAAACGCGGAACGCGTAAAGGAATACAACCTGAAAGAAATGTGGAAATCGCCGAACGGCACCATTCGTGCGATTCTGGATGGCACGGTGTTCCGCACCCCGCTGCTTGTGAAGGGGATTACCCCCTACATTCCCAGCTGGAAAAAGCCGATCACGATTGCGCGCCACGCCTACGGTGACGTTTACCGCAACGTGGAAATGAGGGTTCCCGACGGCGCAAAAGCCGAGCTGGTCGTAACCAAGGCCGACGGTTCGGAGGAACGCGAGCTGATCCATGATTTTGATACCGCCGGAATCATTCAGGGACTGCACAATATCGACAAGAGTATTGAAAGCTTTGCAAAGGCCTGCTTCAATTTTGCGCTGGATGTAAAACAGGATTTGTGGTTTGCCACCAAGGACACGATCTCAAAGAAATATGACCACAGATTCAAGGATATTTTCAATGAAATCTACGAAAACCAATATAAGGACGCTTTTGAAAAAGCCGGCATTACGTACTTCTACACACTGATTGACGACGCGGTGGCAAGAGTGGTGCGTTCCGAAGGCGGCTATATCTGGGCGTGCAAAAACTATGACGGCGACGTGATGAGCGACATGGTGGCCACCGCCTTCGGCAGCCTTGCCATGATGACCAGCGTGCTTGTTTCCCCGGACGGCGTTTACGAGTATGAAGCGGCTCACGGCACCGTACAGCGCCACTATTACAAATATCTGGAAGGTCATAAAACCTCGACTAACTCCATGGCCACCCTGTTCGCCTGGACCGGCGCGCTGAAAAAGCGCGGTGAGCTGGACGGCACTCCCGAACTGGTTCGGTTTGCCGAAAATCTGGAAAAGGCATCGCTTCAGACCATCGAAGACGGGATTATGACGGGCGACCTTGCAAGCCTTTCCAGCCTGCCGAATAAAAAAGCGGTGGATACGGAAACATTTCTCAGGGAAATCAATAATAAACTGGCTCTGCTGCTGTAAAGCGGAGCCTTTCGGAGGTAATTTTACATCATGCCAAAACGCGATAATATTTCCATGTCCGTTATTCGACGGCTGCCCAGGTACTACCGGTTTTTAAAACATCTGAGGGGAAAAGGCGTAACAAGGATTTCTTCCACCGAGCTTTCCTCAAAGCTGGGGCTCACAGCTTCGCAGATACGTCAGGATTTAAATTGTTTTGGCGGCTTTGGTCAGCAGGGTTACGGATATATCGTTGACCAGCTCTGTGACGAAATAGCCAATATTCTGGGGCTTTCCAACGCGTACAAAGCAATTCTGATCGGCGCCGGAAATTTAGGCCGGGCAATCGCCTCGCACATTTCTTTTGAAGGTCAGGGGTTTGAATTGGCAGGCATCTTCGATATTTCCCCGCAGAAGGTCGGCACAACGATCAACGGCCATACGGTAATGGATGTATCCAAGATCGACGAATTCTGCAAAAGCGAAAAACCGGTCATGGCGGTCTTCTGTGTCCCGCGGGAAGCGGTCAGCGCGCTGACTGAGCACCTTTATGATCTGGGAATCCGGAATTTCTGGAATTTCAGCCATTATGATATCAGCATGAAATACCCGGACACGCTGGTGGAAAACGTTCACCTGAACGACAGCTTGATGACGCTTTGCTACCGGATATCAAATCCGACCGAAAAATAAAGGTATGACAGGGAAGATTTTAGTATCTTCTCTGTTTTTTTCTATACAAATAAATTAAATAGCCAAAAAAAGATAAGCATTTTCAGATAGAATATACTAATTTTGTTATTTTCTTTTCTTTTTGCTTAAAACGTGTTATTATTGCAATAAAGTAATTAGGAGGTTTTGCTAATGAGCTGGTTACCACTCGCGATTATCGGAGCAATTCTTGTAATCGTTATTTTTTGGATTGCAGGCACATACAATCATCTTGTTTCTTTCTCCGTCCGGGTAGACAATTCCTGGGCTCAGGTGGACGTTCAGCTGAAGAAGCGTTTTGACCTGATTCCGAATCTGGTTGAAACCGTAAAAGGCTATGCTTCACACGAAAAGTCGACGTTTGAGGAAGTTACAAAATGGCGCAGCGCCGCGATGAGCGCAAAAACGCCGGAAGAAGCAATGGAAAGCAACGCAAAGCTTTCCCGCGCAATCGTGAACCTGTTTGCCACAGCGGAGCAGTATCCGGATTTAAAAGCAAATCAGAACTTTCTGGATCTGCAGGCGCAGCTTCAGGACATCGAGAGCAAAATTGCTTTCGCACGCCAATTTTATAATGACAGCGCAATGAAATACAACGAATATGTCATGCGCTTCCCGTCCAACGTAATCGCTTCCCTGTTCCGCTTCAGCCAGAAGAAATATTTTGAAGTGGCTGAATCCGACAAAGCAGTTCCGCAGGTTAAATTTTAATTTTAATTTTAGCTTAATTTGGAGACATCTATGCACAGACATATCAGTAAATCAATAAAATCCGCAGTTTTGGTAATGCTGGCCGTGCTGGTTGTATTGCTGCCCCTCGGCGGCTGCGATTACAAGGACGACGCAAAGCAGTGGATGGAAAATCTTGCAATCAATGCGCAGCTGACCGAAAACGGCGATATGAAGGTACAGGAGACCTGGAAGGTCGACCTTGAAAACCGGGATAAGGTTTACCGCAACCTCTACCGCACTTTTCAGGTTGAATCCGAAAAAGCGGACGGTATTGCGAACCTTGCCGTTTATGACGAGGACAGCAAAACCCAATACCAATATATCGGTAACATTGACCCACTGAATTCCGATTCGGTTCCGGATAACTCCTGTTATATGCACCAAACGGGCAGTCAGGTGGAAATCGGCTGGTTTATGCCGGAGATTGAGGAAGGGATACGCACCTTCACAATTTCCTATACTGTTAAGAATATCGTAGCGGTTCACGGCGACACCGCCGAATTCTATAATTTCTTCGTACCGAAGAATTTCAGTCTGCCTATCGGGAATCTGTCGTGCACCGTCAGCTTTCCTTCCGGCGGTGAAAAGAGCGCGCTGCGCGCGTGGCTCCATACAACGGCGAACGGAAACCTTACCATTGATTCCGCAAACCGGATTTCTTTTACCGTAAAAGAGATTCCCGCCGAAACTTCCGTTGAAGTCCGGCTCTGTACCCCGCCGCAGCTGTTTTCCGCCTCGGTTAAACGCGATTCAGCCAGCGTTCTGGCCGGAATTGTTGCGCAGGAGCAGAAATGGGCCGATGAATATAAAGCGAAGCAGTTCCGGCAGTATCTTCTCGGAATCGCCGATGCATCATTGGCGATACTTCTTTTCCTGGGTGCAATCGTCCTGTTTATTCTGGCAAAAAACAAAAACAAACGGCTGACTGTGGACGTCCCGGAATATACGCGGGAGATTCCCCCGGGCAATTCGCCCGGCGGTATCGCCAATCTGTTTTATTATTATAAAGACGGTATTTCGGATAAAGTACGCGGGAAAGTCTTCAGCGCAACCATGCTGAGTCTGGCCCGTAAGGGTTATATCCGCTTTGGCGGCACCGATGAAGACAATTTGTCCGTCACAATGACAGGAAATTCAAAGAATATTCCCTTAACGGAAAGCGAACAGGAATTTCTGAATATGATTTCCACGGTAGCCTCCGGCTTTGACGGTTCGTTTACCATGAGCCAGTTTAAAAACTACGCGAAAACGCATTTCAAATATATCGACAGCAGCATTGAGAGCTTTCTCACCGGCGCAAAGCGGGAAATCGCGCGGCGCGGTTATTACCGCGCAAAGCCAGCGCTGCTTTCCGCAGCAAAGGCGGCCGGTTCCATTTGTATCACTTTAGCCGCAATTATAATTTTTGCAAGCGCAGCGCTTAAAAGCCTGTTTATTTACCTCCCCCTTTCCCTGTTTGTATCAGGAGGCATCCTTCTTGCTGCCGGAAACGGCAAACAGAAGCTGAGTGAAAAGGGCGAATACGATTACGGGGTTTGGCATGGGCTTGAAAAATACATGCTTGAATTTTCAAGAATGACTGAGTATGGGGTTCCCCAGCTGGAGCTTTGGGAAGAATATCTTGTCTATGCGACCATGATGGGGATTTCCAAAAATGTCTGCGAGCAGCTCAGGATAGTCTATCCGCAGCTCAACGACAGCACCTACCTTGATACCGGCTTCGGCGGAAGCTATATGCACTACATGTTCCTGAGCCATATGGGTGCAGACGGCTTTGGCGGCTGGGGCAATGACTTCGGCTCAACGCTGGCTTCCGCGATCAGCGATGTCAGCACCGCGGCAACCAGACTTGCCCACCCGCCCGAACAGGGCGGAGGCGGATTTGGAGGCGGCGGCTTCGGCGGAGGTAGCTTTGGCGGAGGCGGCGGCGGCTTCGGCGGAGGAGGCGGCGGCGGAGTCCGGTAGTTTATTTGCTTCGTTTGCCGATTTGTCTTGCTTCCTTTCCGCAGTCTGCCGATTTGTCTGCAAAATAAATGAGCCGCTGAAAATCAGCGGCTCTAAGGGATTAACCCGGGTTTTATCTGTGCTTTGCCTTATATTCCTTTGCAGCAGCTACAAGGCCCTTAAACAGCGGGTGCGGACGGTTGGGGCGCGACTTGAATTCCGGGTGGAATTGGGCGCCCATAAACCACGGGTGGTTGGGAAGCTCCATCATTTCGACGATATGGTTGTCCGGAGATTTCCCGCAGAACACCATTCCCGCCTGCTCCAAACGGTCGCGGTAATCATTGTTCACCTCAAAGCGGTGACGATGACGTTCCGAAATAAGCGGCTTCTCGCCGTAAAGCTCATAAGCCTTTGAGCCGGCAGTAAGCTTGCAGGGATACTGGCCGAGCCTCATTGTTCCGCCGCGCTGCACAACGTCCTTCTGCTCCGGCATGAGGTCGATTACAAGATGATTGCTCTGCGGGTCAAATTCAGCGGAGTTCGCGTCGGAAAGACCGAGAACATACCGCGCATACTCAACAATCGCAAGCTGCATTCCCAGACAGATTCCAAGGAACGGGAGCCCGCTTGTACGCGCATAATGGATCGCGGATATCTTCCCTTCGATTCCCCTCTGGCCGAAACCGCCGGGCACCAGCAGGCCGTCGGCCTGTGAGAGAATCTGAGCGACATTCGAATCCGTAATCGTTTCAGAATCGACCCACTGGATATTGACCTTAACTTTGTTTCCGATTCCTCCGTGCGTGAGCGCTTCCGCAACGCTGAGATACGCGTCATGCAGTTCAACATATTTTCCCACAAGCGCTATATTGATACTTTCCGAAAGAGCCATCGCAGTATTTACCATGGTAATCCAGTCGCTTAAGTCGGCGCCGGGCGTGTCCAGCCCAAAGCGTTTGCACACGATATCGTCCAGGCGTTCTTCTTTCAGCGCCAGGGGCACCTGATAAAGAAGCGGAAGGTCAAGGTTCTGAATCACACAGTTTTCCGCCACATTGCAGAACAGCGCGATCTTATTTTTGATATCGTCACCTACCGGCAGCTCGGAACGGAGCACAATAATATCCGGCTGAATGCCGATTGAGAGCAGTTCCTTTACGCTGTGCTGCGTCGGTTTTGACTTATGCTCATGCGAGCAGGTCAGATACGGGACAAGGGTAACATGGATAAACAGACAGTTGCTGCGGCCAACCTCGGTTGCGAACTGGCGGATTGCCTCCAGAAACGGCTGGCTTTCAATATCGCCCACCGTGCCGCCGACTTCGACGATTGCCACATCGACGTTTTCTTTTCCCTGATAAATACGGCTTTTAATCTCATTTGTAATGTGAGGGATAACCTGCACCGTACCGCCGTCGTAATCCCCGTTGCGTTCCTTCTGGATGACGTTCCAATAGACTCTGCCGGAAGTTACGTTGCTGTTCTGCGTAAGGCTTTCGTCTATAAACCGTTCATAGTGACCAAGGTCAAGATCGGTTTCAGCACCGTCGTCGGTAACAAAAACCTCTCCGTGCTGAAAGGGGTTCATGGTTCCGGGATCAACATTGAGGTAGGGGTCGAATTTCTGCATCGTAATCCTCAAGCCCCGCGCCTTAAGCAGCCTTCCCAGGGATGCCGCAGTGATTCCTTTTCCCAGTCCGGAAACGACGCCGCCGGTTACAAAAATAAATTTCGCTGACATAGTTACCCTCCATCATATTTCATTAATCTATTTCCGCGCAACAAACAATTATATAATTATATCGTCAATCGTATAGGATTGTCAATGCGATTGACGATATTTATGAATCTTCTTAAATTTGCGCTTTCCTGCCGTTTACGGTTTATACTTCTGAATTTCCGCTTTCGTTATTTTGACCGGAGTAACCGGCTTGTTATTACTTGCGTCAACCTCCGTTGCGGCAATTTTGTCCACAACGTCCATCCCCTCAAAAACCTGAGCGAATACGGAATGGCCTTTCTGAAGCACGCTGTACGCCCCGTCCAGAGTCGGATTGCCGCCGTTTGCCGTATAAACCTTTTTATAATCGTCGGTTACCTTGGTCATATCGATCCAGCTGCCGTATTGTTGAACAAAAGCGTCCGGCTGCTGCTTATAAACCGCGTATCCCTGCTGGTAATAGTCCCAGCCGGAAAATTTGGAAGCGCCGGCCTGATTGATAAAGAACTGGCTGCCGTTGGTGTCCTTGCCCGAGTTCGCCATGGAAACGGAACCGCGGATATTCACCAGGTTCAGATTGAACTCATCGGCAAATTCCTTTCCCCACAGACTTTCGCCGCCCGTGCCGTCACCCTTGGGATCGCCGCCCTGGATCATAAAATCTTTGATCACGCGGTGGAAGGTAAGGCCGTTGTAGTAACCCTTTTGGATCAGGCCTTTAAAGTTCTCAACGGTTTTCGGCGCCGCGTCGGGAAACAGACGCAGTTTGATCACGCCCATGCTGGTGGTAAGAACGGCGATTTCTTCCCCGCTTTGCGGCTTTTCCAGCTGGTAACCGATTTTTTTGCCGTCCGAGGGTCTCACCCGGCTGTCCTGTGCCGCCTGTGAAACCGCCGGCGCACCGGCAGACGAAGCGGCGGCTGAGGCTGCGGAGCTCGCCGCGGAACTCGAGCTGCCGCCTGAACAGGCGGTCAGGCCCGCTGCCAGGGATAAAATCATAAATAAACTGAGAAATCTTAATCCTTTTTGCATCTTTGATAACATCCTCTCATTAAACATAGTTTATATTTTATTATATAAAATAATATTATTCAAGTAAGGACGGGATAAATTAATAATTTTTACATGTAGTATTACCTCAGCAATTTACGCATATAGATGAACGAACACAAAAAGGAGGTACTAAAATGTTTGAATACTATCCTGAAGGTTGGATGATTGATACGCCTGAAAACCGCGCGGCGGTGCTGAACATATCCGCGCTGAATGACGCCTGCCGGGATGGACAAATTTTGGAAGGACGCGCGCTGGTTTGTGATAGCTCGCATAATTTGCTGATCGATTTAGGCTGTATGAAAGGTATAATTCCGCGCGAAGAAGGCGCTTTGGGTATCCGAGAAGGCACGGTACGCGATATTGCGATTATTTCCCGGGTAAACCGCCCCGTCTGCTTTGTTGTAACCGGCTTTCAGAAGGATGCGGACGGACGTCTCACCGCTGTGCTGTCCCGAAGGGCTGCGCAGGAAAAATGCATGAAGGAATTTATCGCGGGGCTTACGCCGGGCGATGTAATCAACGCGCGGGTAACCCATCTTGAAAGCTACGGCGCTTTTGCGGACATCGGCTGCGGTATCATCGCGCTGCTTCCGATTGACGCAATTTCCGTCTCCCGTATCGACCATCCCCGTGAACGCTTTACGGTAGGGATGGATATAAGGGTTGTAATCAAGTCGGTTGAAAACGGCCGGATTACCCTGAGCCACAAGGAACTGCTTGGTACATGGGAAGAAAACGTTGCCATGTTTACAGTCGGGGAAACCGTCGCCGGAATTGTCCGTTCCGTAGAGCCATATGGGATTTTCGTGGAGCTTTCACCGAATCTTGCCGGCCTTGCGGAGGCAAAAGAAGACGTGGTTCCCGGCCAGCAGGCCAGCGTATACATAAAAAGCATCATTCCCGCACGCATGAAGGTGAAGCTTGTGATCATCGACACCTTTGATTACTCTTACCGTTCCAGCCCTCCGAAATACTTTTTTGAGGGCAATAAAATACAGCGGTTCGTCTATTCTCCTCCGGGCAGTGAAAAGGAAATTTCCACAGAATTTGCCTGACGGATCATTCATAATTCTCAACGATAAAATGGTTATTCCGGAGTCCGACTCCGGAATAACCATTTTGCTGTCCGTCAGCTTTTGATTCTTACAATTTCAGTTACGATTCCCGCTATGCGCATCGCGTCCCCGTCGGAAAGATTCTTAATGGCAAATTCAATTTTTTTCAGCGCTTCACTATGCACGTCTCCCTTCGGCTCGTCAAAATACAATAATTCCAAAAGCGATACATTCAACGCGGATGCGATTCTGTTCAGTGTGTCAATCGTAGGACACTTTAAACGTCTTTCGATATTTCCGATATAAGCAATATTCAATCCTGATGCCAGTGCGAGCGACTCCTGACTCAATCCTCTTTCTTTACGAAGAAACTTTATTCGGTTTGCAGTCTTTGCTATGATTTGGGCTTTCTCTTTTTCCATTTAAATTCCTCCTAAAAATTATTAAAAGCAATGATATTCATCCCATAGTTATAAATTAATCATTACTATAGGTATTGATTTGTGTCATAATTCGGAGTATTATAGAATAAAATGTAACAATTTGTGACAATCAAAAGAAAACCAAGGGATGGGAGGTGCTTAAATGGAAGATTGTTCAGGGCAAAAAGAGGAAACTTCAACTGCCATATTTCATAAAGCAAACGATAATTTAACCGAAATGGACGGA
>JAEWUH010000168.1 GCA_023397245.1 Bacillota bacterium | reverse complement strand
TGCGACAGCCTGACCAATTTGACCATTCCGGTCGGCGTTACGGAAATAAAGGATCATACGTTTTTCTACAGCGGAATAACAACTATTAAAATACCGGACAGCGTGACAAGCATCGGGGACTATGCTTTCGGGCTGTGCTACTATTTGACGAACGTGGATTTTGGAAATTCCGTGACCGGTATCGGGAAAAGAGCTTTTGAAAGCGATAAGCTGCTGACGAAAGTCACCCTGCCGGACAGCGTGACAAGCATCGGGGAATACGCTTTTTCCACCTCCGGCGTCAGCGAGGTAAAGCTCCCGGCAAATCTTACCCGGATAGCGTCCTGCCTGTTTGACCGGACAAATATCACCGGTATCGTGATACCGGAGGGCGTGACGACTATTGAAGACAGTGCCTTCTGGGGCTCAAAGCTGACCTCGGTAACAATCCCGGACAGCGTGACGAGTATCGCGGATTTCGCGTTTCGGCAGTGTGATTCCCTCACGAGCGTGACACTGGGGAACGGGCTGACCTCGATCGGCAAATCCGCGTTCGAGCAATGCGGTAAATTAACGGAAATCGTGATTCCAAACAGCGTGACTTCGATGGGAACCGACACCTTTACCGGCTGCGCCAGCCTGACCAAGGCGGTGATCTCCAATCGGCTTGAAACGATACCGGAAAATGCGTTTAACTCCAGCGGCCTTGTAGAAGTGACAATCCCGGAGGGTGTGAAAGGCATCGGTAAAAACGCCTTTGCGTACACTGATCTGACGGGCGTTACCTTGCCGTCAACTCTCACGGGTATTTCAATCGGGGCGTTCTGCGGCTCCAAGCTGCCCCAGATTACCATTCCGGACAGCATCACCAAAATTGAACCGGATACGTTTTATCTGTCCGCTCTGAGCAGCGTTACGCTTCCAAATACACTGACGGAAATCGGCAGTCAGGCTTTTTCCGGCACCAATCTGAGCAGTATCACCTTGCCGGACAGCGTTGTAAAGGTGGGCGACAGCGCGTTCGAGAATTGTTCCACCCTGAACAGCATTACGCTGTCAACGGGTTTGACCGATTTCGGTTCCCACGTATTTGACGGCACAAAATGGTATCAGGATTATCCCTCCGATTTTGTCGTGCTCAACGGCGTCCTGCTCGGATTCAAGGGAGCCCTCACCGGCACCGTTACAATTCCGCAGGGCGTTAAGAAAATCGGCAGCCGAATTTTTGACCGCAACCAGTCAGCCTATCAGGTGATTATACCGGAGGGTGTAACGGAAATCGGTCTTGCGGCGTTTTACGCGAGCGAGGGCCTAACCGCCGTCAGCTTCCCTTCCAGCCTGACCGCTATTGGAAACAGTGCGTTTTCGTTTACCGGTTTAACGGCGGTAACCCTGCCTAAAAATCTTACCGTACTGGGAAACGACGCGTTTTTTAACTGCACAAATCTAAAGAGTGCGTCCATCCCCGGCGGCGTGGCAAATGTCGGTCAGGGGGCGTTTGCAAGCTGCACGCAGCTAAGCAGCATGACGATTGCCGACGGCGTTAAAACCTTCGGAAAACTCGCGTTCTATGACTGCGAAAATTTACAAAATATCACCATTCCGAACAGCGTGACCGATCTGGGGGAGAGCGCCTTTTGGCAATGCTACAAGCTTACCAATGTTACGCTTTCCAGCCGCTTAACGTCAATCCGCGCCGCGGCTTTTGCCGAGTGCTATGCCCTGGCGAACCTGGTGGTTCCCAACAGCGTTACAAAAATTGAGGACGACGCGTTTTACGACTGCTACGGCTTGAAAACCATTACGATTCCGCCCAGCGTTACCTCGATTTCCGACTACGCGTTTGACGGTATTTATAACCATGTCGACCCGACCGTGTCAAACTGGGGATTCCGAATCAAGGGCTACGATTACTCCGCAGCGCAGAAATACGCGGAAAAGCTGCATTACTGGTATGTGTCTCTTGGCATCGCGCCGCCCGTAGCGGCTACAAACTTTAAACTGGATACTACCGGCACCTATACCTTCACCAATAACAACACCTATTACTATATGGTGAAAACAACCACCCTGTTCACAGCGCCGACCGCCACCTCCAGCAATCCTTCCGCCGTGACGGTGAGTTATGTGAAACGGGTGAGCGGAGGTTACCTGCTCCGCATCAGCCGCATTGCGCAGGGAACGGCGACGATCACGACCAAGATCAACAATGAAGTCGCTTCCTTTACCGCCAAAGCGGGCCCGTCCGCCGTTTCGGATACCACGCGTCCGTTTTCCATCCGGAAGGGGAATACCTATACGTTTAAGGTAACGGTTCTCAGCACCAGCAAGGCCGTCCCGTTCTTTACCGTGGGAAACGGCAGCGTTTTAAACCCGCAGTATATCGGCAAATCCGGGAACGCTTACTACTTCCGCGTTCAGGCAATCGGAAAATCCGGCAGCGCCGCGGGCGTTTATGTAAGAATGCCGAATGAAAGTGCCGTCCGCCAGTGCATTGTTACAATCGCCTGATAAGAGATTCTGATTAAAACCTGAAATCAGCCCGAAAAACGTTAGCTCTCCTAAAATGCAAAAGCTCCGGTTTCCTGTGAGGGAATCGGAGCTTTTGGCATATCAATTTCAAACCGTATTTACAGAGTTATTTAAGAGCGGCAATTCCGCGCTCGCCGGTGCGGATGCGGATTGCGTCCTGAATTTCGGAGATAAAGATTTTCCCGTCCCCGATTTCGCCGGTCTGTGCGGTGGAAATAATGGTTTCAATTACGTCTTCCATCTGTTCGTCCGAAACGACCAGTTCGATTTTTATCTTGGGGAGGAAATTGTAATCTACTTCCGAGCCGCGGATGAATTCCGTCCAGCCCTTCTGGCAGCCGGAACCCATGATCTGCGTAATGCTGATGCCGTTCAGATCCAGAGTTTTCAGGTTTTCTTTGATGTCCGCAATCTGCTCCGGCCTTATAATAGCTTCAATCTTTTTCATTTCTGCTTCTCCTAATCACAAATAGTATCATTCACCTGTAGATCAGTCCATGCCGTTAAAGGCAGGATAAGCGGATTCGCCGTGTTCGGAGATATCCAGGCCGATTTCTTCATCCTTGAACGGTACCCGGATGTCCTTGGTAACCAGCTTTGCAACTCCGGCCGCGATCAGCGTGCCTACAACCGCAAAGGCAATCGCCACGCCGATTGCCGCCAACTGGCGTGCAAACAGGTTGAAATCGCCGTAGATCAGGCCGTTCCATTTTGCGGAGGAATTGACGGCGGTGTTGGTGAAGATGCCGGTTGCCAGACCGCCCCAGATTCCGCCGATGCCGTGACATCCGAAAACGTCAAGCGCGTCGTCGTAGCCGAATTTGTTTTTAATCACCGAAATAAAGAAGTAGGAAATCGGGCTTGCCAGCGCGCCGATCACAATGGCCGCCCATATCGGTACGAAGCCCGCGCCCGGGGTGATTGCAACAAGGCCGATGACCATACCGGTGGAAAGGCCTACAAGGGTGGGCTTGCCGTTTGTCAGCTTTTCAATCAGCATCCAGGAAAGCAGGGCAGATGCCGCGGAAGTATTTGTTGTAAGGAAGGCGTGGACTGCCAGCCCGTTCGCTCCGAACGCGCTGCCGCCGTTAAAGCCGAACCAGCCGAACCAGAGCAGGGAAGCGCCCACAAACACCATGGGGACATTGTGCGGATGATAGGAAATCCTTCCGTAGTGCTTGCGTTTCCCCAGAACAATGGAGAGAACCAGCGCGCTGACGCCGGAAGTGATATGTACGACATTGCCGCCCGCAAAATCAACGGAGCCGATCTGCATCAGAAAACCGCCGCCCCAGACCATGTGGGCCATCGGGTAATAAACAATCAGTGACCATACGGCCACGAAAATGAAAAGGGAAGAAAAACGCATCCTTTCCACGATGGAGCCGGTAATCAGGGCCGGGGTGATAATCGCGAACATCATCTGGAAGATTGCGAACAGCATTGTGTTGGGGTAGGGAAGCGTCATATCCTTGAATCCGTCAAAGTTCATGCCGAACCAGTTCAGGTTCCCAATCACTCCGCCGAGATCGCCGCTAAAGGAAAGCGAGAATCCAACCAAAACCCAAAGAATGGAAGAAAGGCCAAGAGCAAAGGCACAGGACATAATCGTATTGACCGAGTTTTTACGTTTCGTAAGGCCGGAGTAAAATAATGCCAGGGCCGGCGTCATTAAAAGCACCAGCGCCGAGCTGATCAACATCCAGGCAGTATCACCTTGATTAACCATTAAAACATCCTCCTAATTTATACTCATCTTTCCTTGAAACGAAGAAGGATGAGTATTTACATATCGCCTATGTTATGTTTGAACGGAACAGCGCTTTTTCCCATTTAAACATAAAAAAGGCCAATAACCGCTATGGTATCACAGCGGTTATTGGCCTCATTGCCAAACAACTTGAGAAAATAATAACATACTTTATTTAAGAATACAACCCTAATTCTTAAGAAAATACAGTAAATGCATGGAAGCAATTTATTTATTTTGCCGAAAATGAGGATTTCCTTAATAAAATAATTCCGCGGGGCAAAGGCATAAAATATTCCGCAAAATGAGTTTGGCATCAGAGCGGAAGACAAAAAGATAGCCCGGAAAAGCGTTGAAAAACGCTCTTACGGGCTTGGTTTTCATTCAATTTATACAGCTTTTGTTAAACGAACACCGGTTATCTCACTTCAAATTTGTAAATCGTGGTAGAGCGGAAGGCTTCGCCCGGCTTTAAATTCGAATAGGGGAACTCCGGTTTGTTTACGGAATCCGGGTAGAACTGCGTTTCCAGGCAGACTGCGTGGTGCGCAAGAAACTTTACGCCGCCCTTGCCCGCCGCGCCGGGACGAAAGCTGTTCGCGGTGTAGACCTGCATCCCCGGCAGGTCGGTGAAAATCAGCATGGCCCTGCCGCTTGCCTGGTCGTAAAGCTCGCCGGCTTTTTTCATGCCTTCTCCGCCCTTGATTACAAAGTTATGGTCGTAGCCGCCGCAGCTTTTCAGCAGCGGGTCGCTTGCCTTTATGTCCTGACCGATCGTTTTTGCCGTGTTGAAATCATAGGGGGTGCCCGCCACAGACATAAATTTGCCGGTGGGGATCAGGTCGCTGCCCACCTCGGTCAGGCAGTCCGCGTTGATCTGCATCGTGCTGGATAGGATATCCTTGCCTGCATTGCCGCTTATATTGAAATAAGTATGATTTGTCAGGTTTACCGGCGTTTCTTTATCGGTTTTTGCGCCGTATTCAATGATCAGGGCATTGTCGGTCGATAAAGTATAGGTGACGGTAACGTCCAGATTGCCCGGGAAACCGCATTCCCCGTCCCTGCTCAGGTAGGCAAAGGTAATGGAAGGAGCGTCGTCGCTGTTGTCGCTGCGCTTTACCCTCCAGATTTTATCCTGAAAGCCGCCCGGCGCGCTGTGCAGTGCATTTGCCCCGTCGTTGGCCGTGAGCGTATAAGTCTGGCTGTCGATCATGAATTTTGCCCCGCCGATGCGGTTCGCAAAACGTCCCACTACGGCGCCCTGAACGTCGCCTGGCGTTAAATAACCATCCAATGTATCGTAACCCAGAACAACGTCGCCCAGCGTGCCGTTCCGGTCCGGCGTAAGAAGCCTGCGGATACGGCAGCCGTAGGTCAGCAGCTCCGCCGTCATTCCCTTTGAATTCTTCAGCGTGTAGCTTTCTGCCGCAGTGCCGTCCGGCATTCTTCCGAACACCGTTTTTTCAATGCTCAATGTTAACCCTGCTTTCAAAAAATCATTCGTATTGCCTAAAAATTATTTGCCGATCAGCGCGGCGCCGATAATGCCTGCGTCGTTACCGAGCTGCGCGGTGCAGAGTTTGGTCTGCTTTGTGGTATTTATTGTGTAGACCTCGTGGGCAAGATACTCGCGCAGAGGCTTCAGCAGGGTTTCGCCCTCGTTGCAGATACCTCCGCCGATGCACAGGATATCCGGCTGGAAGGTGTTGATGCAGTTGGCCAGACCGCAGCCGAGGTAGGCAATGTATTCGTCCACAACCGCTTTGCCCACCGGGTCGCCTGCGCGCATCGCGTCGAACGCGGTTCTTCCGTTTACGTTGTTCAGGTCACCGTTCGCGATTTTCCAGATCGGGCTGTCATGGTCACCTGTTTTCTGCATGGCTTCCTTTGTGGAAGCAATCAGGCCCGTTGCGGAGGCATAAGTTTCCCAGCAGCCTTTGCGCCCGCAGGTGCATTGGCGCCCGTTATAGACGATAACGGTATGTCCCATTTCGCCGGCCGCAAAATTGGTTCCGGCGTAAATTTTACCGTCGATGATAATTCCGCTGCCGATCCCCGTTCCCAGCGTAATGGCAAGGCCGTTCGTCACGCCCTTCAGAGCGCCGGCCTGGAATTCGCCGTATGCCGCGGCGTTTGCGTCGTTCTCCACGATTACTTTTTTATTCATTCTTTTCTCAAGAAGATCGCGCAGGGGGTAATTGTTCAGATATAGATTGTTTGCAAATTCCACCACGCCCGTGCTGCGGTTTACGGTTCCCGGCGTTCCTACGCCGACCCACGGAATGTCGTCTACCGTAAGGTTTGCCTTGCGGAGTGCTTCGAATGCGGTTGAGGCAAGCTGCTCGCACAGGTCATCCGGCGGGCAAGGAACCCTTGTTTTTGCCTTTGCTTTTGCTATAATTTGATAATTTTCGTCCACTATGCCTACGGCTATGTTTGTACCGCCTAAATCAATACCCAGATAATACATTTTTAGATCCCCTTTAATTGTGAAATCGAACCAATTTATAAATAATTATATCATTTTTAAATGGTAAATGTAAATATACTTGGATACGATATCGGAAAAAATTGTTACATTGAACAACTTGTGCTATAATGTTTTTACGTTCGGCTGGATAACACTTAAAAAGAAGGAAAAAGTGATACGGCCGGACTGATTTTTTTCATTGCAATAGGGAATAATATAATAAATCATCGAATGGGGACAGTACATTGACTTATCGGGAATTACCGGAAGATATGAAAAATGAATATACGCAAAAATACTTGGAACTGCTTAATCAAAGGCCGGTTTCCATGTTGGGAAAACGGGTGTTTGACATAGCGGCTTCCTTTCTGATACTCGCGGTTCTGTCGCCGTTTTTCCTGCTTCTGGCGCTTGCTATCAAGCTGGATTCCAGAGGCCCCGTGTTTTACCGTCAGGTGCGGGTAGGACGCTTTAACAGGGATTTTAAGATTTTTAAATTCCGCACGATGGTGCAGGATGCCGACCGGATCGGCCCGCTCCTTACGATGGGCGAGGACCCCCGCGTTACGCGGGTCGGCCGCTTTATCCGTAAATGCAGGCTGGATGAATTCTCCCAGCTGCTGAATGTGCTCGGCGGCAGTATGAGCCTTGTGGGCCCCCGGCCCGAAGTACGGAAATACGTGGATGTGTACACGCCGGAGTATATGGCGACCCTGCTTGTCCGCCCCGGGATCACCGCAACCTCAAGCATTGCCTTCAAGGATGAAGACAAGCTGCTGAATTCCGGTTCAAACCCCGAGCAGATTTATGTGGAGCAGATTCTGCCGCCAAAAATGGCGCTGAATCTGGAGTATATCAAAAAAATCAGCGTCCATCGCGATATTAAAATTATGTTTCAGACGGTTGCCGCGGTATTCCTTCATTAATATTGTCTTATATTTCGCCTCGCGCTGCCCATACTATGCGTGAGGTGATTTTTTTATGTTCTCTAAAAAAGACGAAACGAAGAAAGAAGCAGGACACAATATTAACGCGATGGCGGCTACTATGCCGGAGATGAATCAAAAGCAGATACCGTCGGATGTGCTGGGGAGCTACACCGGAACCGCAGAGGACGGGGACGCACCCACGCAGGACGCCGATGATATTTAAAGGGCAGATTGATTTTATCGGCGCTTCCTGAAATTTCAGCCATATTTTTTATTTGATCATCATAATAATGAATAGACAGTGGGTGATAGCTTGTTTTATCGTATTATGAAGATGAAAAAAGTAATGGCGGTGCTGCTCATCGTTGCGGCGGCGATCTTCGCTGCCGGCATTTACACAAACGGAAGCCGCGCTTCCGTTCCCGTTGAGACACAGGCGGGCAAGGGGGACTATATCAAATGGGTCGAATTCAACGTTCCTTACCTTGCTCTGCAGAAAGCAATGAAAATCGATGTGGAATCGCATAAAAGCGGCGGAAATATCAGCTGGATACAGATTCTGGCGTATCTTGCAACAAGATACGGCGGCGATTTTTCGCGCTATAAAAGCAGCGACATAGACGCCCTTATGACCAAGCTGAAAACGCAGGATATGGAGAGCCTGACTTCCGGGCTGAAGCATTATTCCTATTATTATGAAGCCTATTCCGCGGTGCTGGGCGGTCTGGTCGGCGCCTGCAAGGTCAACGGGGAAGAAAAGTACGGCCTGATCGGCTTTTCCCCGATCGCAAAGACATTCCCCTATAACGATTACGACGATTTCGGCTCAAGCCGCTCCTACGGCTTTAAACGGCAGCATCTTGGCCACGACCTGATGGCCGCGACCGGAACCCCGGTCATCGCGGTGGAATCCGGCGTGGTTGAGGCGCTCGGCTGGAACCAGTACGGCGGCTGGCGCATCGGAATCCGCAGCAATGATAAACGCCGCTATTACTATTACGCGCATCTCCGCCAAAACCGTCCCTACGCCGCGGGCCTTGAGGTGGGCAAGACCGTAACGGCCGGCGATGTGATCGGCTATGTGGGTCATACGGGCTACAGCACGAAGGAGAATGTCAACAATATCAACGTGCCGCATCTGCACTTTGGTCTGCAGCTGGTTTTTGACGAAAGCCAGAAAGAGTGCAACAGCGAAATCTGGGTGGATGTTTATTCGCTCACCATGCTGCTTCGCCAGAACCAGTCGGAGGTGATTCGCGACAGCGAAACCAAAGAATACCACAGCAAAAACAAAATTGAACTGCCGCTGCCTTCCGCCAGCAGTTCAGCGGAAAAGAACTGAATCATTTATCTTAATAAGCCCCGATATGTACATCAATTTAGTACACATCAACGCGAAAACAGGGAGTACCCCTCTGGAGTACTCCCTGTTTTGGTGCTGGTGATCGGACTTGAACCGATACGGTGTTGCCACCGAGGGATTTTAAGTCGATTCATCCATTGACAACTAAACGGAATCTTGAAGTTTCTAGAAGAAGATAGAGACGCTGCAAACCCAGCCAGAATCAGGGTTTGCAGCTTTTTTATATAAAAAACTCAGGCTGTATCCCGATTTCTAAGAAGATGAGTTTTGCATTTTATTTTGCACAATTAAGGGATGTTTAAGGGATGCTCCCATAGCGAGGGAGTAAAATTTGAATTAACGTCCTACATAAAATTCATAATTGAAACAGCCATCACCTGCCATTGACAAATTTTATTTAGGAGTCGATGACTGTGCAAATCAAAAACAGAAAGTATTATGAAACCCTGTTCCGCCCATATCCCGACTTGGTTACAATTGATCAATTCCGAAAGATGCTTGGTGGTATTGGGAATGGAACCGCAAGGAAGCTTTTACAGGAGAACTCTGTGCGGCATTTCATGATAAGACGTACTTATTTAATTCCAAAGACATGTATTGTTGATTATGTTCTCAGCAATCATTATAGTACATATAAAAAGACGCTACAGGTTGAAATTTGAAGGGATGGTTAGAGTGATGTCTAAAATTTTGGTTGTGGCCGCACAAAAAGGTGGCGTCGGCAAAACCAGCACGGTTCGAAACCTTTCTTATTCCCTCGCAGAATTGGGAAAACGGGTTCTCGCTGTAGACTTTGATCCGCAGTTCAGTCTTACCACCTGTTTCGGCGTAGACGATTCTGAAAAACTGGAACATACGACTGCAACCCTCATGACTACTTTGCTTGAAGATAAAGAACTTCCACCAAAGGCAACTTTTATTCGCACAGTCGGAAAGGTGGATTTAATTCCCTCAAGCATTCAACTTTCGGTCATTGAGGCTAATCTACGGCTGGAAATGGGAAGCGAACACCTTTTTGCTAACCTGCTGGAATCCCTGCGCGGGGACTACGATTACATTCTTGTGGATACCTGCCCTTCCCTCGGCACGTTGACGATCAGCGCTCTGACTGCGGCAGATGAAGTCATGATTCCAGTCAATCCGCAGTTGTTGGCAGTCATGGGATTGCAGGAACTGACAAAAACCATTCTAAAAATCAAACGTCGCCTGAATCCCAGAATAAAGTTTGGTGGTATTCTGTTCACGATGTGCGATAAGCGCACCAATCTGTATAAGGAAATCAGCAGTCAAGTAGATGCTGCTTACCGCAGTGGCATGAGAATATTCGACAACCGGATTCCCACAACGGTCAAGGTCGGAGAGGCCAACGGTCTTGGTCTGAGTGTTATGGAATACGACAATAAATCTCCCGCAGCTCTGGCCTACATGGAGCTTGCAAAGGAGGTGCTTTCCTAATGCCGGGACAAAAGCCCAAACTTAACCCGAAAATAAAATCCATTGACGATTTACTTCGGATCACCGACGAGATTCAAAACCAACCACTCGAACAAGAACATTCAGAGGAAACGGGAAGCAATTCTGCTGCCGTTACTGACCTTCCTATTGAAAAAATTCACATGTTTCAGAAGCATCCGTTCCACCTCTATGCGGGGGAACGATTGGATGATATGGTGGAGAGTGTAAAAGCCAATGGTGTGCTCATTCCAGCCATTGTCCGCAAAGTTGAGCCGGACGGAAGTGGTTGCGAATACGAAATGCTTTCCGGCCATAATCGTTTGAACGCCTCCCGCCTCGCAGGACGAAATGAAATTCCGTGTATCGTAAAAGAAAATCTTTCAGATGAGGATGCATGGATTTATGTCGTGGAAACGAACGTTCTGCAACGTTCGTTTGCGGATATGCTTCCCTCGGAAAAGGCGGCAGTGCTTGCGCTTCGGTATTCAAAAATGTTCAGTCAAGGGAAAAGAAACGACATTATTGCGGAACTCAAAGCGCTTGAAAACCCGTAATACATCGAAGAAAAATCGACTTATGGACACGATGTCCACAAGTCGATAAGTAGAGATACTGTCGGTTTCGAATATGGGCTTAATGGAAGATCAGTAGCTCGTTATCTTCGTGTAGATAAGCTGATTTTGCCCTTGAAGCAACGTCTTGATAACAGTGAAATTACCCTCATCTCTTCGGTCGGGTTATCCTATCTCGCCGAATCAGAGCAGAAAATTTTAGAAAAAGTATTGGATGAAAATGAGTACAAGATTACCCCGAAAAAGGTTTCTCTGCTCCGCGAATACTCCGGTAGGATGAACCAAGAGATTGCTACTCAAATCCTTTCCGGTGAGAAAAATAGGAAGCCCAAAAGCTCCACGCCGCCGCCAGTAAAAATAAAATACAAAACATACTCTCAATATTTTTCTGCTAATACCAAGCCGAGCGAAATGGAGCAGGTAATTGAAGAAGCCCTGCGAGAATATTTTGTTCACCATCCCCGAATTGCCGGTTCGGAAGGAAAAGATAACGTGGCTATCAGCTGAAACTTTAATAGGAAGGACTAAAAATTATGAAAAAAGCATTGGTGGAACTGAGCTACACTGAAAAGGACGGCACGATGTTGCCGGATATTCAGATCCCCAATGACAGGAAAAGCGACTGCCCCCTGGGGCGGTACGGCAGGATGGCACTGGAATATCTCCGAGAGAACCACCCGCCGCGGTTTATGACTATGAAAATGGATGGCACTCTGATGGAGAAAATGCACAGGGTCAATAAGGAAGCATTAATACAGATTGAAGCACTTACACAGCAGATGCTCCAAAAGGAGCCGATGCCTGGTACCGAAGACACACTGGAACGAACGAAACACCTTAACAGCCTACGGCAATCAGCGGAAGAAATTGTTATCGGCAGTTTGGTATTGGTCCCACAATAGATTTGATATGTAAGCTCTCATTTGTATTTTCCGAGCAACATAATATAACTTGCTATAATATTATTAGTCAAGGAGCTAACGGGATTTTATGAACGTTAGCTCCCAATGCTTTTATCGTAATATGAAATTTAAAGTCATACACACGATATTCAGTCTGTGAGAAAATCAACAAAACCACCGAAGAACATAGGACGCAGGAACAGGAGCAATAAAGAATGCGTACAGGTTTCCCCATCCAACACATACAATACTGTCTTGATTGATTTTGACTGTCAGGGCCATTCAAGCATTATTTTCGGTGTCAAGAACAACAATAAACTTGAGGTTACCATCAATACCCTACTCCGCAGACTGATTGAAGACCAGCCTCAACCGACACCTGAAAGCTATTAGAATCTTACTAGCCATTGCTTTTGAGATCGTTAAGAAGTTGTTCCAATAACAGCTCCTGGTAGCCTGCACGTCTGATTTTCCGGATTTCTGAAGAAACTACCTGCAAATTAGGCGAGCGCAACTGGTCTAGCTCTGTGAGTCGCGATGAAGAAATAGATTCCCCCGACAAAGAACGGTAATAATCATCCTTGTTCAAATGCCAAAAGAAGAATTGTCCAGGATAACGTAATGCCAACCGGTCGGCTATGCGTAGGCCTTCTGGGTCAAAGTCACCGGAATAATACATCATGCAGCCTGAGGCAGCCAATAGATCAAGCAGAATCAGTGATGCGGTTTTAACCTGTCCGGATGTACATAAAATAGGGGAATGTGACGGTGGAGATTGCTCGCACAGATGGGAAAAAACCATTTGATTTTCAACAATGTAAATCTTCCCAGTCGGACTTGCCGCACGAACAATTGTTGACAGATTGGAAAGTGTCAGCACAGCGCTTTCATTGCGGGTACGGAATGCTTGAAATGCGGGATGTTCTCCTTCTTCCGTGTAAAGCAGAAGGCCGGACTGCGTGGTAAAGCTGGAAATATCGTCCGCGAAAAGATTGACTAAAAAAAGGGTTTCCGCCCGCTGCTCGGCAGTGTGGGGATATTCCCGTTGCTTCCAATCGCAAACCCCGTATAAAAGCAACTTGCCAGCAAGGCGGTCCATATCAAAGCTGTGCGGATTTGCGGTTATTCCCGCGCTGAAAACAGCCAGGTGTCGTTCTGAAAGCGATTGAGTCGCCAAAATATCAAGTGCGCCACACGCCTGCTTTAAAGCGGTACATGCCGCTTCTTCCTCTTTGTCGGCAGCCTTCAAAAAAAGCGAATACCCGTTACCCTTTGAGTCCAGCATACGGTGTATCCAGTTCTGTGCCGTTTCCGATTTCGCCTGCGTATACACCTGTTCAAACAAGTTTCTGATCCATTCTTGACGGGCTTCGTGCACTTCTTTATTTACGCGCACCGGGCAACCGAAATATCCCTCCAACAGTTCAGGGAGTGAGGTGTCCTGAAAGCGGCTGGCCTTTAGTGCCTGCTCGAAGTTCAAAAGTCGATATCGCAAGGGCGGATAAAATGTTTTACCCATGAAAAGGCCCGCTACACGGCACTCCTCCGCTGTCGCGTCCGGAAGAGAAACGGTTCCAGACGCCTTTCCGTAAGACTGGTACTTTTTTAAAATTTCATTCATCTGGCGGGTCCAGCCCGATTTTTCGAGAAAATAGGTAACGCAGTCCGTTTGGCTCATAGAAGCATTGCACCTTCGTCAAGTGTTTTTTGGTAACCGTCCCACTGATAAAAAAGGATCGTGACTACCTGAGAATTAGCCGGGCGGTACATATCCGCAATTTCCAATTGCGGAACAGATGCATAACAGCCCCACAATGCCTGTGAATTCATAATATAGCCAAAGCCTAGTGTCTCCACAAGGGCAAACATGCTCTCGATATTCTTTTCGTCTACACCTGCAAAAGCTTCATCCAATGCGATGACATACGGGCATTCCACGCTGGCTCTTTTATATTGTGCGGAGATTGCAGCAAAGAGAGGAACATACATAGCCATTGCTTTCTCGCCTCCGCTGAACTTATTGAACTCGGAATTGGTAAGATTTTTTTCCTTTTCACCCCGTCTTTGAAAAGAAAGAGTGAATTCAAACCAATTGCGGAAATCCAGCGCGTCCCGGATAAGGTCAGCGTAGCTGACAGACTGGTCATTTTCCATTGCGAGCCTACGTGCGGAGGTCACCTTAGTTCGAAAATGCGCTGTAATTTTG
>JAEWUH010000017.1 GCA_023397245.1 Bacillota bacterium | reverse complement strand
GTAAGGTCGAGAGTTCGATCCTCTTCGTCTCCACCAAGCAAAAAAGAACACCCTTTGTGGGTGTTCTTTTTGCTTTATGGACACGTTGCAGGGAGAACTCCGGCGCAGGGAAGAGAAAACATAATATTTTCGACCTCAATAAAACGGTGTATGAATTATGGGCAGGGAAACCGGAAATTACTAAGGTGTTAGAGAGAATCGGTTTCCGGAATATTACAGCAGAAAAAGGCTGTGTCCGGGATTATTATGCCGAAGAGTTATTATAAAAAGGAGAATATAAAATGTTAGGTCACTATCTGCTGTTTAACAGGAATTGTGGAGAAGCTATCAAGATCTATGAAAAAGCCCTTGATGCTAAAGTAATTGAGATTAGAAAATATGGAGATATGCCGGCAAATCCGAATTTCTCCATCCCGGACGAGGACAAGGAACTTGTTTTGCATGCAAGGTTAAGTATTTGCGGTGCGGAGCTCATGTGTGCCGACGGTTCTGAAAAGGGTACAAGCGGAACCAACATGTATGTTTCAATTACAACCAAGGATACGGATTTTGTTCAAAGAGCCTGGGACCTTCTCCAGCAGGACGGCAGAGTATATATGGAGTTAGCTCCATCCTTTTTCGCAGCTTTGCACGGATCTTTACAAGATAAGTTTGGTATTAACTGGATGTTTACAGCTTTAAAGGAATAACAAGTTCCAGCGGCCAAAGGCGGTTATGCGCGCTCGTAATTTACGGGCGTACGCTTCTCTGCTAAGATGCGGGCAGCTTGAAGGATTGGAGAATGGGGGAGGTGTTCCGGATGACTGACAGAAAAATGAATCCTAAGGTTGATGAGTTTTTATGCAAAGCCAAACAGTGGCGGGAAGAATATGAGAAATTGAGGATAATTGCTCTTGACTGCGGGCTGACTGAAGAATTTAAGTGGATGCACCCCTGTTACACGTTTGAGAATAAAAACATAGTTTTAATTCATGGATTTAAAGAATACTGTGCGCTTCTGTTTCATAAAGGTGCTTTGTTAAAAGACCCTAACGGCATTCTGATCCGCCAGACTGAGAATGTACAGTAGGGCCGCCAAATCCGTTTTACCGGCGTTCAACAGATACTTGATATGGAACCCATTATAAAAGCATATATTTATGAAGCGATTGAAGCGGAAAAATCCGGGTTGCAAGTGGCTAAAAAGACAACTGCGGATTTCATTGTTCCCGAAGAATTTCAGAAGAAATTAGATGAAATTCCTGCCTTGAAAACTGCTTTTGAAGCCTTGACGCCGGGACGGCAAAGAGCATATATTTTTTATTTTTCTCAACCAAAACAATCCAAAACCCGAGAGTCAAGGGTTGAGAAGTGTGTGCCCAAAATTTTCGATGGAAAAGGATTGGACGATTAACAACGTCTCCGCAAAGCAAAGAACACCCTTTGCGGGGTGTTCTTTGCTTTATGGAAACGTTGCAGGGAGAACTCCGATGCAGGGAAAGCTACCCACTCCCTGACCGGGTTATTCGGAATTTTGCATGATTTGACCGCAGGCTATTTTGACACCGGAATTTCCGGATGGCTGGGTTGTAAAATCATCGGGTGCCGAATGAATGATAACCGTTCGGCCTATGATTTCCTGAACGGAGAACCGGTCTGTGATAAATGCCATAAAAGCGTATCCGTGATTTCCGAACAAAGGCGGAAGATCGCCTGCGTGTGCGGGATGCGGGCATACTCTGGGGTTATAGTGCGCCCCCGTGTTGGCAAAGGGGTCCTGCGCATTCCCGGTGCAGTAATTTCCCTCATGAATATGGAACCCGAATATATCCGCAGGGCATCTGCCTGTGCCCTGCGGAAGACCGTTTATCTGTGCCGTTACCAGCGTGCCGTTCGTTAACGGATAAAAGAAAACCATACCGTTGATATTGGGAAATTGCGGGCTGCCTTTTATGGCGGCGTGGGCGGCCGGCGGGTTTTTTAACATATTTTGAAGTTGAATGAATTGCGGTTCTAAATACAAAGTAACACCTCCCGAACTATTTTATGTGATTCGCAAAATTCGGTTAACCCGGGCAGAAAAAAGCGGCCCTGCCGAAGAGCAGAAGCCGCAGAATACGATAAGTTTCACCTTGGTCTGCCGGGCGGGAATGGCGGCCCCGGGGGGCATGGCGGACATGGGCGCGGCGGAGGGCAAGGCGGGCATGGACGCGGCGGAGGGCATGGGCGCGGTGGCGGACACGGAGGGCACGGCGGGCAGCGCCTGTGCGGAGGCCACCAAATCGGTGGGAATATTGGCATAGAAGATCATCTCCTCCCTACCATGATATGCACCGGGGCGGCCATTTGCTCAGATAACAAATTCACGACTGATCAAGAGCACAGGCGGATTTTAATGTGCGTTTTTCGTCCTCCGCTGTTCGGCCGGAATATTGACTCTGATAGGGAAAGTCACTTGTTTGCGAAGCCGGAATATGTTATAATTAAGCCATCGAGCGGCGTTGACGCGTAAGTCCAGATAATGGATTTACGCGTTTTTTATTGCCCGAAAATCATATTGCGGCATTCCTATGTCAGCATGAATTTTGCTGCCAAACACGCGCAATTTCAGGAGGAACAACCATGCCAAAAACAAAAAGCCAAAAAATTCTGTTCTCAATTTTAATGTCTTTTTTCATGGTTTACGGAATGGAAGTCTACAACCGTGCTGTTCTTAACAAAGGGATGACCAACGAGCTTTTCCTGCTGCCGGTCGGCGAACTGGCGGTGCTGATGATGATCGTGATTGCACTGGAAACCTTAATAGGGGGACCGTTGGCGCGAAAGCTGGCTTTTCGGCTGGTTGATCCGCAAAACGACAGACCCTTTGCGGTGATACTGACGATTCAGATCATGACGGTATGTATGATGTGCCCTATGATGAGCCTTGTAGCGGCGATTGCATTCAAAGGCGGCTTTACCGCGCAGACTGCCGCCAAATGGGTGCAGACCGTGGCAGTAAACTTCCCGATGGCGTTCTGCTGGCAGATATTCGTTGCCGGCCCGCTGGTGCGCCTGATTGTCCGCACGGTATCCGGAAATCAGGCAAAGCAGATAGGGCGGTAAATAAGCGGATGGCTCGCTTCGAAGTTTAAACCGTTGAAATCGGAATAGAATAGTATCAACAGAAAACCGGAGGAGTAGCCATGACCTGGCCGGTGCTCCGTTCGAACCTGAAAACTATTTTTAAAGCGGCTTATCTGACGGTGCCGGCTGCGGTTACCTTTGCTGCCGTTGGAATGTTCTTTTCCCAATGGCCGGCTGTAATGTACGGCATATCTGTTCTGATTTACGGCGGAACGGTTTACTTTTTATACCGCATGCGGATGCCCTGGCTGTATTACTATTCCGTAACACTGGCGGCCGGCGTCCTGCTAACCTTGGGGCTTTTGGGCATTGATATTTAACCGGTTTCTGTGCGGAAAAAATCCCGGAGGCAGCGCGGTGAATTGACCCCCAAAAGTTAGACGATATTTTAAATTAAGCAACCGAAAGGGTTTGTTGCCTGTGTAAAGCGGGCGGCAAGCCCTTCAGTTTTGCTTTGATACGGCGGTTGTTGTAATAATCCAGAT
>JAEWUH010000114.1 GCA_023397245.1 Bacillota bacterium | reverse complement strand
AACTTCCTGCCGGGAAAAGTTGTGCGCCTCCAGCTCCGTGTCGCTCAGGTCATTGACGTTTTGATAGAAATCCACTGCCAGCCGCAGGTATTCCAGGTTTTCCGTATCGAGATTTTCAAACAGGAGGTCTTCCGCCTCGCAGATTTTACCGCTCTGCAGCAGCCGGGCCAGCTGCTTATACAGCAGGTCCGACGGAGAAAGATTTGCCTCGTCCGGAATCTCGTATTCGATATAATCCTTATGGAAGACAGTCCGTGCGATAAACTGCGCAAGCATTTCAATCTGCTGCATGACCCAATCCTGTTCATAATACATAACGGATGCACCGCCTTGTCAGATTACATTCTCCTATATTTTTTTACCTTTCTCAGGTTCTTCTTCTTGCGGTTGTAAATCAGCGCCAGAATGATGTAAATAATCACCAGTGCAATGATGATTCCCACGATTGCGATAAACCAGGCCGAGGTGAAAATCGCTTTGACCAGGTTTGCCGAACGCAGAAGCTCGCTGCGCTCCACACTTTCGGAAGCAACCAGATTGATGGTCGTCAGCTGCTGCCCGGCGTAGCTGAGAGTTGCCGTACCGATGACCTGTCCCTTCTTGACCGGCGCTTCAATGCTTTTCGGAACATGGGGCGTAATGATCACACTGCTTGCCGAAACCTTTTTGGGCAGGATTGCGGTGTAATTTTTTTCGGCTACCAGAAGCAGCTTATCCTTGTTCCAGGCGTTGTTCAGCTTGATTTCACCCACCGCGTCCGTGCCGTTGATGATAGGCTTGAGTTCAAGGTTGAGGAACGCCCACTTGTAAAGGTTTTTGGAGTCAATCATTTCTCCGCGTGTACTGATTTCCTTGCCGTTTTTGTCAATATCCGGAGAACCGAGCGCAACGCACAGGTATGTGTAGCCGTCGGCGGTAGCGGAGGAAACCAGACAATAGCCGGACTGGTCGTGGTGCCCGGTTTTAATTCCCTTTGCGTAGGTGTAGAAATATTTGCCGCCCAGCGCGTTCTTGTCGATCAGATAGTTGGTGGTGGAAAGAATCCTTGTCTTGCCCGCGTCCGGGCCGCCGACCGGCTTATAGGTATAACGCGTCTGCGAGGAAATATCGGTGAAATGCGGCAAACTCATCGCATATTTCGCGATTTTTGCAAGGTCGGCCGCCGTTGTATAGTGGTTTTCGTCATGCAGGCCGTGCGGGTTCGCAAAATGGGTTCCGGTGCAGCCGAGCTCCTGCGCTTTTTTGTTCATCATATCGACAAAAGCGTCCACGTCGCCTCCGCCTACATAATCCGCGAGCACCAGCGCCGCGTCGTTTCCGCTCGGCACCAGCATACAGTTTAAAAGCTGCATGGCGGTAAGCTGATCGTTTTGCTTGATTCCGGAAAGGGAACTGCCTGTACCCAGAAGCTTGTCTACGATCTCTTTGCTTACCGTGATTTTTGTACCGTCCAGATCCTTGATATGTTCGCTGACCACAATGTATGTCATGATCTTGGTTGTGGAAGCCGGCTCCCGGCGGACAGTGTCGTCCTTCTGGTAAACGACGGTGTTGGTATCCAGATTGACCAGTTCAATCGCTGCGGAATAGGTGTCGAAATCAATATTAAACGCCGCGGCGCCGGCCGTGACGGAAGTGAACAAAACGCAGAGCGCCGTAAGGATTCCCAGCCACGCAAGGGATTTTTTAATCATGGAACTTTTGCCTCCAATGTGATATGATAAGAAAGAAATGTAAGCTTATTGCTGCTTATAAAGTATAACAGCAAATAGGGAAAAGATAAAGGGAAGTTTGGAATTGTTTAAAATTCTATAACATATGGGGGCATAAAAGTGATTTACATAACCGGAGATACGCACGGGGAAATGTGCCGCTTTGACTCCGCAAAGGCGCGAAAACTGAAAAAGGGCGATACCCTTATTGTATGCGGCGATTTTGGGTTTATCTGGAGCGGCGGCAGTGCGGAAGAAAAAATTCTTCAAAAACTGGGAAAAAAGAAATATCAGATCCTGTTTGTGGACGGAACGCATGAGAATTTCAACCTGCTGGACGAATACCCTGTAACCGAATGGAACGGGGGGCAGGTGCAGCAGATCAGCGGGAACCTGTACCATCTGATGCGCGGGCAGGTCTATACCATAGAGGGAAAGAAAATCTTTGCTTTCGGCGGAGGGGAAAGCCCCGAAAAGCAGATGCGTATGGAAGCCGGAACCTGGTGGGAGCGCGAAATGCCGAACATGGAGGAGATGCGCACGGGCGTCAATAACCTGCGCGGAGCCGATATGAACGTGGATTATATCATTACCCACCAGCCCGCTCCGCGGGTGATGTCGCACGGCCTGGGGCCGGTTGAAAACACCAACCAGCTCGACGCGTATTTTGAACAGATCAGCAAACAGGTGCAGTTCCAGCTCTGGTTCTTCGGTTCGATGCATATGGACCGCAAGATCACTGCCAAGAATTTCGCCGTATTCAACGATATTCTGCCGGTGGAAATGCCGCAGCAGAAAAGGTACAGGGTATGAAGGTCTTCCATACTTCGGACTGGCACCTCGGAAAAATGATCTACGGGCGTTCGCTTCTGCCCGATCAGGAGCATTTTATCCGGGAGGTATTCCTTCCGGCGGTCCGCTCGGAGCGGCCCGACCTTGTCATCGTCGCGGGAGATTTGTTCGACCGGCAGATCGCCCCGGTGGAAGCGATTCGGCTGTTTGACGGCTTCCTGAGTGAAATGAGCGCCTTGCATATCCCGCTCGCGATGATTTCGGGCAACCATGACGGCGCCGAACGCATTGCGGTGGGCACCGGTCTGCTTCGGCAGAGCGGGATTTATATCGGAAGCAGCATCGGTGATTTGTCCTGTCCGGCGGTGATTACGGCGGGCGGCGAAACCGCCCATGTCTATCTGCTGCCCTACTGTGAGCCCGCCGCGGTGCGGCAGGCTCTGTGTGACGACGGGATAAAAGGCTTTCAGGAGGCTTACGCCGCCCTGCTCGGCCGGATAAAAGAACAGCTTGACCCGAATGCGATCAATATCCTTGTATCGCATTGCTTTGTGATGGGCGGTACGCTTTCCTCTTCGGAAAGTCCTACGTTTGTGGGCGGCAGTTCCGAGGTGAATCCCTCGGTGTTCGAAGGCTTTGACTATGTGGCGCTGGGGCATCTGCACGGGCCGCAGCGGGCGGGAAAGAACGGCCGCTATTGTGGGTCTCCGCTGAAATATTCGTTTGACGAGGCGGGGCAGAGAAAGTCTTTTACCGTACTGGATATCCATAAGGGACATACGGAAATTACGGAATATAGCGCGCCGCCGCTCCACGACCTGCGCGTAGTCTCCGGTCTGTTCAACGACCTTCTGGAGCAGGGCAGGAAGTACCCGAGCGAAGATTATCTCTATGCCAATTTAGCGGATGACGCACCGGTCTATATGCCTATGGATAAATTGAGGCCATATTATCCCAACCTTCTCGGCCTGAGCAGCGGATGGCTTTCTGCGGGCGGCGACGGGACGCGGGACGGTCTGCGCGACCAGTTTATGAAGCGAAAGACGGACGACGTCTATGTCTTTGAACAGTTTTTGAGCCAAATCTGCGGTGCGGAAACGGACGAGGCTGACCGTGCGCTGTTTTTAAAGGCAATGAATGATACGAATCTTCCAATAACCCAATGATAAATTCCAGATTACTTTCCGCCCTGCTGCATTGCTCGACGGGCGCCAGCCCGTCTTCGTCCTCCGCCTTGCAGGACAAAAAGTTCCCCCGGAATTTATTTTATCGTTTCAATGAAAGATTAGTATAAATGCAGGGAAGTGATTGAACCATGAAGCCGATTCAGATAACCATGCAGGCCTTTGGCTGCTACCTTAGCCGTACGGTTGTTGATTTTACCAAGCTGGGGAAAAATCCGATTTTTCTGATCACCGGCGCTACGGGCGGCGGAAAAACGACCATACTGGACGCCATGTGCTTCGCGCTTTACTGCAAGGCCACCGGCGGGCGCCGCAGCTGGGAAAGCATGATCTGTGCCGCGGCGCCGCAGGAAGCGGAAACGCTGGTGGACTTCACCTTTTCGCTCGGCAGCGATACATATCGCTTTACCCGTTCCCAGAAGCGGTATGCCGCAAGGGGAACCGGCGCGATGAAACTCAAAGAGGAGCATAACTGCTACCGCTTGGCCGGTTCCGAATGGGAGCGCTACGACCTGCCCAATACGGAAACCAAAGTCCGCGAACAGGCGGAAAAGCTCTTAGGACTGGACTGTGAGCAGTTTTCACAGGTCATGGTGCTGCCGCAGGGCGACTTTTTAAAGCTCCTGCTCGCCAGCTCGCGCGACAAAGCGCAGATGTTCCAGACGCTGTTTTCCACGGAACGCTGGGCGCAGGTTACGCTTGTATTAAAAAAGATGGCGGAAGACCTCCGGCAGGAGGCGGACGAAATCACGGCTTCAAAGAATATGATCCTTGAACGCGAGGAGGCCGAAACCTTTGAGCGGCTTGAGGAGAAGTGCGGTTTAACCGAAAAACAGCTTGAGACGGCAAAAACGGAGCTGACATTGCTGGAAAAGGAGCTGGAACAGCGCAATACGCGGTACAATGCCGCGCTCACACTGGATCAGAAATTTCAGAACCGGGATACGCTCCGGGGCGAGCTGGAATCCCTCGGCAAAAAGAGGGAAGAGATTGCACAGAAACAAGACAGCCTACATTTAAGCCGCCTTGCCCGCAATGTGATCCCGTATTATACCGCGTATCAGGCCGCGCAGAAGGACTGCGCGGCAAAGGTGTGCGAGCTGGATGCCGCGCGGCAGGAAAAAGTGCGGGCTCAAGCGGAACAGGAGACGGCGGACGGACAGGCCCCCGCGGCAAAAGCTGGCAGGGAAACGGCGACTTCACTGGCACAGACATTGAGTAAACTGGATTCCGCGCGGGGCGGCGCGCAGCGTCTGAAGAAAATCCGGTTGGATTTGTCGGCGGCAGAGCAACGGCTCAAGGCGCAGAATGCCCACCAGGAGCAGCTTGCCGCCAAGCTGAAAGACGCACAGGAACGCTATAAAAAGGGGCAGGAATACGCGGCGAAAGCGCAGGAGGAAGCCCTCCGCATTCCGCAGCTTGTGGAAGAAATTCAGAAAATCATGAATCAGGACAAAGCCGCCGCGCTGGCAGCCGGACTTACGGAGGGGAAGCCCTGCCCGGTGTGCGGTTCGGTGCATCACCCGGCGCCCGCAGAGCCAAGCGAGCGCCTGCAGGCCGCACAGGCGGAGCTGGAAGCGGCAAAGCAGTCCGGCGAAGCGCTGAAGAAATACGAGAAACGGCTGAAAGAGCTGGAAGAGATCCAGCGGCGGGAACAGCAGACATCCGAGGAGGGGAAGGCGCAGACCGCCGGGCTTGAAAGGGAACAGGCGTCCCTGCAGTCCGCGGAAAAGGAACTGCGTACGAGTCTGGGCGAATATGACGACGCTGACCGGATTGAAGAAGAAATCAAATCGGTTCAGGCCGGTATCGACCGGGAAACCCGGCGGGCAAATCAGATCGAGCAGCGGATTTCCGCGGCGCAGAGTGCTCTGGCAGCCGCCGGAGCAGCCGCGCAGGCGGCGGAGAAAGCCTGCGGGGAATCGGCGCAGGCCGTAGGTGAAGCCAAAGCAAGGCTCGAAGCGGAGGCTGCCGCCGCAAACCTAGAACCGGATACGGAGTTTTCCAAAATAGTCTTTACGGCGCCGGAGGAAGCCGCGCTTGAGCAGGAAATCAACGAGTATGCGGCGGCGTGCCGGTCAAAGCAGGAACAGCTTGCACAGCTGGAACAGGAACTGCTTGATGCGGAAAAGCCGGACATTGCCTTGGCAAAACAGCTGCTGGCCGAAGCGCAGCAAAAGAGCAGCGAAACGGCGAAGCTTGTGGGAAGTCTGCTGCAGCGCGCGGATTCCGTGAGGAAATCGCTGGAAAAGCTGGCGGAGCTGGTCAAAGAGGGGAGCAGTCTGGAGGAGCGGTACTCGCGCACCAGCCGGCTGGCGGCGATGCTTGCCGGAAAAACCGGCCTGAAAATTCCGCTCCATCAGTTTGTGCTGGGAATTATGCTGGACGATATCCTGTCCTGCGCGAATATTACCTTTTCCACCCTGAGCAATGGCCGCTACCGGCTGAGCCGCGTCACCGGAGCCTCCGGCGGCAACGCGCTCGGCGGGCTTGACCTGCAGGTGTTTGACGCGTACAGCGGCGGCGTCCGCGCGGTGGAAACGCTTTCCGGCGGCGAACTGTTCCTTGCCTCGCTTTCGCTTGCGTTCGGCCTTTCGGACGTGGTGCAGAACTATTCCGGAAGCGTGCATCTGGATTCCATCTTTATCGACGAGGGCTTCGGCTCTCTGGATCAGGAAACGCTGGATACCGCGATGAGAGCCCTGCTGCAGATACAGCAGACCGGACGCACCATTGGGATTATTTCGCACGTGAGCGAACTCAAAACGCGTATTGCCGCGCAGATTGTTGTTTCAAAGGGCGCAGACGGCGGAAGTCGGGCGGAGGTACTGCCGGGCTAAAGCAACCAATGGTTGTCAGAAACGCAAAAATAGGTTAATGGATTGTTTCCGCATTTTGATTTACAATTCCTATGAGGTGAAAAGAATGGAATTGAAAGAAAAACTGCAGGTGCTGCGCAAAGAAAAGCATTATTCACAGGAAGACATCGCGGAGCTGCTAAATGTATCAAGGCAGGCGGTCGCAAAATGGGAATCAGGGCAGGCGTGTCCGGATATTGAAAATCTGGTGGGTCTGAGCGAAATCTTTAAGGTTACCATAGACAGTATGGTGAAAAACAGCGGAGAGTGCGCAAAAAAAATTGGGGTCGGGGGAGACCGGGATACAGAGCAGATGATCGATTTTTTGTGCGAAGCGAAGAAAAAAACCTACGCGGGCAGGGGGATGGAAGAAAGCCGCTCCTCAAGGCCGAATTCACATGATCTGATTTATAAAAATCCGCAATATACGTATCTGGATACGTATCTGGGCGGAGAAATCTTTTCGGGTGAGGAAGCCGTCTGGTCGGGGGACATTCCGGTCTGGGCGATGAATTATTCGGGCAGGGTGCTGGATGAGAATTTTTCGGGAGATTTTTTAAAAGAAGCCCTGCTGCTGGTCCCCAGAGAGTCGCCATACCGCGGCCCGGCGCTGTACCAAAGCGGAGGCTATACCTATTACTGTACGGTAAACGGCAGCTTTAATTGGTTTCAGGGCAGGGAAGAGATTTATTACAATGCCTGCAAAGTATTTGAATGCTATTTCCACGGCGGGAAAATAGTATAATAGATATCCCCAGCCACAATTTAGCGGCTGGGGACGTTTCTATATGGAAGAGTAGGAAGAAGAGCTGTGATGGTTGGTACAAATGTGCCGCAATCTTACTGGAACGATTTTGCAAAGGCGAGCAGTTCGTCACGGCTCAGCGATTTTGCAACGATGCCAACGCTTACGCCATTCTGTTCCCAATCAATCGAATGACCGTCTGCTATTGCAGCCTTATGCCCATTTACGATGGCTTCTTCAACAGTGCCGTCGGTTGCAAAAGTAAAGGCGGTATCGTTTGTGATCCGGCGCTCCTGAATGGATATCTTGCTGTCTCCGTTCTTATAGTAGAGATCAACATAATCTCCGCTTACTGTTCCGTTTTCGCTCTTATACAATTTGGAATGGTCAAAGGTGTAGCCGGCGGGAATATTTTTCGGAGTCTGGAGCTTAAAGCTGAGCTGTGCTGCCGCCTTGTTCAGGTCTTTTTCCGTAACGCAGTTCTTATCCGCTGCATCCGTGTCCTTTCCGCCGGAGACAGTTGCAACTTTATTGCCGTTGGCGTCGTAAAGATCAGTTTTGCCCTTGATTTCGTTAGGGTTGATCGGTTTTCCGTCTTTGTCGTAATATTTTACCGTGTCCGGCTGTCCGGCGGTAGGGTCTACCTGTATAACGGTACTGTGGCCGATGGAAATGGACTGCAAAATATTGTTGAGGGCTTCCTTTGCGTACGCGGTCTGTGAGAAGCCGATGACGCATACCATACAGGCGGCAGCGGCAGCCCAGCGGGTGATGGATTTCTTTTTGGCGTTTGCCGCGCGGCGGATGCCCTGTTTCATTCCTGCCTTTTCCAGATCGTTCAGTTCCATAGCTTCGTAATCCTCGGCGCGGACTTTTGTATTGTTAAGAATGTCATAAATATTTTTCATTGCTGATTACCTCCCTGCATTGTCTCAGTTTCTTTTTGTCGCGGGATAACCGGTTGTATAAAGCGGATACATTGGTGTTGCGTTCTCTGGCAAGGGACTCCATGGGTTCCTCTTTCACGTAGCAGTCCCAGAATAATCTGCGGTCCTCTTCGGAAAGGTACTGCAGCAGGCTCTGCGTTTCCTCGCTGATTTCCTGTTCCAGAACGCTTTCCTCCGGGTTTCCCCGCGTGTCGGTTTCTTCCTCCGGCAGAGGGGCTTCCGTCAGCTGTTTGTAATATCTGCGTTTGCAGTCGATCGCTTTGTATTTGCTCACGGCCGCAAGCCAGCCGGGAAAGCTGCATTTTTCCGGGTTATAATGACTGATTTCCGTCCAGACAGCCAGCAGGATATCGTTCATGCATTCGCCGCATTTATCGGGGAAGCTGTAAAGATGCTTATGAACGATCGCCTTGATCAGGCCGCCGTAGGTGTCGATTACGTAATCAAGCGCGCGCTCGTCCTTTTTTTCCAGCAGCCGGATGAAATTTGTTTCGTTCACCGTTTTTTGATGCAATGGATCATCTCCTTTTTCGCCGTTCCCTGCGTTAATAACGCGTTCACTTGTATATTCGTATTGCGGGGATGGAAATCTATCGCGCCGAAAGATTATTTTTATAAAAACAGAGAAAAAGACCAGAATTTACGTTTCAAAACGTTGATTCGGGTCTGTTTTTATGATTCCGGTTATTTTAATTGAAGCACCATTAAGTAGTCGTGCTCCTGCTCGGCGATGATTTTAAATCCTAACTTTTTATACATCTTAAAAGCGTAATTATTCTTTGCTACGCTTAATGACGTTTGCTTATACCCTTTCTCCTGTAAATGCAGAATCATTGCTTTCATCAGTTGGGTTCCGATTCCCTGATTCCGATATTCCTTAAATAGGGCAATCGCAAACTCAGGAGTGGAATCATCAATATTTCCATAGCCTTTTACTTTGCCCGCTAAAATCCTTGTCCATACTGCACCGGTTATTTTTCCGTTCATTTCCGCAACAAGACAGCAATCGTCTGTTTTTCCAAAATCATCGGTGTACACACTGATTTCCGGCTGTTTGATGATGTCTCTCGGCAATAAATTGCTTTCATCCGGCTGAAAAATTGCTTCATAAAGCAGATCGTCAAGAACGCCGATCTCATCGGCCCGTAATTCTCTGATTTTACTGTGATACATATTTTTTCTCCATACTTAGTATTCAAATTGAAATTAGAACAGATCAGAAAACCGGTTAAGATACTTCCATTCCGTCGAAAAGCTGGTTTACTTCCGCGCGCAGGCCGCGGTGCTCCGGCGCTTCCAGCGTGCTGTCCGCCGCAAGGATACCGCGCGCGACCTCCTGCGCCTGCTTCAGTACCGCCATATCGGTTACCATGTCGGCAATTTTCAGGTCAGGCAGGCCGTGCTGTCTTTGGCCGAAAAAGTCGCCCGGGCCGCGCAGCTTCAAATCCCGGTCTGCAATGCGGAAGCCGTCGTTTGTCTCGCACATCGTTTTCAGCCGGGTAACGGCTTCGTCGTTCTGCGCGTCGGAAACGAGGATACAGGTGGATTTTTCGCTTCCGCGCCCGACCCTGCCGCGGAGCTGGTGCAGCTGGGAAAGACCGTAGCGCTCTGCGTTCTCGATCATCATGATTGCGGCGTTTGGCACGTCCACCCCAACCTCAACCACGGTGGTGGAAACCAGTACGGAAAGCTCGCCCTTTGAAAACGCCGCCATAACGGCTTCCTTTTCCTTCGGTTTCATCTTACCGTGCAGCAGGCCGACGGAATAACCCGGAAGCCATTCCTGTTTTAATTTTTCCGCGTACTGGGTCACGCTGGCCATGTCGTTCTGTCCCTCTTCGATCATCGGACAGATGATGTAGCACTGCCGGCCCGCGTCCAGATGCTTCTTAATATAGCGGAAAGCCCGGGGCCGCTTTTCGCCCGTAATGGCATAGGTATCGATTTTCTGTCTGCCGGGGGGCAGTTCGTCCAGCACGGAGATATCCAGATCACCGTAAATCATGAGGGCCAGCGTCCGCGGAATAGGCGTTGCGCTCATGACCAGCATGTGCGGATGGTCGCCTTTCTGCGCGAGGGCGGCGCGCTGGGCAACGCCGAAACGGTGCTGTTCGTCCGTAACGACCAGCCCAAGACGGCGGAACCCCACCCCCTCGGAAAGCAGCGCGTGGGTTCCGATTACGAGCTGGACTTCACCGGAGCGGAGCGCAGCCAAAACTTCCCGCTTTTTTGCTGCGTGCAGGGAGCCGGTCAGAACGGCGGTACGAATCGGCGTATTCTTTAAAAGCTGAGAAAGCGTTTCGTAATGCTGATAGGCCAGAATCTCAGTCGGCGCCATCAGCGCCGCCTGCAGGCCGTCCTTTATCGCCGAATAGCAGAGCGCGGCGGCAACCGCGGTTTTGCCGGAGCCTACGTCGCCCTGAATCAGGCGGTTCATCGGGTAGCCGCTCATCATATCCGCAATGGATTCCTTTACGGCGCGCTTCTGGGCGCCGGTAGGCGCAAACGGGAGCAGGGAGAAGAATTCCTCCGACCGGCCGGCTGTAAGCCGGAACGGGCTTTCCTCACGGCACCGCCCCTTCAGTCGGAGCAAGCCGAGCTGCAGCACCAGAAGTTCCTCAAAAATCAGGCGCTTTTTCGCCACCTCAAGGCTTTCCATATCCTTTGGAAAATGAATATTCTCCAGCGCAAAGCGCAGGTGGCAGAGGGCATATTCCATACGGATTTCTTCGGGAATCGGGTCGTGCATCGTATCCGGCAGCAGCAGGAAAGCGTTTTTCACCGCGTTTTCAACCATTTTGCCGGTAAGCCCCTGCGTCTGGCGGTAAACCGGATGCACGGGGGAGCAATCCTCCGCGCGGAAAAATTCCGGCACGCTCATTTCGCGTTTTAAAAAGTTTGCGGTCACTTTTCCGTAGAAGACGTATTCTTCGTCCTCTTTCAGCATGGACTTTATAAAGGGATTGTTGAAATAGGTGAGCTCCATACTGCTCTCACCGTCGGAGACCGGAACCTTGCAGATCATCATGCCGCCCCGGAGGCGGGTTTCCCGCGGCGGTGCGGAAACCACCGCGCGGACTGCGCAGGGCTCGTTCAGCGGCGCTTCTTTTATTGCATAGGGACGGCTCAAATCCTCGTAGGCCCGGGGATAAAAACGCAGCAAAGCGCCGACGGAAGGCGCGCCAAGCCTTTGGAACAGCTTTGCGCGTTTTACGCCGACGCCTTTTAAATCCTGAATATTCCGGTCAAATAAAGAGCCCATTTTTTACCCCTAACCTGCCTTTAAAATTGTCCCCCGCTTAAGCGGGGGACAACCGGTAATATCGGGCAAACTGCTTTTTCTGCAGCCGTGCGGATTTTATTCTACGGAAATGATAAAGTAATAGACCGGCTGGCCGCCGTTTACAAGGGTAACCTCAACATCGTTGCCCAACTTGCTTTTAATACGGCTGAACGCCTCGTTCGCCTGCGCTTCGGTAACGTCCGCACCGTAAATAACGGTGACAAACGAAGTCCCGCGGCTGACCATAGAGCGCGTGAGCTTGCTGCAGGTGTGGACAATATCCTTTTCAATCAGCTCGAGCTTGCCGTTATTCAGACCGAGAATATCGCCCTGTTTGATTTTATGCCCGCCGAATTCGGAATCGCGCGCGGCAAAGGTCACGGAGCCGGTTGAAACGCCGCCTGCCGCTTCCATCATATTCACGGTATTGGTTTCGGTAGAAGTATCCGGGTCGTACGCCAGCATGGCAGAAAGTCCCTGCGGAATCGTCCTGGTAGGCAGGACGATTACCTTGCGGTCTTTTACGAGCGGAATGGTCTGCTCGGCTGCCATAATGATATTTTTATTGTTCGGCAGAACGAGCACCGTTTTTGCCGGAGTTGCCAAAACAGCAGATAAAATGTCGTTCGTGCTGGGGTTCATTGTCTGTCCGCCGCTGACCACGTGTGTGCAGCCCAGATCGGTGAACAGGGTTTTCAGACCGTCACCGGCAGCCACTGCAACAAACCCGATCTCTTCAACCGGGTCAGCGGGCGTTAAAGGGGCCGAAGCCTGCGCCTTTGCTTCTTCGTTTGCTTCGGCGGCCTTGCGGTGCTGCTCCTTCATATTCTCCACCTTTACGGTCAGAAGCTGGCCGAAGGTTAAAGCCTCCTGCAACGCCTTGCCGGGGTCTTCCGTGTGCACATGAACCTTGATGATTTCCTCGTCGTCCACCACGACCACGCAGTCGCCGATGGTCTCAAGGTACGCGCGCAGCTCCAGCGGCTCTCTTCCGCACTCCGGGTTGCGGCCCACGATAAATTCGGTGCAGTAGGTAAAATTGATCACTTCGTCGAATTCCGCCGCCGCATTCCGGAAATAATCGGTTTCGCCCGCGTCCCTGCTTTCGGCGGTTTCTTCACAGGTAAGAATGATATGATCTTTGAATACGCTCATCATGCCTTCCAGTATATGACAGAGGCCTTTTCCGCCCGCGTCTACCACGCCGGCTTTTTTCAGCACGGGGAGCAGCTCAGGCGTCTGCTCCAGTGCTTCTTCGGCGCCCCTGCAGATCGCGTTCCATACGTAAACCACATCGTCGTCTGTTTCCGCGGCGACCTTGCCCCGTTCGCTCGCTACGCGCGAAACGGTGAGGATGGTGCCCTCGGTCGGCTTCATAACGGCTTTATAGGCGGCTTCCACGCCGATTCCCAGCGCGTTTGCCAGATCGGCTCCGCCAACCTCGTCCATTCCTTCAAGACCCTTGGAAAAGCCGCGGAATAAAAGGGAGAGGATAACGCCGGAATTGCCCCTTGCCCCTCTCAAAAGCGCGGAGGCCGCAGTACGCGCCACCTCGCCGGCGCTTCCGCCTTCGCTTTTCGCAAGCTCAGCGGCAGCCGCACCCATTGTCATGGACATATTGGTTCCGGTGTCGCCGTCCGGTACCGGAAAAATATTCAGTTCGTCAACGGACGTTTTGTACTTCAGAATATTGTTAGCGCCTGAAATCATAGCGTTTCTCAGGTCTGTTCCGTTTATCACTTTGTTCAGCACTCCCTCGATTTAACATTAGTGGCAAAAAAAAATCAATACGAACCCAAAAATTTCATTCTATTATTATAACATATGGCAAGGGCAGATTCAATCTTTAATTCAGGCCGGAGGCAAAGCCGCGCTTCCTTTTCCGCTGAATACCATCGATAGCAAGGGCGACGAATTCCAAATGAAAAATATCCTCACGTTTTCGTGAGGATATTTTCGGTGCGCGGGTATTATCTTTTTTCAACGATGAATTTGATCGCGGTCCGTTCTTCGTCATCAATGATGATGCTGGCAAAGGCGGGAATACAGATAATATCGATCCCGGCCGGCGCGAGATAGCCCCGCGCAATGGCGATAGCCTTAATAGCCTGATTCGCGGCGCCCGCTCCGACCGCCTGCAATTCAACCGTTCCAGTTTCACGAATAACTCCTGCGATTGCTCCCGCAACGGAGTGGGGAGCTGACTTTGACGATACTTTTAACACTTCCATAGGCTATCCTCCTGACCACATCATACTTCAAAAAAGCACTGATTAAACCTGAGACGCACAGGAGATTACCCGGCCGATTTACAGGCCGGCGCCGCACGGGAACTGCCGTTTTCGGGGCATTCCGGACTAAATGCGGACGTGAATCCCGCAACGGGGCGCGCACAGAGATCTGATCAGCAGTTACTTAATATCATCATAGAACGAATCAGTCATTTTTGCAAGTATTATTTGTGAAAAACGGGGACAATATTGTATCAATTTTGTAACATTTTACAGAAATATTCCGGAAACGACATAGCAGCGCATTCCGCCAATTTTTCTCATCAGCTGATCTGCAGCCGTTCCACGGAAACGGTTTTCCCGGATTTTTCATCGATTTGGAAAACGGCGCATTCCATCTGGCATCTGCCGTCGGCCAAATCAAAACGCACCGGCATCTTCGTGCGCATTTTCTGAATCACAAGCTCCGGCTTTACGCCCAATACGGAATTGACCGGCCCGGTCATGCCGAGATCGGAAAGATAGCCCGTGCCGCCCGGCAGGACGCAGTCGTCGGCGGTCTGCACATGGGTGTGGGTGCCGAACACCGCCGAGACACGGCCGTCCAGATAATACCCGAACGAGCGCTTTTCACCGGTTGCCTCGGCGTGAAGGTCTACCAGAGTGATTTTCGGAACGCCGGAGGAGAGCAGCCGGTCTGCGGTATCGAACGGGGAGTCCATGCTTTCCATATAGACCACGCCCATCAGGTTCATCACGCCGACCTGGATACGCCCCATATCCACAACGCAGAAGCCCCTGCCCGGCGCGGCGCTTGGAAAATTGGCGGGGCGGAGCAGGGTTTCGCAGGAATCGTAAAGCTCGTAGCTTTCTTTGCGGCGGAAGCAGTGGTTCCCCGTGGTAATCACATCCACGCCGCTGTCAAACAGGTACTGTGCCGAAGCGGGTGTGATGCCGTTCCCGTCCGCGGAATTTTCCCCGTTTGCAATCACAAGGTCAATCCCCTTTAATTTTTTAATCGGAGGCAGATGCTCCCTGAGGAAGCGGCAGCCGATGCTGCCCACTACATCGCCGATTGCCAAGACGTTCATGCAAAAATCCTTTCCGTGTAATTAATATTGGAAAAACCCGGCAGCAGAGAACCGGCTGCCCGGGAAAAGACGGAATAAAAATGGGGAACAGCCAAGCCGTTCCCCAGATTTTTACCGGATCGCCGCGCTGCACGCGGCAGGAGTCCGCTGTTCATTTTGCGTACTCGATTGCGCGGCTTTCACGAATAATGTTAACCTTAATCTGTCCCGGATATTCAAGATCGCTTTCAATCTTGTTGCAGATGTCGCGCGCGAGAATCATCATTTTATCGTCGCTGATCACTTCAGGCTTTACCATTACGCGGATTTCCCGGCCTGCCTGAATCGCGTAGCAGCGCTCAACACCTTCAAATGAGGAAGCAACCTCTTCGAGCTTTTCAAGACGCTTGATGTAGTTTTCCAGGTTTTCACGTCTTGCACCCGGCCTTGCGGCGGAAATCGCATCTGCCGCCTGAACAATGCACGCAATTACCGTCTTGGCCTCCACGTCGCCGTGGTGTGCCTGAATCGCGTGGATTACCGCTTCACTTTCCTTGTATTTGCGAGCCACGTCAACACCGATGTCAACATGGGAACCTTCGATTTCATGGTCAAGGGATTTGCCGATATCATGCAGCAAACCCGCTCTGCGTGCTATGGTCGGATCCAAACCCAGCTCCGATGCCATAACGCCGGATAAATAAGCGACTTCCAAAGAGTGGTTCAATACATTTTGCCCATAACTGGTGCGGTAACGCAACCGACCCAGCAATTTTACAAGCTCCGGATGAATTCCATTCACACCGGCCTCAATTACAGCGCGCTCGCCCTCCTGCTTGATGGTGGCGTCCACCTCTCTGCGGGCCTTTTCGATCATTTCTTCTATTCTGGCTGGATGAATCCGGCCGTCCGCAATCAGATGCTCCAGCGCAATGCGGGCTACCTCGCGGCGGACAGGTTCAAAACTCGAAAGTGTGATCGCCTCCGGCGTATCGTCGATAATCAGGTCAACGCCGGTCATGGTTTCAATCGCGCGGATGTTTCTGCCTTCACGTCCGATGATGCGGCCTTTCATTTCATCGTTCGGCAAAGGCACAACCGAGATGGTTGCCTCCGCCACATGATCCGCCGCGCACCGCTGAATCGCCATCGAGATGATTTCCCGCGCGGATTTGTCGGCGTCCTCACGGGTCTGCTGCTCGATTTCCATCAGTTTGACCGCTTTTTCGTGGGTAAGCTCATCCTCCAGATTCTTTAGCAGGTAATCCTTTGCCTGATCCACCGTAAATCCAGAAATCCGTTCCAACATGTCAAACTGGCTTTTCTTGATCGTTTCGGCCTCCGTGAGCCGTTCCTCCGCCTGCTTGATCTTGTTGTTAAGTATTTCTTCCTTGGCCTCCAGACTCTCGGTCTTCTTGTCAAGGGTTTCCTCTTTTTGCTGAATACGGCGTTCCTGGCGCTGAACTTCTTTTCTTCGCTCGTTCAGTTCGCGCTCCGATTCGTTTCTCAGGCGGTGGATTTCGTCCTTGCCCTCAAGAACGGCTTCCTTTTTCTTGGCCTCGGAAGATTTGATGGCGTCGCTGATAATCCGCTTTGCTTCCTGTTCCGCGGAACCGATTGTGAACTCAGCCTGTTTCTTCCGGTGCGTATAAC
>JAEWUH010000108.1 GCA_023397245.1 Bacillota bacterium | reverse complement strand
GCCCGGTTTCCTGCCCCTGCACAAACGGCATGCTGACAATAGCGGCCACCAGCGCAACCAGCACGACCGCGCTGGTGTAAGGGAAACCCCATATCTGGCATTTTCCGTTCGGGCAGCCGTTTTTTCTGCGCAGCCGAATGTGGGTAGCCATAATCAGGGCATACGTGAAAAGCAGGGCAAATCCGCCGGAGCTGACCAGAAACAGGTACACTCTTGGGAAAAGCAGGCCCACGCCCAGCCCGGCCAGCATGGCCAGCCCGGAGAACAGGATTCCTCTGCGGGGAACGTCTTTTTTATCGATCAGCCAGCCGGGCGCCAGATGTTCGTCGGCAAGCGAGCGCATCATCCTGCCGAGGCCGAACATCGCGGCAAGCATTGTGGAAAGGATTGCCGTTACCAGCACCACATTGAGCGCGGTTCCCGCCCAGTTGAACCCGTGCCGGTCCAGCGCCGCCACCATGGGGCTTCTGCTTTCGTTGATATCGGCGGTAGGAATGAGCGGCAAAAGAACCGCGGCGGAAAGAATATACAGGGCTACCAAACCGATCACGGTATAATTGATCGCTTTCGGTATGGTCTTCTGCGGGTCCTCTGCTTCCGAAGCAGCCAGCCCGATAATTTCAAAGCCCGCGTACGCAAACATCACGATCAGCATGCTTCCCGCTATGCCGGTTATCCCGCCCGGCATGAGGGACTCGCTTTTCAGTACGCCGAGCCCTACTGCGGGCGTACCCGCATAGAGGCCGAAAATAAGGAGCAAAGCCAGCAGGATAAAAGCGGCGATGGCAAACAGCTTAACGGCCGCAAGGCCGCTTTCCAGCTTGCTGAGCTTGTCCGCCCCCAGAAGGTTCAGGAAGGTCACTCCTACGATGATGGCGCTGCCGAGGAACGGGATTGAAATACCTGGGAACCAGCTTTGCAGAAGGATGGATACGGCGGTCGCCTCGCTTGACATGGCCAGCACCATACCGGTCCAGTACACCCAGCCCACAACAAACCCGGTTCCCTCCCCGAACGCCTGTGCCGCGAAGGTGCGGAAGGAACCGGAATGCGGATTTGCCACCGTCATTTCAGACAGGGCATACAGGATAAAGTAGACCAGGATTCCTCCCAGTATATACGCGATCAGCACGGAAGCCCCCGCCGCATGAATCGCAACAGCGGAGCCAAGGAAGAACGAGCCCCCGATCACCGTTCCCAGCGCCATCATCGTAAGCTGCCAGGCAGAAAGACCTTTTTCGCTTTTTTTCATATTCGATTCTCCATATATTTCTTACAGGATTGCGGTAAACCGCGGATGCTTAAACAGAAACAGGCTGTAAGGCCGTACCAAGCAGGCGGCGGGATTCGCATCGGGATTGATTCAGCAATTCCGTACTATTATTCCGTATAATTGAAAATAAATTCCTCCCGCGGAATTCCGGTCTTTATTTCATAGGATTCGATGGAAGATTTTTAAAAGAAGCATAAGAATCGTCAAAAAAACCGGTGCAGTTCCGCCGCGGATATGTTATACTTAAGAAAATCCGGCCGGTGAACGGACGGGAATGCTGAAATAAAGGAGCCGAAACAAATGGATGCTTATACGATGTTATTTGACATATGCGTGATACTGTCCGGAGTTTATATGCTTTACTGCGCGATTACAGGGAAAGGACAGATTTATAGCAGCGATAAAGTCAAAAAAGGCATGGAAGAAAAGTACCGTGATTTTATGAAGAAGTTCTGCTACGCGGGCGGCGTGATTGCCGTTGCAACGGGCGTGCTCGATTATTTCCGTATTGAGCCGTATGCCACCATTGTATTCGGAATATTTACCGTCATGGTCGTCGTGCTGATCGTCTATTCGGTAAAGAATACCGACCGGACAAAAGGCAGCTGAGCGTGAAGTTCCTTTTTACGGACGGAACGAACCGTGACTTTGTTTTCCTCTGCGGCAGGCTGGATGAATACCTCAATGAAATTGTCGGCGGCGAAAAGCAGAGAAAACAATACATACAGTATAATACTCTTGAGCATATCCACGATGTTGTATTGGCTTATGAAGATTCTCTCCCGGTGGGATGTGCCGCGTTCAAGGAGTATGGCCCCGGCGTTGCGGAAGTGAAGCGCGTCTTTCTTCAAAAGGAATACCGCGGCGCGGGAACCGCAAAGCAGATGATTGCGTTGATTGAGCGCAGGGCAAAAGAAAAGGGGTATTCCCGGCTCATACTGGAAACCGGCGCGCCGCTGGCCGCCGCCATGAAGCTGTACCGGCACACGGGATTCCAGAAAATCGAAAATTACGGGCAGTACCGGGATCTGAAGGATTCCGTCTGCATGGCAAAGGATATCTAACGAAGGGGGCTGATTGTTCAGTCCCCTTCTTGCATAAATTTTTCCGGGAACCGGCTGGACGTTTTTAAACGCCGTGGGTGCGTTTTAAAGGACGGCAATAACCATTCGGCCGAGTCCCTGTGATTCTTTTACTGGAAGAAATGCCGCCCATATTTCTTTACATATAAAGAAGAAAGTTTTATAATTACAATGTCAGAAATAAATTTAAAGGACTGGAAATTTATGGCTCAGATGATGAATAAGATGAATTTACCAAGCAATGGGTCCGTTCGCCATATTGTGGGATTCGGTCAGGGAGACCCCGGATATGACGTACTTGAAATGACCACACAGGATAACCTTCCATGTGTTGCTTATTTCTATGTCAAAAACGGAATAAAGTACAGTGTTTCCGTTACAAAATTCCAGGGCAGGTATTCCGTAGAATATGTAACTTATGACAGTCCTGATTCCCTGATCAGCCGCCGGAAAAAAGGCTGCTCCCTAAGCAGCGTAACAAATGACTATTTAAAGGAAACCGTTATGGCGTACCGGGCGTATCGGATGCTATTTAACGAATATACGTCTTTTCGCGACGATATTAAGGATGCGCTGAACAATCTTCAGTGCGTGTACCTGGGGGCAATGGGAAAAGACCCCGAGCGTTTAAAGGATATTCTGGAACGTTCCGGTTTTCACGTTGAGTCCGTTAACTTCAATATGGTGAAAACAAAAGAAAAAGTTTGTATTTCCTTTGACGGTTTATGCTTTAATGAAGATGAAATAATTCCCTGAGCAGCGCTTAAAAGGACCGGCCATCTTTACGATGACCGGTCCTTTTTCTTAGCTCACTTTGACAATTATGATTTCCACTCTTCTGTTTCTCTGTCTTCCGCTTGAAGTCTTATTATCCGCAATCGGCCGGTAACTGCCGTAGCCTACGGCCTGAAACCTTTCCGGGTTCAGGCTTTTTGTATCCGTAAAATACCGCAGTACCTTCGCTGCCCGGTCGCAGGAAAGCTCCCAGCTGGACTGGTACTGACCGGAATTGATCGGCTGATTATCCGTGTGCCCGGCAATGATAACATCATTATTCAGCGTATCGATATAGCTGCTGATCCGGTTCAGAATACTGTAACTTTCCGGCCTTAATTTGGCGCTTCCCTCATCAAAAAGGACTTCGGCCTGTATATTGAAAATAATTCCGGTTTCATTCTGCCGCAGGCTTACCCGGTTGGTCAGACTGTTCTTTGCTAAAAATGTTTCCACTTCTGTGTAAGTCGGTTTGCCGGAAGAGCTTTTACCCGCACTGCTCTTGCCTGCATTACTCTTGCTCACACTGCTTTTGCTCGTACTGCTTTTGCCTGCGCTGCTTTTGCTTGCGCTCGTACTGCTCTTACTTGTTATTTTGCGGCTGGGGCTGCTTGAACTGTTCTGATCAATGTAATAATAGGCATAATCTGTGTTTGAGTTGTTTTTATTTACACCTGCGCTTACACCAGCCGCAGACGCGGTTGGCACTGCTGCAGCGCTGGTTTTCATAACGCCCTGTTTTTGCGCTGCCATAGCATATAAAATAATAAACAGGAATGTAAGCAGCGTCATCATGTCTGCATACGAAATGAGCCAGTTTTCTTCCGGAGCTTCAAGGCCTTTTTTAATGTTGTTTTTAAGCGACATCATGCTTGTTATCCTTCTTTAGGTCGTCTTTATAACTTTTCAGGCTGACAAGTTCCACTTCAAGCTGCTCCGCCGGCGACAGAAATACTTTTAAATTATCCTGTATTACCCGCGGGCTTAATCCGCTTCGAATTCCAATAATACCTTCAACCATCATTTCCATACGGTTCACCTCTTCGGAATTTCGAATATCCAGCTTGTTTGCCAGAGGTGAAAACACTAGATTTGCGAGAATAACGCCATAAAACGATGTAACAAGAACGGTTGCAAAAGCGGCGGAAAATTTGCTTATATCCGAAAAATTTCCCATCATTTGAATTAAGCCCATAAAAGTACCCAGCATTCCAAATGACGGCGCCAGATTTGCCCACATCCGGAACAGCTGTATGCACTTTTTATGTCTTTCGACTGTTTTTTCAATTTCAAGCGTTTTGATTCTTCGAACCGTCTCTTCATCGGAACCGTCGATAACCAGCATCATACCGGATTTTAAAAACGGGTCTTTTACCTTAATAAGGCTGTCCTCCAAAGACAGGATTCCGGCCCTTCTGGCCTCTTTGGAAAAGTCTACAAATATTTTAAGCAGCTCCTTTTTGGAAAGCTGTTTTGAAATAAAAGCATTTTTCAATATAAACGGAACACTTTTGATGGTTTCCCATTCAAAGGATACAACAACCGCGCAGAATGAACCGCATATAACAATGAAAATGGACGGAACATCATAAAAAAGCACAAGGCTGCCCCATATGTCTTTTTTACCCCATATTGCGCTGATCATAATAACCATGATTCCGCAAATTAAGCCGAATGCTGTGCAATGATCATGTTTTTTCATTCCATACACCTTCAAATAACGACATTTAAATAGTATTTACATTATATATCGAATGTCCCTACAGATAATTTACGGTTAGAAATTTAAAATTATTTCTGGATATTTCTGTAAATTAGCTAAAAATATGACTGGGTTAGACTTCTCCCATAGGCCGAAAGTTTATTGTTAAAATCAGAAAAAATAATCCCTCCGGCGGAGCTGATCCGCCGAAGGGATAACCAAGAAGGAAAGATGTAAAAATCGATTAAGCTACGGTTACCACTGTAACCGGTGCCTTTTCTGAATTCACATAGAAACCGGAGGATGTGCCTGCTTTTCCTGTAGGAGTAATACGATAATAATAATCGTTGCCAACTGATTTTACAAGCTCAACTCTGAACGCACCCTGAGTACCGCATGTGAACGTAGGCTTCGAGTTGGCTGTCAGCTTAAAGGTATAGGAAGAATTGGATTTTAATTTAAATGGACGGGTTGTATCGCTTTTTACTGTAGAAGTTGAAACAGGAATTTCAACAGTAGCAACAAAAACTTTTACCCCGTTTACATAAACACCGGCCCGCATTCCCGGCTGACCAATCGGAATGAGCTTTACGAAGTAGTCTTTTCCGTTTGTTGTGGTAAGCTGAACCTCAAATGCACCCGGTGTACCGATTACAACAACTGGAGCCTGACCGCTGACGCTCGTCAGCTTAGCGGTATAGCCGCCCTTTACATGGACATCTGTTGTTGTGTCAGTAATAAAGGTACCCGTGCTTGTGGAAATGGTTGAACCTGATATAGCGGCAGTTGTACCCGTATCAGTACTGGAGGTTGTACCTGTGCTGCTGCTTCCGCCGGAATGATGATCCGAACTTCCGCCGTCCGAAGTTGGTGTTGTGGAAATAGCAAACTTCTGTGCTCCCACATAGCTTGCAAGCTTAAACTGACTGGAATAGGGATTGAGCTGAACATCAGAATACATCTTTTTAAACTGAGTGGACTGCATAACAATATTCAAGATGTTCATGACGCTCTTTTGAAGATCACCTTTTACAATGTAATCATCCTTATAAGTGCCCGAGTAAGTAATATAACCTTTTCCATCAGCTGACGATACATACTTTTGAGCAGAGTATTTTTCACTGGAAGTATGGCCTTGATTCAGCACTGGAACAAAGTCGTTCCAATTTTCTACTTCTTTTGCATTTCCAAACCAGTCATAGCTTGTTGTAAGTTTGACAGTACCATTGGAATTCAGCAAAGGTTCAACTTGATTCATCGCCTGAATGATGGTGTTCTGAGAGCCGCCGGGCATAATCATATCATTTCCTGCATGCATGGATAAACCTGCGTCTGCCTGGCTGCCCCAGTCTGTCATGACAAGGCCTTTAAAGCCCCATTCGCCGCGGGTAATGTCTGTGCAGAGATCATAGTTTGCTGCGGAGAACGTACCGTTGATTTTATTGTAAGACGTCATAATAGCCATTGGCTGTGCTGTTTTTACTGCAATTTCAAAGCCCTTTAAATAAATCTCGCGCAGAGCCCTTTCCGACACAACATTATTTTCAGTGCTTCTGTTGTTTTCCTGGTTATTGGTTGCAAAGTGCTTAATCGTAACACCAATTCCGGGTTTGGACTGAACGCCAAGTGTTTCAGAGGCGGCGCAAAGCCCGGTAACCAGGGGATCTTCCGAAAAATACTCAAAATTGCGTCCGCAAAGCGGATTTCTGTGAATATTCATACCGGGTGCGAGCCACAGTGTCACACCAAGCTCCACCATTTCTGTACCGATTGCTTCACCGACCCGCTTAATCAAATCGCGATCCCAGCTCATGGCAAGCAGTGTGCCGATCGGCCACGCAGTACAATACTGATAATACGTTTTTTCTGCACCTGTTGTTGCATCTTTGCCTGTAAAGCTTTGAGTCAATCTTAAGCCAGCAGGACCGTCCGAAAGGATGATATTGGGGATTCCGGAATCCTTATAAAGACTGGTCGTTTCTCCGGCTGCACCCGGAACAGAATTGGACTGGGCGCCGATGATAGGAGTGCCGCTTCCACCCCAACCGATTCCATTCACGATATCAGCCATTTGCTGCAAACTCATTTGTGCAACAAATTCCTGCATCGTTACCTTCTTGTCATAAACATCTTTCAGAGTCAGGCCCGAATTTTTCGCAACCGTTTTTATAGTTTCATAATCATCGCCCGTGTAATTCGAAGAATCCTTAACCCGACCGTCTACCTGATATGTGGTAACCGTTCCGTTGTCATACGGAGAGACATTGTCTTTTGTAACAATTTCGTTCGAAGTTAAATTAATGACTTTAGCGGAGGATATTTCATTTTTTTCAGAGGAATAAGTATATGGAGTTTTGCCTGAATTAGAAATTTCGTCCAAAGTGTCCTGGGGCTGCAGCTGATTACTGAGCTGCTCTGTTGTTGCATCATCGTCCAGACGAACAACCGCTCCTACATGGGTGTTTCTGGACGAATTGCCTACGCGGATAGTATAATCGCCCTTTTCCATAACGTAAGAAGCCGAATCCGTATCATAGGAGGACATTTCGGCTGTGTTATAGGAAATGGTTAAAGTCTGTTTCTGACCGGGCGCCAGCAGATCCGTCTTGGCATAGCCGGCGAGCTCCTGATACGGCTTTTCAATCAAACCTTTCGGCGCGGAAAAGTAAACCTGAACAACCTCTTTGCCGGAATATGTACTACCGGTATTGGTTACCGTCGCCTGAACTGTAACCTTGCTGGCATTCCCAGTAACAGAGTCGATATTAGTGCTGAACGTGGTATAGGATTTGCCATAACCGAACTCGTATTGCGGAGTGACATTAAAAGTATCAAAATAACGATAGCCAACATAAATACCATCCGTATACTTTTCCGTATTAATATTGCCATCGTTTGAACTGAATCCTACAGATGACGAATAATCAGAATAATTTTTCGCCCATGTATCCGTTAATTTGCCCGAAGGGGTAACTTTGCCGGATACGACGTCTGCAACGGCATTGCCCGCTTCCATACCTGGCTGGGAAACCAGAAGCATTGCATCCAGGCCGGGAATTTCGTTGAAAAATTTGGTATCTATTACGCCGCCGACATTCAGTAATACAATGACATTTTTAAAATTGGAACCCAATTTTTTTAAATTGCTATATTCATTGTCGGAAAGCAGGTAATCGCCTTTTCCTGAATCTCGGTCAGAACCCTCACCGGAATTTCTTGAGATGACATAGATAGCTGTATCTGTCGTTTTTGCAGATGTAATCTGATCGTCTGTAATTTCCGTATCCGAAAAAGAGAATGCGCTAAACATTCCGCCATGCCAGTTTGCTTTGGCTGTTGCATAGGCGGCATCATAAGCATCCAGCCACTCAGTCGAAGTAATTTCATAGCCGGCATTTTTAAAGCCCTCATCGATAGGAACAACATTCCTTTGATTGACATCACCGGAGCCTGTTCCGCCTTTTATGGGATGTCTGGCGCCGCCGCCAAACAGTGCAATCTTTTTGGTAGCGGTAGCAAGCGGCAAAACATTATCCTTATTTTCCAGTAAAACCATGCCCTGTGTAGCTGCTTCTCTGGACAGTGCAGCATTTGTTTTTTCTCTGTCGGATACTTCATTTGATGTACTGGCAGCAAACGCACTTGTGCACATTCCCATGATCAATGTGAACGCAAGCAGCAGCGAACACGCTGATTTTGAAATCTTTTTCATACTCAACCTCTTCCTTCTAAATTATTTTTTTGCCTACCGTGTTTAAACTTTGCAATAACGCCTCCACTAGTAAAATATTTATTCTTTAAAGATGGATTCCAAATTCCATCTTAGAATATCTAATTTGGTCGAATTATGTGTTTCGGTTTATATATCCATTCAATTTATTATTACATATATTAAACTAATTTTATTTAATATTGTCAATACTATTTGTTGATTTTATGTATCGAATTTATTTGGTAAAAATACAATTTTTTTAGTTAATTCCTGTATGGAATAATAATTCTATAATTTAATGTAAAATATAGATATAATAATTCGTTTGGAGACAAATAATGGATAATACGAATAAAAGCTTAAACCAAGGGAAAATTCAAATTATCAATCGTTCTCTGGTTCTCGACTTGATTCGTCAGGAAAAAACATGTTCAAGAGCAACGCTTTCTAAGTTATCCGGATTGAAGCAGACAACCATTACAAATATCGTTAATGACCTCATGAAATGTCAGCTTGTTGTAGAGACAGGTCTGATGAACGGAGAAAAAGGACGCCGTTCGATTGGACTTCGGCTGAATGATGAAAAATATAAGGTCATAGGTATTCGGATGACACGTTTGTTTTTCTATATTGGCCTTTTTGGTATATCCGGCGATGTTTACAATATCAAAACATACAAAATTTCACATAATGAAAGCGTCGACATTACCATTGCAAGAATACGCAGCGCAATTCAAATCACCCTCGAAGAAAACAAGGATTGTAATATTTCCTCGATTACTATGGCCATGCCCGGTCCATATCGCGCGGATATCGATCGCCTGCTGTTTGTAACCGAATTGGCCGGCTGGCAGAACTTCGCAATTAAAGAAGCCTTAACAAAAGATTTGAAAGTACCCTTGTACATTGTTAATGATGCAGATGCAAGCGCCTTTTCTCAGTATTGGTACCGAAATAAAAAATATCTGATTTATGTTTTGGCCGGCCAGGGAATCGGAAACGGAATGGTTATTAACGGAAAGGTTGCGCGTGGCAGTAAGGGACTTGCGGGAGAATTCGGCCATACTTCCATCAATTTCAACGGGCCAAAATGTGGTTGTGGGAATCATGGCTGTATCGAAAAATATTGTTCCCTGCTGGTACTCTATGATAATATTAAAGACCGACTGAAAGCCGGTGAAGTATCCTGTTTAGCGAATAATGACATTAATACAGAAAATATTTCCAGAGCAGTGCAAAACGGAGATTTTGTGGCTTGCGAAGAGTATAAAAAGGTGTGTACCTATTTGTCGTTAGGAATTATAAACCTTATAAACCAAAACGATCCTGATACTATTGTAATCGGTGATGAACTTACGCAAATTGCACCTGATATGCTTTTAACCATTGTCAATGATAAAGTCCGCGAATGTGTTAATCCGCTTGTTCTGGAAAATCTATCGATAGAGATCAATCAGCTTCCGGAAAGTCCCTGTTTATTGGGAGCCGGTGCGATTGCCGCTCAGAGTGTACTGTCTGATTTTTCGTCTATAATCTATTTAGGTGAATAATAAACTTTAATGTAATGGGCCGACTGATTTTCAAGATAGGATCAGCCAGCCCGTTTTTATTGTTTAAGGGCCAAATTTATTCCTCATGAATTAATTAAAATTCAGGCCCTGCTGATTGGAGTTTATCGCCGGGGTCCACATTTATACGAAAACAGCTTTTGATCAGCAAGCGCACAAAATTATTTACTCTGGATTACTGGCGTAATTTGCACTTATTCGTGCAAATTAATAATACCGTTTAGAATGACGATACTAAATTTAAATTACCAATAAGGGGGTGATGCCATGAACACAAATAGAGTACCCAATAGGCTGATTGATGAAAAATCTCCTTATCTTCTTCAGCACGCCTACAACCCGGTAAACTGGTTTCCGTGGGGGCCTGAAGCTTTTGAAAAAGCAAAGCGCGAGGATAAGCCAGTATTCCTCTCCATTGGCTACTCTACCTGCCACTGGTGCCATGTAATGGTGCACGAAAGCTTTGAGGATGAGGAAGTAGCCGAGGCGCTCAACCAGGATTTTGTCTGCATCAAGGTGGATAAGGAGGAACGCCCGGACGTGGACGCGGTTTACATGGCGGTGTGTCAGGCTATGACCGGAAGCGGCGGCTGGCCTCTTACCGTTCTGATGACCGCGGAACAGAAACCGTTTTTTGCGGGAACCTATTTTCCGAAATATTCGCGGTATTCCATGCCCGGCGTGCTCGACCTGCTCTCCGCCGTGGCAGAGCAGTGGCGCGGAGACAGGGAACGGCTGCTGGGCGTCGGTAACCAAGTTCTTGAAGCAATACGGGAAAGGCCGGGGAAACCGGAGACGCAGGAGCCTTCCAAAGAGGTTGTCGGAGAAGCGGTATCGATATTTTTACAGAGCTTTGACGCAAAATACGGAGGGTTCGGTCACAGCCCCAAATTCCCCACGCCGCACAACCTACTGTTTCTGCTGCGCTGCTATCACTTTGATGAGGACGAGCGTCCGCTTTCTATGGTGGAAAAAACGCTGGAACAGATGTACCGGGGCGGTATCTGCGACCATATCGGATACGGATTTTCCCGCTATTCCACCGATGAAAAATGGCTTGTCCCCCACTTTGAAAAAATGCTTTACGATAATGCCCTGCTGACCGTCGCCTATCTGGAAGCCTTTCAGGTCACCGGCAAGGATTTTTACCGGACGGTGTCGAAGCAGATTCTGGAATATGTGCTCCGTGAAATGACGGACGGCGAGGGCGGCTTTTACTGCGCACAGGATGCCGACAGTGAAGGCGAGGAAGGCAAATATTACGTTTTTACGCCCGAAGAAATCCGTTCCGTACTGGGTGCGGAGGACGGTGCGTATTTCAACCAATATTTTAATATTACAGACAGCGGAAACTTTGAATGCAAAAGCATCCCCAACCGGATCGGCAGCCCGGATTTTGAGCGAGAAGACAAGCGGATACAGGCGCTGATTCCAAAGGTGTACGCGTACCGGCTCAAGCGGACGCAGCTGCACAAGGACGATAAAATACTGACCTCCTGGAACGCGCTGATGATTGCCGCTTTTGCAAAGGCATACCGGATTCTGGGGAACGAAGATTATTTGACTGCGGCGCGGCGCGCAGCAGGATATCTTTTAAACCACCATACCGGCTCCGGCGGGCGGCTTTGCGTCCGCAGCCGGGACGGGGATGCCTCCGGGAACGGCGGAATCGATGATTACGCGTTTTTCGTCTGGGCGCTGCTGGAGCTGTATGAAGCTACGTTTGAAGCGGATTATCTGGAACAGGCGCTGCAGTTCTGCCAAACCATGACGGACGAGTTCCGGGATGAGGAAAACGGCGGGTTCTATCTCACCGCAAAAAGCGCGGAAGCGCTGATTTACCGTCCGAAGGAAACCTACGACGGCGCGATTCCGTCCGGCAATTCCGTTGCGGGGTACTGCCTGCAGAAGCTTGCCCGGCTCACCGGCCGCCCGGAACTAACTGAGCTTGCCGCACGGCAGACGGCTTTTCTGGCTTCCGCGGTTCGGGATTACCCCGCCGGTTACAGCTTCGCGCTGATTGCGCTGATGTCCGCACTTTATCCCGGCAGGGAGATTGTCTGTGTTCTGAAAAGTGAAGAGGATTTGCCCGAACTGAAGGCGCTTCTGCGAAAAAAATTCCTGCCTGATATGGAGGTGCTGGTAATCAATTCGGAGAGCACCAAAAAAATTCATAAACTTGCGAAATTCACAAAAGACTACGCACTGAAAAACGACAAAACCACTTTTTATGTGTGCCAAAACAACGCCTGCTCTCCGTCATTTAACGAGTTTGAGGAACTGGAAAAAAGTCTGTCATAAAGGATTCACCCCTGCGCATAATAACGCAGGGGTGATTTTTACGGCAAAAGCAAGTATGTATGCCGAACTGGAAAATCTGGACGGCAAACATGATGAAAAGGAACTGAAGCGCCGGCTTGACAAAATACCGGGCGTAATCTCGGTAAGCGTAACAAATGACCGCAAGCAGGTTGCCGTTGATTTTGACACGACCGGGACGAACCCCGAACAGATACGGAAACATCTGGACAGCCTCGGTTTAAAAGTCTCCGGCGAACGCACGGAAGAACACATCATGTAGGGGGAAAAGGAAATGCCAAAAGACAGCCAACCCGATAATAAAAAAGCAAGGATCGAAAAAGCCAACGGACAGACTCCGATTACACAGGAAAACCAAAATCAAAACCGGAACGCGAAGAAACAGTCTGTGAAAAACAATGATGTTTAAGAACGGAGGGCAAAGAGTATGGCAAAAGCCGGAATGAGGCGGCCCGACCCAAAGGAACCGCACGGCACGGAAAGCAATCATAAGCTGCATATGCCGAAAAACGACGTGAGACCGGTTCCCGAGCTGCAGGGCAAAGCCAAGCACACCAAGGAAGAAGCCCCTCCCATGTGAAAAATGTGCCGCAAATTGCGAATGAACAGGCCCGAAGAATGTTTGAACCATTCTTCGGGCCTGCTTTGCCTTTGTCTTTCCGGGCAAAGTATAGTATAATTTTCTTATAAATCCAATCTACAGTATTGAAGCAGCAGCGGAAAGAAGAATGGTCAAATGAATTCTTGCATTGCAGGCGTCATCCGGTCTATGATCCTTTATAATGAGTCCGATCCCAAACGGGTGCATCACGCGCTCAAGGTTTACGCGTTCGCCAAATCAATCGGAGAGCTGGAAGCGCTTGACGAAACGGGCATGGAAATTTTGGAGCTCGCGGCCGTACTGCACGACATCGGCATACGGAACAGCGAGCTAAAATACGGCTCTTCAAACGGAAAATATCAGGAACTGGAGGGGCCGCCGGTCGCGAAAAAAATGCTTGTGCAGGCAGGCGTTCAGCCGACCGTAATCGAGCGCGTACTCTATCTCATCGGGCACCATCATACCTATACCGAAATCAGCGGCATGGATTATCAGATTTTAGTGGAAGCCGACTTCTTGGTCAACCTGTATGAGGACGGCCTGACGGAGCAGCAGGCGCAGACCGTCCTTCAGAAATATTTTAAAACGAAGGCGGGCAAAGAGTATCTTACCGCGATGTATTTAAAATAAGCAACATTCCCCGTTCCGCTGATTCCGGCAAAACAAAATTGGCGGGAGATATTTGGGAGGACAGAACATGACAAAAAGCCCGTTTCCCTATTCCGACGATAACAAGCGGTATCACACGCTGAATTACCATATGAAGACCCTGTTTGACCGGCGGGTTTTCAAAGCCGTGATCGACGCGGGCTTTACCTGCCCGAATCTGGACGGGACAAAGGGCACCGGCGGCTGTACGTACTGCCTGAACGGAAGCGGCGACTTCACCCACGGCAGTGAAAAAAACGCGGAAGAGCAGGTGCGTGACGAGCTTTTCCGCATTCGGAGCAAGAATCCCGGCGCGGATGTAATCGCGTATTTTCAGGCGCACACGAATACTTACGCACCCCTCCCTGTCCTGCGCAGGCTGTACGAAAGCGCCCTGCAGGTTGAGGGCGTATGCGGCATCAGCATAGCCACCCGGGCGGACGCGCTGGAACCCGGAACAATGGATTACCTTGCGGGGCTTTCCCGCCAAACCTATCTTACGGTGGAGCTGGGGCTGCAGACTGTTCACGACCGAACCGCGGCAAAAATAAACCGCGGGCATACGTACGGCGAATTCTTACAATCCTACCGAGAACTGAAAGCGCGCAATATCCGCGTATGCGTGCATATCATTGACGGGCTGCCGGGCGAAACCCCGGAAATGATGCTGGAAACAGCGCGCGAACTGGGCAGACTCCGCCCCGATGCGGTTAAAATCCATCTCTTGCAGATCATGGAGGGCACAGAGCTGGCACACCAATATGCCCGAGGTCTTGTTACTCCAATGGAAAAAGAGGGATACCTTGATATCGTCTGCTCCCAGCTGGAGGTGCTTCCGCCGGAAACGGTGATTGAGCGGATCACCGGAGACGGCGCGCACGACAAGCTGATTGCGCCGCGCTGGGGCGTGAACAAAATCGCCGTGCTGAACGGAATCGACCGGGAGCTTGTCCGCAGGGATACGTGGCAGGGAAAAAAGCACATCGGTTAGACACTGTGTTTGCTGAGTAAGCTTGCATGCAGTATCATCTCTCTGTCACCTGCGGGTGACATCTCCCTTTGTCAAGGGAGACAAAGGTCATAAAAATAAGCCTGAAAGAACTTTTAAAGCTCCTTCAGGCTTTTTCATATATCATCGGAATAAGAACTTCATTTAATCACGAAAGCAGCATACGGTCGTTGTCCATGGCGTTGCCGCTGACTTTTTCAAACATATCCAGTAAATCCTTCACCTGAAGGTTCTTTTTATCCTGTCCTTTAATATCAAGGATAACCTTGCCTTCGTGCATCATAATCAGGCGGTTGCCCAGCCGGATGGCGTCCTTCATATTATGGGTTACCATAAGGGTGGTAAGGCTGTCCCTGCTGACGATTTCGTCGGTAAGCTCCAGCACCTTGCGGGCGGTCTTCGGGTCAAGTGCGGCGGTATGCTCATCCAGCAGGAGAAGCTTGGGCTTCTGCAGGGTGGCCATCAGCAGCGTCAGCGCCTGACGCTGACCGCCGGAAAGCAGCCCGACCTTGCTGGAAAGGCGGTCTTCCAGACCAAGCTCCAGCGTTTTCAGTTTTTCCCGGTAAAAAGAGCGTTCCTCATTTTTGATGCCCCAACCGAGTCCGCGGGACTTTCCCCGGCGGTACGCCATCGCCAGATTCTCTTCAATTCCCATATCCGCGGCGGTTCCCCTCATCGGGTCCTGAAACACGCGTCCCAGCAGCTTGGCGCGCTGATGCTCCGGCTGTTTCGTCAGATCGTCTCCGTCGAGCACGATTTTTCCGCCGTCACACGGGAAAACTCCTGCAATCAGGTTCAGCAGCGTGGACTTGCCCGCGCCGTTGCCGCCGATCACCGTAATAAAGTCGCCGCTCTCAATCGTAAGGCTGATATTGTCCAACGCCCTTTTCTCATTGATCGTATTGGCGTTAAAGGTTTTATAAACATTTGATAACTGAATCATTCTGACTGCTCCTCACTTTCCGGCGTATTCTGTACTTTCTGCAGCTTCCGCTTGAGTACCGGAACAGACAGTGCCAGAATAACCACAATCGAGGTGAACAGCTTCAGGTCGGTGGACTTGAGGCCAAGCCACAGAACAAACGCGATAATCACGCGGTAAACGATAGAACCGACCACTACGGAAAGAAGCTTGTACGCAAACGAGAAGCGGCTGCCCATCAGCACCTCGCCGATGATGATGGAGGCAAGGCCGATCATAATCGTACCGGTTCCCATGCCGACATCCCCATAGCCCTGACTTTGCGCAACCATCGCGCCGGATAAGGCAATCAGGCCGTTGCTGAGCACCAGGCCAAGGATTTTCGTATTGTCCGTATTCACGCCCAGCGCGCGAACCATGTACTCGTTGTTTCCGGTCGCGCGGATGGCGCTGCCGATTTCCGTGCCGAAATACCAGTACAGCAGCGCAATAATGCCGCCCGCAAAAATCAGCCCTATCATCATCGTAATGATATTTGTCGTGAGCGCCGGCGCCACAGAGGAAATCAGGCTGATGATTGTCTGCGCGCCAATCAGCGGAATGTTGGATTTATCGCCCATAATGCGGATGTTGATGGAATACAGCGCAATCATGGTTAAAATTCCCGCCAGAATCGCGGGGATTTCCAGCTTGGTATGTAAAATACCGGTAATCAAACCGCAGACCATGCCGGCCGCGATTGCCACCAAAAGGGAAAGATAGGGATTGAAGCCGTTCGTTATTAAAACGGCGGTAACCGCGCCGCCCGTTGCAAACGTGCCGTCCACGGTCATATCGGCGAAATTCAAAATCTTGAAAGTAATGTAAACGCCAAGCGACATAATGCTCCAAAGCAGGGCCTGCATCGCCGCACCCTGTATGGAACCCGGCAGAGTCGAGAAATCCATAAACAGTCTCCTTAACGCAACATGAGCGATAGGGTTGCCCCTATCGCTTCGCTGCTATTTTTTATAATTATACAAATTCTATTTTCTTTTTGCAAGTCTTATTTGCTTGAAGGGCTTGCCGCCTTTGCTTTATCCAAAAGCTCCTGCGGGAAAGTGATTCCGATTTTCGCCGCGACGTCAGTGCTCAGAGTAAGGTCGCAGTTCTTGGAATACTCAATCGGCATCGTCGCCGGCTTTGCGCCGTCCTTCAGAATCTTGACCGCCTGCTTTGCGGTGAGCAGTCCGAGGTCGTAATAGTTGATGCCGTAAGTGGCCAGACCGCCGTTCTTGATCATACCGGATTCGCCGACGATGACCGGAATTTTTGCAGGCTGTGTGACCATGGAAACGGTCGCCATACCTGCGGCAAGCATATTGTCGGTCGGAATATAGATGGCGTCAACCTTGCCCGCAAGGGACTGGGTCACCTGCTGGATTTCATTGGAGTTGGATACCGTAGCCTCTACGGATTCCATTCCCTGCGCAGTGATGCTCTTTTTTGCGATGTCGATCTGGAACTTGGAGTTTGCCTCGCTGGAGCAGTACAGCAGACCGACCTTCTTTGCGTTGGGAAGAATCTGCTTTAAGAGCTTGATCTGCTCATCCACCGGGGTCAAATCAGAGGTGCCGGTCACATTGCCGCCGGGCGCTTCGTTGGAAGCAACCAGCTTGGAGCTGGCCGGATCGGTAACCGCCGTTACCAGAATCGGAATATCCTTCGTTGTGTTTGCGACTGCCTGCGCGGCAGGCGTTGCAATCGCCAGAATCAGGTCGGATTTTTCATTGACCAGCTTGTTCGCGATCGTCTGGCAGTTTGCCTGCTCGCCCTGCGCGTTTTCATAGCTGATCTTGATATTCTTGCCGTCCTCATAGCCTTCCTTTTTAAGACCGTCTACAAAGCCCTTGTAAGCGGCATCCAGAGCAGGATGCTCGACAAGCTGAATAACACCGATTTTAATTTGCTTTTGGCTTGACGCGGAAGCCGCGCCGTTCCCCGCCGCGGAAGCGGAACTTGCAGCCGGAGCAGAACTGCCGGCTGAACAGGCGGCTGCGGAAAGCGCCATGGCGCCCGCCAAAAGGATTGCAATTACCTTTTTCATGATACCCATCCTCTCGCTGTTTCCTTTATCCATTTAAAGCATTAAGCACTTTACCGCTTTAAACTATATATGTGCATTTTACACGATATTAACAAATCCGTCAACCTTTATTTTCACGAATTATTATTTATTGCAGCACAATATATTGTTAAATTAGACTGCTTATCGGCAATTTAACGGGACGGTAGGTTTATTGCAGCACATTTTTCAGCTAATTCTACATATAATCGGAATAAATTTGTCATATCATGTAATTTCTGCCGAATCTCCGTTTCCGTAACACCGGGTAAGCAGCTGCGCGTAAGTTGCCGCCAGTATCTGCTGGAACAGCGTTCCGATCATCACAGGAAACATAACCTCCGGCGGAAAGTACGCGGCGGCGATCACCGCCCCGGCGCTGATATTTCGCATGCCGGAGTTGAAGGTCATGGAAACGGCGATCTCCCGTTTCTGCCGCAGGAGAAGCGCAGCCAGCCAGCCGACCGCATAGCCGGACGCCGCAATCAGCAGCATGACGCCGGCAACCGCAAACAACATGGGCGTCATATGCCGGATGTAAGGCGCAACCTTTGAGGAATTGACGCTTACCACAAAAATCAGCGCAAGCTTGCCGTAAGGAGCCAGCTTATGGGATAAAGGCTCCTTGAGCCTTCCGCCCGTAACCTGGTTGAGCG
>JAEWUH010000088.1 GCA_023397245.1 Bacillota bacterium | reverse complement strand
TCCGCTGGCCAGAGGCTGGCCGGTGTCCTGCATCGGGATGGAAGCAATGTCGGAGATGAGAAGAGTCACAACGAGTTCGCTGGTCTGCAATTCGCTGATCTGCCGCTTGCCCATTAATCTTACTGCTACAATGATTACTATGTAGAGCAGTATGGTTCGAATAAAAGAAATTGTCATTTTCATCACCGAGCATAGTATGAACGGTTCCGCCGGTATTTATGTATTGTATGAAATTCCGAACAGCAAAAGAAGCAGCTTCTTCCGGGCACGGGCAGCGGAAGAAGCTGCTTCTTTTGCAGCGAAACAAATTGAATTTCAAAAACGTACGCGGGAAAATCCGATATTCAGAACGTTGCGGCAGAACGATTAAAGAGGCTGAATGTTCTTGGCAAAGCGTTCATAATTGCCGGCGGCATTGAATTCGCTCATCCACAGGGAGCGGCAGTTTTTACGCAGCAGCTTTTTTTTGTCTTCCGGCAGTAAGGCAAACTGCTTTATTTTATCCGCCAGTTGCTCCGGAGAAATGTCTGCTTTCAGCAGGAATCCGGTTTCGCCGTCGCGCACGATTTCTCCCGTGCCGCCCACATCTGTGGCAATCGTCGGAATACCGAAGGAGCTGGCCTCCATAATGCTGACCGGCAGGCCCTCCGAACTGCTTGTGTTGATAAAAACGTCAACCGGATTGTTCCGGTAGTATTCCATCAGTTCCGGGTTCTTTACTTTCCCCGCAAAACGGCATTCCATAAAGCTCAGCGAATCCGCCGCGTAATTCTTTAATTCATCCAATCCGTCGCCGTCGCCGAAATGGGTCCACTTCAGTTTCAGACCGGAGTTTTTCAGTACGGCGAGCGCCTGAGCCAGCAGTTCCACGCGTTTGACCGGAACAATATAGCAGCAGCTCACAATATGAAATTCACTGCCGCTGCTCTCCGGTGAAAGCCCGCGGTCTCCTGTTCCCAGATATGCGGTTTCCACCTTGCCGCTGTATTCCGGATACCGTTTTTTCAGCCGGTTGCTGCCGTTCTGTGAGCACGGATATACCATGTCCGCATTTTCCATCAGGTATTCCCGGAGCGGAAGGTAATTCAATGAGTTGCGCTCACTGTACAAGTCGTAACCGTGCGCTCTGCTTACCGCGCGTTTAATGGGGGCGGGGCAATCGTTTTTAAGCCTGACTGCCGCAACGGCGGTGTCATAAAACCAGTAGCTGTAAAAGGTCACGCCGTCATACTTTTCCAATCCACAGCCAGCCAGAATTTTGGAAGCTTCCCAATATACCTCTTCGGATTTTGACAAAAAATAAGCCAGATAAAGCCGCTTTCTCAGAGAATGGCCGATGGCTTCCTTTTCGCTGCGGCCGCAGCATCCGCTCCGGTTCGGGAAAGTCAAAAATTTAATGGCCTTCGCGGGAATCCCGCGTTTGATTCTGGAAGCCGGAATCCGGAAAACGCTCGTGTTTTCCGGCACACTTCTGGTTTGAACGGCCTGGTCCGCCGTACTGGTGGCGATTATAATCACCTTTTCAAATGCTTTTGCCAGTATGGAGACTTCGTTTTCTATAAATTCCTCGCCTTTATCAAAAGGAAAGGCCTTTGTCAGCATTACAAGACAGTTTTTCATGGCAAATCTCCTAAGGTACAATTTTATAAAGCATAACATACTTATTTCCGCAATTCAACTTATCAAAGATGCCGGAAAAAATAAAAGCTGTTTACGGAGTCCGGTTTACTTTACAGGTGAACCGGATTCCTTTTGTTCATTTAATAGATAGAGAATTCCTTTATTGATGAATTATTCTTGTATTAAATCACGGGAGTTGATATAATAATTCTGTGTGATTTATAAAATTTCTATAATTAACAAAAAACATACGGAATTATGGTGCATAATCTAGAGAAACAATTCTAAGGAAATACGGACTAAATCAAGGTGCATATCGGGATTTATTCAGCGGTTCCCTGATTGTTGCAGAAGAAAGGCAGGAGGTCTGAATTTGCCAAAGATCAGTGTTATAGTGCCTGTATATAATGTGGAAAATTATCTTGCGCAATGTGTAGAAAGCATTCTGGCGCAAACCTTTACCGATATTGAAGTCCTTCTGGTCAACGACGCATCCACGGATCATTCGCTGGAAGTGGCGAACCAATTTAAAAAAGACCCTCGCGTCAAGGTTTTTGACAAACCCCACGGTGGGCTGGGCGATACCCGCAATTACGGCGTGGAACGCGCCGAAGGAAAGTACCTTTTGTTTGTCGATTCCGACGACTGGCTCGATGCCGGAATGCTTCGGAATCTTTACGCCTGCTCCGAGGAGTATGGATGCGATATGACCGTTTTTAACTTTGTCCGGGAAAATCAGGTTGACGGCGAACAGCGGGTCTGTAAGCTGCCGCTAAATTTCCCGGAATTTGACAAGGATATTCAGGATACGATCATGGCGGAGCTGATTGGCCCCGACCGCGGCGGCACTCCGTGGCGGCAGGTTGAAATGCTGGGCTGCGCCTGGCGCAGAATGTACCGCCGGAGCTGGTACCTTGCAAACCATCTTGCTTTTTACAACGAACAGGAAATCATGCTGGAGGATCTGCCGGTTTCCATTATGGCGCATTACTTTGCCAAACGCGTTCTGGTGGTGGGCGGAGCCTATTACCATTACCGCTACAATGCGCAGTCGCTCAGCACACGGTATCGTCCCGGTAAGATGGAGATGATGGTCGGCTGCTTTCATGTTGTGCGCAAATTTCTGCAGGATCAGGGCCTTTACGAGAAATATAACGAACGGCATATGGCCTGGCTGCTCCGCAGCGCGGCGCATTCGTCGCTGGTTAACTGCTTCAGCCCGATGAACAAAGCGGGCTTTTCGGCGCGTTGTAAAGAGGTGCGCGGCATCCTTCACAATCCGCTGCTCAGGCAGGCGGCCCAGTCCGATTATTTAGCGAACGGAACAAGGGCCGATCGTCTTATTTTGCGCGTAATACGGACACGCTCTACGCCTTTGGTGTATCTGTTTTACCGCTTTTACTCCCATATCCTACTGAAAGACGCGAGGAAGAAATAATGCCTGAGAAAAAGAAGGTCCTTTTTGTTAATTACAGCCTGCACAGCGGAGGAATCGAAAAAAGCCTTGTTACGCTGCTTTCCCTCTTTGACTACGAGTCCTATGAGGTCGATCTGCAGCTGTTCGCAAATGACGGAATGTTTTTAAGCCGCGTATCCCCAAAAGCCCACTTGCTTCCACCGCTTTTTCCAAAGGAATATAAGCTCAATATCCGGAAGGCGTTCTTTGCCCTCATTAAAAAAGGCCATCCCCTCATTGCGCTCTGCCGCCTGCTGGTCACCTTTGCCGGACTGCGCGGAACCATGGGTGAGCGCCTGGTGCGGATGTGGAATGTGGAAAGGCATTTTATCCGGCCTCCTAAAAAGGAATACGACGCGGTGGTTGCCTTTATGGAGGGGCAGCCGATCTATTACGCCGTTACAAAGGTGAAGAGCAAAATAAAGATCGGATTTATTCACGGCGATTATATTGCCATGGGGCTGAACAAGGATTTTGATTACAGTTTTATTAAAAAACTGGACGCGCTCTGTACCGTTTCGGAATCCTGCAAAACCGCGCTGGACAAAACTTTTCCGGAATTCAAAGACAAATTTCACGTGGTTTATAATATTATTTCGGCCACGTTTATGCGGGATATGGCGAATGAACCGGCAGACTTTGAGGACGGTTTTACCGGAACGCGTATTCTGACGATTGCCCGCCTTTCGCACCAGAAGGGGCTGGATATTGCTCTGCCCGCGGTTTCCGCGCTGAAAAAGGAAGGTTATCAATTCAAGTGGTATATTATCGGGATAGGGCCGGAGAAAGCAAGCCTGAAAGCGATGGCGGAGCAGCTTGAAATTGCTGACACCGTGCGCTTTATGGGAGAGCGTGCCAACCCATATCCTTATCTTAAAGCCTGCGATATTTATCTGCAGCCGTCCCGGTTTGAGGGCAAGTCCATCGCGGTGGATGAAGCAATGGTGATGTGCCGGCCGATTCTGCTCACCGATTTTTCAACCGCGGCGGATCAGATTACCTCCGGGGAAAACGGCCTGATTGTACCGATGACCGGCGATGGTGTTGCGGACGGACTCCGGGATCTGCTTCGGAATGCGGAACGCCGCGCGTACTTTACTTCCGAACTGGAGAAATGCGATTATACCAACGAGTATGAAATCAAAAAGCTGTATGCTTTGATCGGGGAAAAGAAATAGACCGGAAAAAGGCTTCTGTGTGGAATAACCCGCGCAGGAGCCTTATGCATAATAAAATGCTTCCCTTTATTATAAATATATAATATTTCCTATTCTGTTTTGGAATTTTATGATCAGTGTATAAGGATGCGGCAGGAGGTGACTGTACTCTGTAATTTAAGTCCGGCTTATTTGACAGAAACATTGCTTTATTGTATCATCAAAAGAGTTATAATTTGGATGGAGGTTCCGTACTATGCTTTTATGCGATTTATTGAACGGATTAAAATATTCCAGCTCCGGCAGCACGGAGGTCGAAATAACCGATTTGGTCTTTGATTCCAGAAAGGTGGAAAAAGGCTGTGCGTTTGTGTGCCTGTGCGGCTCCACGGCGGACGGTCACGAGTTTGCGCGGCAGGCGGCGGAAGCCGGCGCCGCGGCAATCATTGCCCAGAATCCGGTGGAAGTTCCTGGCGTGCCGGTAATCATGGTGGAAAATACCCGCTATGCGCTGGCGGTGCTGTCCGCCTCTTATTTCCGCCATCCTGCCGAGGAAATCCGGGTAATCGGCATCACCGGCACCAAGGGAAAGACGACATCTTCCTATATGATCCGTGCCATTTTGGAGTCGGCAGGCATAAAAACAGGCCTGATCGGCACGATTGGCACCGTGATCGGCGATCAGGTGATACAGACGAACAACACCACGCCGGAATCCTACGACGTCCAGCGTTATCTGCGTATGATGGCGGACGCAGGCTGCAAGGCGGCGGTCATCGAGGCTTCCTCCATCGGGTTGAAGGATCACCGCGTTTCTGGTTTTACGTTTGATATCGGCCTGTTTACCAACTTTTCACCAGACCATATCGGCGGCAGCGAGCATAAAAGCCTGGAGGAATATCTGCAGTGCAAAAATATGCTTTTCCGGCAGTGCAGAACCGGCGTAATCAATATTGACGACGAAAACTGGGAAGGCATTATCGCGAACCATACCTGCGAAATCGAAACCTACGGATTCCGGAAAGAAGCCGGGCTTCGCGCCTTTCACGAGAAGCTGATTTCCCGTCCGGGCTATCTCGGCGTACATTTCGACGTAGCCGGGCAGCTTGATTTGAGCGTCGACGTGGATATCCCCGGAAAATTCAGCGTCTACAATGCGCTGGGCGCCATTGCGGTCTGCCGCCATTTCGGAATCGCAGAGGACGATTATATCAACGGTTTGAATACAGTTAAGGTGAAGGGACGGGTGGAGCCGGTTCCGGTGCCCGGAAACTACACGCTGCTCATCGATTACGCGCACAATGCGCTCAGTATGGAGAATATCCTTGAGACCCTCCGCGAATACAATCCGCACCGCCTTGTGTGCATGTTCGGTGCGGGCGGTAACCGGGCGCGTTCGCGCCGCTACGAGATGGGGGAGGTCAGCGGCAGAATGGCCGACCTTTCCGTGATCACCGCGGACAATTCGCGCTATGAGGACGTAATGGATATTATTGAGGATATCAAGGTGGGCATCGATAAGACCAGCGGCAAATATGTTGTGATCCCGGATCGCAAGGAAGCCATCCGTTATTGCATGGAAAATGCGGAGGACGGCGATATCGTCGTGCTTGCCGGTAAGGGCCATGAAGATTATCAGGAGATCAAAGGCGTGAAATATCATCTGGATGAACGCGAAGTTATTGCAGATATCCTGAATAAGAAGATTTAAGGTGATTAGTATGAAGATGACAGTTAGCGAGGTCGCCGGCGCCTGCGGGGGGGAGCTCCTGTGCGGCGATCCGGATACCGTAATCACATCGGTCAGCACGGATAGCCGGAAGGTGGGCCCCGGAACTCTTTTTGTCCCGATCAAAGGGGAAAGAACCGACGCGCACAGTTTTATTGACGCCGTATTCGCGGCCGGCGCTTCCGCTTCCCTGACGCAGGAACACAGCCGGATGGACGACAGCCATGCGTGGATTCGCGTGCCGGACACCGTGGCCGCCCTGCAGCGGGTTGCCTCGGCATACCGGAAAAGGTTCCGTATCCCGTTTGTCGGGATAACCGGAAGCGTAGGAAAAACAACCACAAAGGAAATGGTTGCCCTTGCCCTTTCCGCAAAGATGAACGTAATGAAAACCGAGGGAAATTTCAACAGCCAGATTGGACTGCCGCTCACTATGTTTCGTCTCACAGATGAACACGAGGCTGCGGTTATTGAAATGGGAATGAGCAATTTTGGTGAAATGGAGCGCCTTGCGCAGATTGCCGCGCCGGATTATGCGGTGGTCACCAACATCGGGATATCCCACATTGAGCAGCTGAAAACGCAGCAAAATATCCGCAGGGAAAAGCTTCATATTACCGACCACTTCCATAAAGGCTCCGTTTTATTTCTGAATGGGGATGACGAGCTTCTCGCGGAGCTGCGGGGAAAGCTTGACGCTAAAATTGTTTGCTTCGGCACAAAGTCCTGGTGCGATTTCAGAGCTGAAAACATCGAGTTTGAAGCGGGTTCAACCGTCTTTACGCTTTTAACGCCGGAAACGTCCGCCAAGGTTCGGATTCCGGCTTTGGGAATGCACAACGTCACGAATGCGCTTGCCGGCCTTGCCGTGGCGCATACTCTGGGTGTGCCGCTCGGCGGGGCGATTAAAAAGCTTGCTGAATATAAGCCGCTCGCCATGCGGCAGCAGATTCATTCCGTAAACGGCATGACGGTCATAGACGATTCCTATAACGCGAGCCCCGATTCCATCCGCAGCAGCGTAGACGTGCTTTGCAGCTTTCATTCCGGAAAACGGGTGGCGGTGCTTGCCGATATGTTGGAACTGGGTGAGCTTTCGCAGCAGGCGCACAATAGCGTAGGCGTTTATGCTGCGCAGGCCGGCGTGGATGTGCTGATCACCGTAGGCGAACGCGCGGAGCAGATTGCAAAGGGCGCGCAGTCGGTAAAACCGGATATCATCTGTTATATTTGTGAGAATAATGATGAGGCTATCAAAAAACTCAAATCCCTGCTTACATTCGGCGATGCCGTGCTGGTCAAGGGTTCCCGGGGGATGCACACGGACCAGATTGTGAAAGCTCTCCTTTAAAATATCATAAAACCGGTTGCGGCGGACTTTTCAGTCCGCCGCTTTTTTATTGCCTCAAAACAGGGCTGTTACGCGAAAGAGCTTTGCAGCCCTGAAAATATGAAAGCATTTTAAAGCATGAAAAAATAAAAGTAACGGAGAAAAGCCTTTCCAAGCCGAAACGGTTACAAGTTGTAACACATCAACCGGTGGCCAAGTATTATAT
>JAEWUH010000077.1 GCA_023397245.1 Bacillota bacterium | reverse complement strand
CGGAATGGCCGAGCAGCCCTTTTTCATAAGGTATCTCCACGCCGCCCAGAATCAGTCGGCGGTTTTCCACCAGTCTATGAACATCGTAGCCATGCCCGATTCTCATTTTATGCCCTCCCTTTTATTCAAGATCGTTTCCGCAAGGGGTATGTCATCCGGGGTGGTCAGCTTCAGATTCGTATACTCGCCCGGACAGAGGTGAACCTTAATTCCCAGATGCTCCGCAAGCTGGCAGTCATCGGTATAATCCGCGCCCTCCTCCTGTGCCCGCGCAAGTGCTTTGAGATAAATGCCGCGTTCAAAAACCTGGGGCGTCTGCACTGCCCAGAGAAGCGAGCGGTTCGGAGTTGCTGTAATAAATCCCGATTCATCGGCCACTTTTATGGTATCCTTGACCGGCACTGCCAGAGAAGAGGCTCCGTACCGGGACGCGTCTTCCACCGCAGCGTCAATTTCCCCGGGAGTTACCAGAGCCCTTGCGCCGTCGTGTATCGCAAAATAGGCGGCGTCCTCCGGCGCGGCGGAAATTCCGGCCAGCACCGACTGCTGACGGGTTTGACCGCCCGGTACGATCGCGACGATCTTCATATAATGATACTGAATCATTAATTTTTTGATTTCTTCCGTGTCTTCTTCGCGGCATACGATTACAATCGAGTCAATTTTTTGCGCCGCCTCAAAGGCCGACAGGGTGCGGGCAATGGCGGGAACGCCGCACAGAGGAACGAACTGCTTTGAATATCCCAGGGCCATACGGCTCGAATTTCCGGCAGCTACGATGATTGCGCAGCAAATCGGTTTCTCCTTCATATTTCGTATCCTCCCCTTTTCTAAAACCGGACGCTTTCTATTATAGTATTTTAAAACGGCACGTGCAACGAATTCAAAGGCCGTTAAGGAAAATTCAGACTCTATTAATATTTTCGTCATTTTCTGTGAAAGTATTAACGAAAACTGTCTTGAAAATTTTTACGAAACAGGGTATATTTTATTATATAATAAATAGAAGGATTAGGTGAAAATATGGGTAATATGCTCGCGCCAAAACATGTATCGGATTCGTTCACCGAGCAGGTCCAAGTTATTTTTGATAATCACCTTAACGGCCAGGGCCGCGTTTTCGGCGGCCAGCTCGCAGCCTGGATCGATATTGTTGGGGGTCTTGTTGCGCGCCGGCACAGCAACTGCAACGTTACGACTGCCGAGATCGACAGCCTGCAGTTCAAAAGACCTGTTTACGCAAACAGCGCAATCGTATTAAGGGGCAAGGTCACATATGTGGGCAAAACTTCGATGGAGGTTCGGGTAGACAGCTTTGTTGAGGATTTATCCGGAGAAAGAAAGCTGGTAAACACCGCTTATCTGGTCGAGGTCGCACTGGATGCGAATCAAAAGCCCGTTGAGGTACCGGGGCTGATCTGTGAGACTTTTCAGGAAAAGGCCGAATGGGAAGCAGGAGAAAAGCGGCGCCAGTTAAGGCAGCTTCGCCGCAAGGAAGCATATTAAGGTTCGTTCATCAACTTCATATAACCATTGTAAAGCGTCTGCAGATTAAAATGCGGACGCTTTTTTATTGCCTGATGAATGAAAAATAAAAAACGTTAAAAACTAATGAAAGAAAAAGGGGTGAATCATATGAATACTCAACCGGATGAAAATCAAAGCCTATTGCCGGAGGGCGAAAACAGAATAACGCAGGCGGGAAAGACACCCGAAGAAATCCTGCCCTATCTTACAGCCGGTGAGCCTGATGATTAATCAGGTTCATTTTTTATTTAATCTTTTATAGCTGCCCGGCATTGCACCGCCGGGCGTAAATTTTATGCTTTATCGGCAAAATGTTGCTTCTTGAATTATTATTTTTGTTGTATATAATATAAAGTATATACGATAAAGGGAGGATTTTTAAATGGAAAACTTCACTTTTTACAGTCCTACTTACTTTGTTTTTGGAAAAGATGAAGAAAACAATACCGGAAAATATGTAAAACGTTTCGGCGGAAACAAGGTCCTGCTTCATTACGGCGGAGGCTCCGTTATCCGCTCCGGGCTTCTGGACAGGGTAAAGGCTTCTTTGAAAGAGCAGGGCATTGAATATGCCGAGCTGGGCGGCGTAAAGCCGAACCCCAGAAGCGGGCTTGTTTACGAAGGAATCGATCTGTGCCGTAAAGAAAATGTTGACTTTGTCCTCGCAGTCGGCGGAGGAAGCACCATCGATTCCGCAAAAGCGATTGCGGCAGGCACTGTTTACGACGGTGATTTCTGGGATTATTATCAGGGCAAACCGGTGGAAAAGGCTCTGCCGATCGGGACAGTTTTAACCATTGCGGCTGCGGGCAGCGAAGGCTCCCCCGATTCGGTCATCACGAATGAAAACGGGATGTTTAAACGCGGCGCATCCGGAGAAGCGCTGCGCCCGTCTTTCTCCATACTGAACCCCGCGTTGACGCAGACCCTGCCGGCATACCAGACAGCCTGCGGCGTAACGGACATTATGGCCCATTTATTTGAACGCTATTTCACCACAACACCGGAAGTGGAGGTAACGGACCGGATGATCGAGGGCCTTCTGCTTACAATGATCCACGAAGCACCCCGCGTAATTGCCGACCCTAATCATTACCAGGCACGGGCAAATATCATGTGGGCCGGAATGATGGCGCATAACAACAGCTGCGGAGTAGGCAGGGTGCAGGACTGGGCAAGCCACGACATCGAGCACGAGCTTTCCGCAATTTACGACTGTGCACACGGCGCCGGTCTTGCGGTCGTATTCCCCGCATGGATGACCTATAACATGAAGCATGATATTAGCCGGTTCACCCAGCTTGCGGTTCGCGTTTGGGGCTGCCAAATGGACTTTGCACATCCTGAAAACACGGCAAAAGCCGGAATCGCGGCGCTGAAACAGTTCCTGAAATCCATCGGCATGCCGTCCGATTTTGCGGAGCTCGGAGCAAAGGAAGAGGACATTGAGAAGATGGCCCATACCGCGTGCTACGGGGACGGACGCGACGGAACCATAGGCGGGTTTGTACAACTGAACGAAACCGACTTAATCAATATTTACCGCCTTATGTTATAATCCGGTCGGATATCGACAGTCGCATTTTTTTATAAAATCCGTTACGGAACCTCTGAATGATTTTCAGGGGTTCCGTTTTGTTTTTCTATATATCTTATAGAGGGGCCGGCTGAGCAGACAGCCGCAGGCAATAAAAGCGGCAAGTATCGCAATCGGCAAAGCCGGGGACGCAGCATCGCCCGTATTAAGAGAGGGAGATGAAACCGCTCTTGACTTTTCCTGAGCGGCAAGCCACTGCATGATTGTGGTCTTTTTGCCGTTAATGATATCGATACACTGATTATTGAATACGTAGATGAATGAAAAGTGCCCGTCGTACTCGAACGGGGTACCGTCTGCGTTTTTGTATAGACCGGTGGTATCGGCCACTGTATCGAAATAGGAAAAATAAACATTCTTGGCCCCCGCCTTAATCAGACGGTCATAGGTCGGTACCGTAAAATAGGACGGCGGGACGATGGTGTCCGTTTTCGCCGCGGTAAACCAGATCGGGATTTCTTTCAGCTTCCGTATATCCGAATCCGAAAGCATCCGGTCGGGCATCGCCTCGCAGGCCGGAACTGCGGCGGCAAAGTAGTCTGCGTAATCCCGCGCCATCACCATCGTCATATATCCGCCGTTCGAATTTCCTCCTATGTAGATTCTGTTCGAATCAATATCGCTGTTCTTGGAAACATAACTCTTAATCAGCGCCATAAGGGCCTCTTCTTTTTGACCCTCCATCCAAACAGTTGAACACTGGGGCGACAAAACGTATGCCCCTCCAAAATATGACTGTATTTCCGGTGAAGCAAAATTGCAGGATTTGTTTGCCGCAATGGGTATGGTGGGGTCTTTGCCGACTTCTCCGGTTCCGTGCAGCCATACAATCAGCGGATGCTTTTTGCCGTCCTTTGCCGGAGCGTAGTTTGCATAACTGAGAATTTCCTGCCCTCCGGTGCCGTCATTATAAGTAAAGTTTCCGATTCTAAAATCATCCACCAGCTTTTTGATATCGCCCGCTCTTGTATTAATGACCAATCCTGAAATCGTTTCGGAACCGGAATCGATATTCTTCCGCTGCGTAACGGTGTAATCGCATTGAACCCAGTCGTTTCTTTTTAAATCGGACGGATCATAATAGATTGGGTAACCCAGCCCGACATCCGGACCGAATTTTAGTTCCAGAGTGATAAAGTCTCCCCTGTCCGCCGGACTGCCGTTTTTGTCGGAAACATAGGCATTTGTAACAGTGCGCTCCCCTTGGGCATCCTGTGTTATTTTAACGCCCGGCCTTGGATCCGTCCTTACCACATATACTTTGAACGTATCGGTTCCAACGGAACCCTTTGATACCGTTTTGCCTAAATTTACAATAACCTTCGTAACGGCAGGACCCCAGTCAAAGACTTCTGTGACCGTGCTGTAAGTTGGTTTTGGCTCCGATTTTGCCGCCCCGGCCTTGACCGGAAAAGCCCCAATAAGCAGCAGCGCTGCGGCTGCAAGGACAAAAATATTCCGACACCCCTTCATAACTTTCCCCTTTACCGCACAAGATAATAATCGCCGTTTTTACATATAAAAATTCTCTTATATAAATAATATCACAATTTCTTGCATAATCAATATGCACGGATCGAAATTAAGCCTCCGTCTGCTCAATAAAACGAAACGTATTGTACATTATCGCGGCAAAGCCCTGCGATACATAAAAAGCTCCTTTACTTTACTGGCAGATGCCGCCGGATAAAGTAAAGGAGCAATATATTAAATTTTTATTCAGCTTGCGCTCTTCATGCGGAGCCTTAACCGGTCTGAAATCATCGCGATGAATTCGCTGTTGGTCGGCTTGCCGCGGGTATTGTGAATGGTGTAGCCGAAGTAGGAATTCAGGATATCAACATCGCCGCGGTCCCAGGCAACCTCGATTGCATGGCGGATGGCGCGTTCCACTCTGGAAGCGGTGGTCTCATAACGCTTTGCTACGCTCGGATAAAGTCTTTTTGTAACCGCGTTGATAATATCCGGGGTTTCAATGGCCATAATTATGGAATCACGTAAATAGTGGTAGCCTTTGATATGGGCAGGAACGCCGATCTGATGAAGAATTTCGGTTACCTGTATTTCAAGGGACGGTTCGGATGCGGCAGTACTCTGAAGTTTCGCAGAATTTTTCGGAATCAGGCCGGACATGGAACAAAGCTGAATAATACGCTCGCATAAATCCGGCGCATTGAACGGGCTGATTGCAAAGTATGACGCGCCGGAAATCATTACCTCACGCTCCAGAGTCGGACTGGTAAAGTTGGATATAATGACAAACAGCGGCTTGGTAGCGGACATTTTTGCCTGCGTCGCCTTCATAACTCCAATTCCATCCAATCTTGGCATAAACAAATCGGCAATGACAACATCGGGATGGACCAATTCGATTTTTTCAAGCAGCTTCATGCCGTCTTTTTGCGTATAGATCGTTTCCATTCCGGATTCCTCGAAAAAACGACCGTAATCACGGTTGAATTCGACACTATCATTCGCAATCATTAATTTTATACGCTTTTCCATATTTAGTCCCCCTAATAGAATTAATTTAACGTTATATTACCATATATTGGAAAAAATGGCAATAGTTTATAAATATATTTTTAAAAATCAGGGGAAAAATATTTACACAATAAAAATTATGATGCTTTCGATTTGATATTTGGTTTGTAATTTTGCGAAGTTTCCAGCATGCTTTCCGCAAAAATTCCGTAGCCTCTGGTCGGATCATTTACAAAAACATGGGTAACCGCGCCGACGATTTTACCGTTCTGTATCACCGGGCTGCCGCTCATGCCCTGGATAATGCCTCCGGTTTTGCTGAGCAGCGTTGTATCCGTGATATGAATAATCAGGTTTTTGCTTCCAATATCTTCCCGATAATCAATTTTTTCAATCACAGCGTCATAATAGCGCGGGCCGCTGCCGTCGATTGTCGTCATGATTTTTGCGGCGCCCGGTTTCACTTCCTGTTTCATGGCTACTTCAATGGCTTTTCCTTTGGGAACAACATTCATGGTTCCGTAAACACCCTCTGTAACATTTTTATCTAAGGTTCCCATTGCGGTGTCAGTAGAAAAATAACCTCTCAATTCCCCGGGAACTCCTTTTTCTCCTTTTGTAATGCCATTGATGGTAACGGGAACAATCTCACCGTCCAGAAGCGGCATCAGCTCATTTGTGTCATTGTCGCAAACGCCGTGCCCAAGGCCGGCAAAGCATTTTGTAGAAGGATTGTAAAAAGTCAGCGTGCCGATTCCGGCTGTGCTGTCCCGGACCCACAGTCCGGCTTTATAAGTCAAGTCCGTTTCAGATTTCACGGGCTGAAGATCAACGGATAATACGGAATTATTTCTGCATACGGTCAATTTTAAAATAGAACCTTTACTATTCAGAATGGCATCGCCGATTTCTGAATTGGTATTGACCGCCTGGCCGTTGATTGCGGTAATAACATCTCCCACCTTCAGGCCGGAAACAGCGGCTGGGTTTATCATCCCGGATTTTGTCTGAATATCGGCTACGCCCACAATGACAACACCGTTTGTAAACATTTTAATACCGAACGGCGTTCCGCACGGTACCAGCATCGTATCACTTACCACATCAACATTCACCGTCTTAATCGGAACAATATTATACAGCATTAATTTTGCCTTATAGCTTCTTAATTTACTTCTGGAAAGGTCAGTCGGAATATCACGATTTTCGGCTACCGCGGTAATGGCGTTCATTTTCAGCTCCAGTTTGCTTCCGTCGGTTACCTGAAAATTATCGGGAGTCAGATAGCTTGCCAAACTCACGCTTGCTAATAGAAAAAGAAAAATGATCATTGCAAATACAGTTATCATTTTTATCGCTTTTTTCAAATTTTCACCTCCTGCGCTGCTTTATTAATCTGCCACGAGGCGGCGAAAATATTATGACAATTATGTTTTATACAGGAACATTCTGGAATTTCTGTTCCCATCTTCGCATTCTAAGAAGCGATATTACGAAAATTTCATCTGATGGAAAAAGATAAAAAAACAGGGAACACAATTCAGTATTCCCTGTTTTTTGTTCGAATATTAAATTTTTATCAGACTTTTTGCAAAATTTGTATTATTGAAGTTCCCGTTTGGCCTTTGTTTTTTTGTAAACAACAATGATGACGTAAACCAGCAGGAAACCTGCAAGAATCGCAATCAGCGTGGCAGTCTGGCCCGGGCCTCCCATTTTTACCTCCGCCCAAAGGGTATCGATGAGCATATTGGTGTCTTCGGGAAGATTCACAAAGGTTTCGGAGCGGTCAAGGATACTCTGATCCGGGTAATAAATCGGATTGTTTACGGTTTCTTCCGGCAGGAGCTCTTTGGCGGCCGTTTCCGGCGTAGAATATCCGATATAATCCATATTTGCCGCGGCAATCTCCGGCTCACAAAGGAAATTGATATAAGCCTCGGCTTCCTTTTTATGCTTTGCGCCGGTTGGAATACAGATGGCATCTACAAAGAAGTTCGTCCCCTCTTTTGTCGGAATGGAAAACCCGATATCGGGGTTGTCGTTCACCAGCGTCGCCGCGTCTCCGGCATAGTAAGGAGCAAGCCATGCTTCGCCGCTGGACATCTTATCGAATATCTGATCCATTACATAGGCCTGAACAAGCGGTTTCTGCTCTTTTAAGAGCTTGGCGGCGCTCTCCCACTCGCTTGCGTTCGTACTGTTAAAAGAATAGCCCAAAATTTTCTGTGCAATACCAAAAGAATCACGGGGATTGTCAAACATTAAAATTTTTCCCGAATATTTCTTATCCCACAGAATTTTCCAGCTGTTGACTTCTTCCTTCACA
>JAEWUH010000069.1 GCA_023397245.1 Bacillota bacterium | reverse complement strand
CTGCCCTACCGCCCGGGAATCCTGTTCGCACAGCTGAATCGGGGAATACCCCTTTTCCTTTACAGCTTTACACGCCAGGCTGAAATCGTCCCATGTCTGTATCTTCTCCGCGCGGATTCCGGCTTTCGCCAATACGTCGGCGTTGTAAACAATCCCGGAGATATCGATATCGATGGGCAGCACGTAGATCAGCCCGTTTTTATCCGTGATAACCGGCCGGATCTGTTTCAATATTGTGCCGGCAAACGGCAGGTCATTCACCGGCATCAAATAATTTTTATAGCGGTTTATGGACCATCCGTGTGTGGAAAAAACGTCCGGCATATTCCCGGAAGCCATGTTTGCCTTCATAATACTTTCGTAATTTTCTCCCGGTGAGGAGAATTCTACCTGGTACCCGCTTTTGCTTTCAAAATCAGCCAGCGCGTTTTCCAGCGAATTATCCATTCCGCCCGCAACATTGGCCAAAACGCTGATCTTGACTTTCTTGATTGCTTTCTGCCCGGAAGAGCCGCCTGCGTTGCCGCCGGAAGAACAGGAACTCTGCAGAACAGCGAGAATTAACGATAAGCACAGGCAAACAAACTTTTTCATCTTTTCCTCCGTAAAAAGTCTCTTGGATATATTTTACCGTTTTTTGCACCGTTGTAAAGTATTGTTGATGACGGAAAAGAAAGCATATGGTAAAAATTTGATGTAAAACGCGGTCGGCCGTGTTATAATGGCCCAAGAAAGCCGGTGAATCAATGTGAAAAAGAAATCCTTGAGAAAGAATTTATATATTTTGTTTTTTGCGAGTATTCTGATTCCGGTTATCCTCATTACATCCATCTTTGCGGTGGTCAATACCGGTAGGTCAAAGCAGCAGAACCAGCAGCACGTGAATAACCTGCTGCTTACGGAATCGACCAACATTGCCTCTTTCCTCAATGAGACAAAACGGATTTCCTCCGCACCTTATCTGTACGATGATATTTATTCCGCGCTGAAACAGATGAAGGAAGGCGCCGTAAGCGAAGAAACAGCGGGCCGGAATGCCATGGTGAACCGGTATGACCTCGCGTTTATAAAACTGATGTATAATTCCTCCGCGGATATCAAGAACATTGTGTTTTACCCGGCCTCAAAGACCGATAATAAAATTTATCTGCTCAGCAGGGAAAACGGCGATCTGCAGGTGCTGGATACCTCGGACTACTTCGACCGGGACTGGTTTATTCGGGCGACCGAGAATGAGGGCGGGATTACTTTTTCGGAAATCCATAACGTTTCGTACCCTGACCAGCGGGAGTGTAAAAATGTCATCACGCTGACGCGCTCCATCAAGGATTTTGATACGCAGAAGAGCATCGGCGTTCTGCGGGTCGACGCGTCTGCCGACGTAATTACCGATATTCTCGACCAGATCAACACCGCCGAAAAATCCAGCGTGCTCCTTCTGAATGAATCCAATACCGCCGTTTATAAATCAAAAAAAATAAGTCAGGATATCCTTTCGCAGCTGAAGTTCAGCAAGCAGAGCGTTAAGGACAACAGCGATACCTACTATGTGGACCGGCAGGCCGTCTCCGATACCGGCTGGCAGCTGGCTTACCTTTCTTCAGAATCGGATCTGTTTGCTTCCACTACAGGCACGGTTCTGTCTGCCGTTCTGATATCCCTGCTGTCGCTTTTTGTCGCGTTTGTGATTTTCAATATACGTTCCAAGGAAATCCTTTCCTCGATCCAGAATATCATCCAGACCATCCGGACGATCCAGAAGGGTGACCTTACCGCAAGGTCCACGGTGGAAACGCAGGATGAGCTGTCCATGATTTCCGGCGCGCTGAATGAAATGAGCGAAAAGCTGAACCGGCATATTGAAACGGAATACAAGGCAAAAATCAGCCAGAGAAACGCGGAATACCGGGCGCTTCAATCCCAGATCAATCCGCATTTCTTTTACAATACGCTCAACGGCTTTATCGCGCTCAACCGGATGGGCGAAACAGGGCTGCTCGAAAAGTCCATTCTGGAGCTGACGCAGCTGTTCCGCTATACATGCAGCAGGGAGACGGTTACCGCCGTCGGGGAAGAGCTTGAATTTGTAAAAAGATATCTGGAACTCCAGAAACTTCGCTTTGAAGAACGCCTGAATTATACCATCGAGGCGGATCCGCAGGCGCTTCCCGTTCAGATTCCCAAGCTTCTGCTTCAGCCGATTGTGGAAAATTGCATTGTTCACGGTATGGAACCCACGGAAGACCCCATCCATATCCGGGTAACCGCGGAAATTACGGCGGACAGAGAGTCCGTTTTGATTCTGACGGTCGCGGATGACGGAATCGGTTTTTCTACGGAGGAACTGCAGGGTTCTTCAAACATCGGTTTGGCCAATACGCAGGAACGGCTGCGCTATTTTAATCCGTTATCGGACATACGGGTGGAAAATGCTCCAAAAAAGGGAACCGTCTGCGTAATCCGCCTGCCGATTAACCGGCAGTGACAGAAGGAGCTTGTTATGACAATTTTAATAACGGACGATGACCGGAGACTGCGTTTTTACCTGAAAAGCCTGCTGGCGGATATTGTGCCGAGCTGCAGGATTCTGGAAGCGCAGAACGGGCGCGAAATGATTGAAATGTGCGACCTGCACCGCCCGGATATCGCTTTTGTGGATATTGACATGCCCTATCTGGACGGCCTTTCCGCCATTGAGGAATGCGCAAAACTTTCGGTTTCCACGCAATATGTAATTCTTACCGGGTACTCCACCTTCAGTTACGCGCAGCGGTGCGTCTCACTGCCCGTATCGGATTATCTGCTCAAGCCGATCGATTCCGAAAAACTGAAGAGCACCGTGGAAAAAATCACGGAATCGCTCTCAAAGGTGCTGAATGAAAGAAACGAGAAGTTCCAGCTGAAACTGTTTGACAGCTTCAGCATGTGGGATGAAATCGGCACGGTTACGGGGGAGCCGGAAAGCGAAGAAGCCTTTTATTACGGATTCGTTTTTTTCATCGATTGCCGCGGGACGGAACAGTATTCCAAAATCTACAAGCAGCTGCTGAAAAGGACGAAGGAAATCGGGGATTCGTTCGCAAAGAACCAGCAGGTTTACGGGATATACAACTCAAAGGAAGGGGCGCTGCGGGTCATTTTCCGAATCGATTCCGGCAACCCGGACCGGAACGTTTCGCAGATCGCCAAGCTGTGCGGCGAGCTGTCCTCGGACGATTCCTATGTTTCCTGCTTATACGCGAAAGCGGACAGCCTGCGGAACATCTACCTGCAGTGCGAGAAGATTGAAGCAAAACAGTATATGCGCTTTGGCTTTCCGCCTGCAAATGTCAGTCTGCTGCCGGAAAGCGTCCCGCCCCATACCGCATTCTTTCTGAGCCGTCTGTCCGACTTGCTCTCCGCATATCAGGATGCGGATGAGATCCGCTATAAAAACATGATCAACGCTATTTACAGCCGGCTTTTCTCCGCCGCGCCAAAGGTTCCTCTGGAATATCCGGCAAGGTATGTCCGCTCAGTAACGGGCAATTCCATAGAATACGGCAGCTTTAAAGCCTTCTGCCGCGCACTGATTGATATGTCTGAAAAAATGTTCCGGAGCCCCGGCGAAAAAAGCCCGGATATTATCGATCAGATTAAGGACTATGTCGCCAGAAATTACATGAATAACATCAGCGTCAATGTTCTGGCGGACAAGCTTGATCTGACTCCGAATTACCTGAGCAAAGTCTTTCATGAAAAATCGGGCATAAAGTTTATCGATTATCTTACGGAAGTCCGCATTGCAAACGCAAAACGGATTTTAAAGCAAAACCGCCGGGTTTCCGTAAAGGACGTATCCATTATGGTGGGCTATTACAGTCCGCGGCATTTCTCCAATCTCTTTCAGAAAATGACCGGGGCTACGCCCTCGGAATTCCGTAAAGCTTCGGAATAACGTATCCGTTTCAGTGTAGAAATCAGCCTTTTGAATGTTGTTTTGCTACATAGGATTCTCCTTCTCTGTGGAATATAATGGAACCAATCCGCACGAAATTAGGTTTAAATTCATGCAGACAGGCTCCTTGGCGGCTTGGCTGCCCGGGGGTTCGTTTTTCGGCGCGGATGGAAAGGCCGGTTTGCTGCCGCTTGTAAAGCAGCTGTATTACCGCCCGAAAACTAAGAAGGAGAGAATTTTATGGGAAAGAGAGTCCTGGCACTTATCCTGTCGCTTACGCTCGCGTTCTCTGCTTTTACCACTGCCGCGTTTGCAGAGACAACCGACACAAGCACAAAAGACAGCAATTTTGTTACCCTGGATAACGTTGACCACACCGGCGCGGATCCTACGTTTTCCAACGGTACCATGTCCCTTTCAGTACCCGGAACAGTAACTTACGACATAGCCGACTGCGGCTTCACCGCGTTTACGGCTTCCGTAAGCAAAGCAAGTTCATCATTCGGCCCTCCCGGCGGCGGCAGTTCTTCGGTATCACTGAAGGTAACCGCTTACGCCAAGGACGGATCGGTTATTGGGCAATTCGAAAACAGCAGCCTTACATCCACTGCGGTTGATGTGAACGTAGGCCTGCTCAAAGATTCCCGTACAGCCGTTAAGCTGGTAATTGCGGCAACCTCAAGCAGCACCAGCTCTTTTGGACCGACCCCGACGGTAACCTTTACGGACGCCGGACTGGAGATCGATCCGGCAGACGCCGCGAAGCTGCATAAAATCACCGCGGCGGCGGAAGACAGCATTCTTGCATTGAATGCTGCAACCGATATCAGCACGACCGGTAAGCTGGTAAACGGCGACGCAGTAACGGGCACCGGCCTGTCCACTACATATTCATCGGACAACGAAAGCGTGGCTACGGTTGACGCAGACGGTACGGTTACCGCCAAGGGCAACGGTGTGGCTACGATTGAAGTGAGCTCCAAGCTTGCGACGGATAGTGCAGGAGCAGCAGCAAAAACTGCTTATGTTTATATTGTCTGCGGCACGGGGGAGGGAACTTCTTCCTGGGCTTTGAAGTCACCCACGGCAGATAAAGTAAAGGTTTTGTTCTTCCTTGCGGGCGACCGGACACTTCATTATCTGGTATACTCCGGCGACAAAGCCGTTGTAGGGGTTTCACCTGTTGGGATCCAGACCTCCAAAGGGGATTTCTCTTCCGGCCTTACATTCGATACAAGGACGGACAGCGCACAGATCAAGACAAATTATTCTATGGTTTCCGGTAAGAAATCAACTTACGAGGATTACGCGAACGAATCTACCTTCTCGTTCAACAGCGGCGCGTTCAAGGTTGTCGCCAGAGCTTACGACGACGGCTTTGCATTCCGTTATGTGATCGACGGCGCAAATTCCATGGCCATTTCTTCGGAAAGCACCGGTTATCAGGTTCCGGCAGATTCAACCTGCGTGCATTCTTCCTATTCCAATTCCTATGATAACCAGTTTGCTACGGAAGATATTTCAATGGTTTCCGGTTCCCAGACGATACCGTTCCTTTACACAACAAAGGATAACGTATCCGTTATGCTGATGGAAGCGGAATACAATACGGATTATGTCGGTACCATGCTCAAGGCGGGCACGAACGGCATGATGAATGTTTCCTATACCGCCGAACAAACCGGCGATATTATATGCAATTCGGCTACCTTTACCTCACCGTGGAGATGCGGAGCGGTAGGCAGCTACAAGGATATTGTTGAAACGGAGTTGTTTGAAAACCTTAATGCAGCCAACACCGTTTCCGACACCTCCTGGATTACGCCGGGCGCCACAACCTGGACATGGCTCAACGGCGAAGGCTGCAGCAGCGGCGACATCTACATGAAATACATTGACCTTGCCGCAGAAATGGGCTGGAAATATGTATTACTGGATGAAGGCTGGCAGCCGAGCGTAGGCGGCGCTTACAGCGGCTATTACGCATGGTTCCAGACCGTCTGCAAGCACGCGGTCGACAAGGGCGTCGGACTGCTTGTCTGGACCAACTATTCCCTGGTCAACACCTCGGAAACGGTGAAAAAGATTGACACTTGGGTCAATGCCAGCAAGGTAACAAAGGCCGACGGCAGCACCGAGGCGGCTATTAAAGGAATCAAAGCAGACTTCTTTAACAGCGAAGCCCAGAATGTTATGCAGGGCTATCAACGCATTATCGACGAATGTGTAAAATTGAATCTGGTTGTCAACTTCCACGGCACGAACAAACCGGCCGGTGAAAGAAGGACTTACCCGAACCTGATCGCCAAGGAAAGCATTTACGGCAATGAGCATTCGGATGTTCTTGCGGAACAGAACTGCCTGCTGCCCCTTACCAGAGCGGTCGTAGGCCCGGCAGACTTCACTCCGCTTCTTTATGACGACGGTTCCGACCATGTTTCCACCAACCAGCTGAGCGCGCTGGCAGTTCTTCTTGAATGCGGCATTCCCTGCTACGCCGACACGGCGGAGCATTACCGTGCCAGCCAGCTGTATTCCTGGTATAAGGATATGCCGGCTGCATGGGAAGACACCAAACTTTTGGATGCAGACCTCGGCAAATATGTCGCGGAGGCCCGCAAGAGCAGGGTAACCGACATTGCCGACGGAGCAGCCGAATGGTATGCTTCCGCGATCTGCACGGACGCAAGGAACGCAACGTTCAATCTGAGCTTCCTGACCTCCGGAAAAACCTATTATGCGTGGATTTATCAGGACGGCTATACCAACGACGACGTTCTGGTTTCCTGCAAGCAGGTTACAAGCACAGATACACTGACCGTCCCGATGAACAAAAACGGCGGCTGCAACGTGAAATTCACAACCTCCAAGCCCTCCGATTCCTCCTCCATCACACTGGATAAGACTTCGGCAACGCTTGAGGAAGGTAAAAACGTAACGCTTACCGCAACGCTGAGCGATGAAAAGACGAATATTGCGTACAATTCCGTCAACTGGACTTCCAGCAATACGGGCGTCGCAACAGTTTCTTCCACCGGCAAGGTCACGGCAGTCGGCGTTGGCACCGCGGTTATTACCGCTGCAACCGGCGTTACCGGCAGCGTAAAAGCGACCTGCACGATCACCGTAAAGGCTGCCAGCTACGGGCTTGCGGATAGTTGGACGGTCGCCAACAGCAACGCTTCCAATTTCATTCTCAATTCCGAGAATTCCCTTACCCTCCTTACGGAAGACGGCAACTGGAAGCCGATGGGCGGGGATTCCAGCGACAAAAACATCACCACGACGGAAACGTCCGGAGATTTCACAATCATAACGGACGTGAATTACACCTCCTCCACAAAATCACTGCCGGCAGGACTGATTGTGTATGACAAGAACGGTACTTCCAGCAGCTCCGGCGGCGGGTTTGGCCCCGGCGGCGGTTCCAGCAGCAAGCCGCATGTTGCTTTGCTTCGCGGAACGACCACAACGACCACCACATCCAACGCCAATGACGCAAATGGGGTCAACGTAACCACGCAGACCACCACCACACAAAGGACGATTAAATTAACAGACGGTACAAACAGCATCATCGTAGAAGATCAGCTGGCCGACATCCCCAATATTTATCTGAAGATTCAGAGAACCGGCAATGTCTATACCGGCTTCTACAGCAAGGATAAAGTAACGTGGATTCCGGTTTCTACCGATTCGGCGTCCTCCATCACCAATACGGATGTGGAAGACACCACCGGAGTCGGCGTGGAGACGGCAAACGGCAGCGGCAGATATGAGAATGCGGCCGCGGTGTTCGGCAACTTCACACTGAACGGTACAAAAATCGCTTTTGCAAAGTCTTTGGGAACCAGTTCCGACTCCGGTTCTGATTCCGGTTCAAGTTCAAGCTCGAGTTCAAGCTCAAGCAGTTCTTCCACAACCGCATCCACAGGCGGAAGTATTGTAACAATTCAAAACCCGAACGGCGGAATCACGGCGACCGTTCCGACGCAGCCGGATGCCGCGCCGGTAGTCAGCGGGAACCATTCTGTAATGAATGTTACGGTATCCTCCGATGTCGCATCTATTCTTTCGGCGGCAACCGCCGCTAACCGTGCGGAAGTCCGAATCAGCGCGCCGACCGCCGCGATTCTGGAGCAGCTGCAAAATACGGCCGTTCAGGCGGTAGACCTGACGGTCAAAGTTCCGGCAGCGGTTGCAAACAACACCAATGCAAACGCAAAGGTCAGCATCGGTCTGGAACCCGCTGTTCTGCAGGCAGCCAAGACTGCCGGAAAGAACGTAACGATTGAAGTCGTAGACAGCCAGACCGGCAACGCGGCTTATACCTGGACCTTCTCCGGCGCAAACCTGAATCACTCGGCAGCTTCCTTAACGAACGTAAACCTTGCAATCACCGTTGCCCCGGCAGCGAATGATACCGCAGCCGCCGCGGTTACAGCCGCGAATACCTCCGATAAAAAGGCGGCCGGCATTGTACTGAACTTTGCAAACAGCGGCGTTCTTCCGGCACCTGCCACGGTCAGGGTCTATGTCGGCAATCAGGCGGGAGGCGCTCCGTTCTCCAAGCTGTATCTCTACTATATCAACAGTGCCACAAAGGCGCTGGAGCAGCTTACCCAGAGTGAGTATACCGTTGATGCGTTTGGTTATGTAACGGTTTCCATTGCGCACTGCTCTTCGTATGTACTGCTTTCCAAACCCGCTACAAACGCTTACCCCGTAAAATCAGATACTTCGTCCACCGTCGGCGTAAAGAACGGCAAGACCTACACTTACGCGATGACGGTCAGCGGCAAGGCGGTTCCTTCCTTCACGGCAGGCAACAGCAAAGACTTTGCCGTCACAGTAAAACACACCGGCAATAAGTATTATGTTACGGTAAAAGCGGTTGGAGCAGCAGGCACAATGACTGCGGTTTACAGTACGCTTCCGGGTCAGAAACCTGTAGTAATGGACTATATCGCCATCATAAAATAAACTCCCTGATTCTATGAAAACCGGCTGCCGCGGGTTAAAAGCCCTGCGGCAGCCGGTTTTCGCTGTTCCGTGCTATAAGAAGGCCAAACGTCTGTGGGGCCTCCGTATCGGTTTACTCGTACTTTTTCAATATTTCGCTCAGTCGGGCGACGGTTGCCAGAACACCGTTCAGATACGCGGCTGTTTCCTGAGATTTCAGCGATTCATCCTCGGCACTGGCTTTTGCCTGCTTTGCGGCGTCGAGCGTGAGCTTCATCTGGCTGCTGTAAATGGAATCGAGCTGCTCCATTGCGCTCTGTTTCATCCGGCTGTACGTGCTGTCAAGCTCGGTCAAAACCCCGCCCGTAATGCTGTCGTATTCCTGCAGCAGCGGCGTAAGGTAGTCCGCCTGCCGCTTATCCAGCGATTTCTGGCGCAGGAATCCGGCTACGGCCTGCCCCAGTATGGTTAAGCCGCCCAGCCCGAAGGGCAGGCCCATCTGCGAGGCGTAATTCAGCCCCATGGAAAGCGCTGTGGTGGCAGTGTCCACATTGGTCCAGCTGATATCGGCAATACAATCGGCAATCTGTGTGTTGATGCTGCCGAAGGCGGTCTCCGAAAGCGACAGGGCAAAATCCTTCGCGGACTCCTCCAGAAATTCGCCGATCTGCCTCTGATGGACGCCGGTACAGGCGATCAATGCCTCCTTGACTTTGTCCATCATGAAAAACTGAAAGTATTTTTCCAGATCGGCGGTTTGCCGGGACCCGCTGCTTTTCATTTCTGCTTTCAGCCGCTCCATGAATTCATTCATCCACTGGCGGGCTTCGAACCGCATTTCGTCGATTTCCAGTTCCAGCCTGGACTTCCGTTTCTGAACCGCTTTCATTAAGTCCGAATTTTCATCCTGATACTTCTCCTCCAGAGAATCGATGCTTTGGGTGTTCCCGTTTGCCAGGACGGAAAGCATCAGGCTGATTCTTGCGGCGATATCCTGAAGCATCAGCCGGGTGAGAGACAGGGCCCGCATTGTTTTGATCACGTCCCTCTGCAGCAGAATATCATTGTTTATGGAGGAACGGAACGACTCAAAGCAGCTTTCCAGATAATCGGACAGCTCCGGTACGGGGCGGGGCAGGTCCAGTTTGCGGCAGTATTCGTCAAGGCCGCTCACCGCGTACACATAGGCGTTCGGGGCGACCTCCTTTACCCGCTTATCGGTATAATCGATGATTTTTTCAATATCCTCCCGGTCTTCCAGACAGTCTGCCATATTCAGCGCAATCAGGATGCGCGAAAAGCTCTGCGGCAGCACGGAAGCGGAAAGGAAGGCCTGTTCCGTGAGGGAGAGGGGGGACTTTGCGGAAACCACGTAAAGCACAGCGTCCGCGTTTACCAGATAGCTTTTGACCTGTTCGTCAAACGCTTTTAGCAGGTCGCCGATGCCCGGTGTATCCACAATGCAGATTTCCTTGAGGATTTCTGCGTCTTCCCGAATATCGATATAATCGATCTCCGACGGGAGCGTGCTCATAACCTTTTTGATCTGGTCGCTTTTCAGCTCGGAAAGCGCAAGCTTCGCCCGTTTTCCGTTTTTCAGCACCGCTTCCGCTTTGGGTGTATCGGAATAGGAAATGCGGTTGATGGTCACCGTTTCCGGCGTGACGCTGGTGGGCGCGACCGCCTTGCCCAGTATCGCGTTGATGAGCGTGGATTTTCCGCGCTTGAAATCGCCGATCACCGCAAGGCTGAACGGGTCGGTCAGCCGCTTTTTCACGGAGGTTTCCCAGTTTTTCATCTGGGCGGTGCTGTCGTCGCCGAGGATACGGATGAGCCGGCTTTCCGTGCGCAGGGTATGTACCTCGTCCAGAATCGCGCCGATGTCCTCCGACACGGAATCGTAGTCTACGACCAGACGTCCTGTTTCGTTAAAATCCGTCATTTGCCCGGCCTCCCTTTTTTGCTGTCGATTACGTTAACGAACTTTTCACACCGGGCGTCCAGTTCCTGTTTGGTGAGGAGCTTTTTGCCGGGCTCCTTCCATTCCGGGCGCCAGCGGTACAGGACTTCGCTGTTCATGAATTCTTTTGCCGCGAAAATCCGCCGCACCGTTGTGGGGTGGTCGTATTCCAGCTCCAGCAGGCGCACGGGTGTGGCACGCATGGAATCGTACTGCTTGAGCACCGCGTCGATATTGACCTCCCGGTCTGTCAGCAGGGCGCCGCCGAGTATTTTCGCGAACGCGTGCACACTGTCCTGAGGGTCATTTGCACAGATGATCCCGGCGCGGTCGCAGGTAACCTCCGCTGCGCGGCTCCAGGCGGCAAACATGAGCCGCAGGGGGGTGGAGAGCAGCTGGACGATCTGCTGCGTCAAAGGAATGGAATTAAGCGCCGTACCTAAAATGATACTGGCCGCGGTATTGAAAATCCCGTGGTTGTTATGGATATGGCCGCATTCGTGCCCGATGATGGTTTTCAGCTCGTCCGGGGAAAGTCTTTCCACCGCGGAGGAGTTCAGGATGATCGCCGGGGATTCGTCGTCAAAGGCAATGGCGTACGCGTTGAACACCCCGATTTCCTGCTTGACAAACACGGTGGGAACACCGATTCCCAGAAGCCGGGCGCATTCCTCCGTCATTTTATAGATTTCCGGGAACTGGCTGGGGCCGACCTTCAGCGCGGAAAGGTTCGTTTCCTGCTTCATGACCGGAACCAGCTGGCTTGTAACCGCCTTGAAGAACGGGTACACGCCGGGAATGGCTTTGATTTTCTGGCGGATGATATAGTCGGAGGCGTAGGCGTAGTCCGGAACCCCGGCGTCCGTATGGGCGCCGTACTGTTTCTGCCGTTCCCGTACATAGGCGTCAAAGCTCACATCCAGATTTTGTGTCGGGTTTGTCTTTATCATTCGGATTACTCCCTTACCGGTTCAGAACAGAAATCAGCTGCTTGTTCACATCTTCCGCCTGCGCCGCGATTTCGTTCACATTTTTGATCATCTGTTTTAATTCGGCCTGTTCCTTTTCCGCGGAAAGCTGGTTTTCCGCAAGGGACACCTTAAGCTGGGTGAGAGTATTCTGCGTATCGGAAAGGATGTTTTCCGTTTCGGTCTTAATCTTGGTTTTCAGAGCCTCAAAGGCGCCTTCCACCTGGGTGCGGACCTTCTCGCCGAAGTCGTCCTGCGCCTGCATTTCGGCAAACTGGCGGGAAACGGTTTCCTTATAGGATGCCTTGAATTTTTCAATTCGCTGGCCGCCGAATATTTTACCGATGGCGAACTTTCCGGTGAAGGTTCCGGCAATACCGGCGGCCGCCGTGGCGATAATTGCCACAGGCCAGGTAATCGGCAGCGCAAGGGCGCCGATAAGCAGATTGATTCCCAGCCCCATTCCTATGGTTCCGGCAAGGCCGGTGGCACCGCCGAGCAGTGCACCCTTCCAGCCCGCTTCCTTAAAGCCCAGATAGGCGCCGCCTACCCCGTAGCCGACCAGGCCGCCGATTGCCGCGCCAAAAATGGTGTCCGACTTAGTGGCACCGCTTTTAACGGAGACGGAAAACAGGTCCTGAATCTTTTCGGTCGCCTCGTAGAAATTGTTTTCAAAGCCGGATAGACGCTCCGCCTCATTTTCCAGCGCCATGCCAATAGAGCTTTGAATCTGTTCGGTCAGACTTTGCGCAACAGCGGAGACTTCCTTCTTAACGGCATTGTTAATTGCAGCCTGCGTGGCCTCCGCACTGTTGTCGTCAATATCGGCGGGCTGCAGCGGGAAACTGTCGATGATATTCATGGCGGCCGCTTCCAGCTCCGGCCAGAAATTTTTGATCTTTGGCCGCAGTTCGTCGTAGGTGTACTGCGCGGACGTGTTGATCCGATTGAATTCCACGCGCCGCTGCTCCCGGATGGTTTCGATTTCGTCCATCGCCTGGCTGTATTTCTCGTCAAATTCCTCTTTCCGCATTTTCAGGGCGCTTTCCCTGAGTTCCACCGCCTTGAAGATTTCCACGGAGGAAGTGCGGATTTTACTGACCGGAACGCTCAGCATGACCGCGCCGCGGTCTTCCGTAAGAAACCGCTCCAGCGCGTTTTCAAAGGCGGGGAAGCAGCTCTGCTCCAGCTTTTCCTGATTGCCGGAAGCTTTGGCCTTGAGCGCCATTTTGGCGGAAAGCCCGTATACGCGTACCTTTCCGATTTTCTGCTTATAGGCCTGAAATTCCTTGGAGTCCGCCCCCATCGTCTTGGCTGCTTTCGCCATCACATGCTCTTCAATCCGTGCGGTGATGTTATTCAGGACGCGCTCCACGTCCTCTTCGTCCAGCAGGTCGATCCCCGTTACGACAAACAGGATCCGGCCGAGATCGCTGGTAATGACCTTGCTTTCCAGAAAATCGCGCTCGGATTCGGAGAAGGGGGACTGCGCCATAATCACCATCAGCGCCGCGTCGATCTGGGGCAGCACGGACATGGTTACCTCCGACATGGCGGCGTCGTCGTTCAGGCCGGGGGTGTCGATGATCGTGACCCCGTTCTTGCAGTAATTGATGGGGTAATACACAGTGGCTTCCTTGATTTCGCGGGCCTTTTTCTCGCCGTCCTTGGTAAGCTTCGTCACGTATTCGCTCAGCTTTTCCACTTCGACCTCTTCCGTGCGGCCGTCCTTATAGGTGATTTTTACAAACGGAGTGATGCTGTAGGTGATTTTATTCAGCGTAGCCGTGGTCGGCAGGACGTCCATCGGCAGAATGGGCTTGCCGAGCAGGGCGTTGATCAGCGTGCTCTTGCCGCGGTTGAATTCCCCGATGATGGCCACGCTGAAGGAATCCTCCTCCAGACGTTTGATCACGTTGTCGATGGAGTCAACATTGCCCTTCAGATCAAGAGTCTGGCTGTATTCCCTGAGCTTTCTCAGATTGGCCGTGAGCTCCATGACCATCTGTTTGTATCCCGTAAAGCTGCTGAAGCTGGTTTGTTCCGGCATATTTTTCATCCTCTCTGCTTAAAAAGTTTATGCGTAGGCGTAGATATACATAAATATAATGATTACGCCGGAGATGATTCCGGCCACAATGGCGGCGCCCTTTTTGGATTTAAATCCCATGACGACGGAAGCGGCGCACAGGGCAAGACCGAAAGCGTCGCTCCAGTTCCACGCAATAATTGGCGCAAGTACAGCGAGCACGATTGCCCATACTGTCATGTTTTTGGCGCTGTCCGTACCGGATGGGGAGGGAACCGGAGCCGGCGCGGGGTTCGGGATGGGCGCGGGGTTCGGGATGGGTGCCGGAATAGGCGCGGGTGTTGGAGTTTCCACGCGCTGCCCGCATTTGTCGCAGAAAATCTGTCCCTCCTGCAGCTCGTTGCCGCAGTTGCCGCAAACGGCCGGGCTGTCCTCGGAAGCGACCGGCCCGCCGCATTTGGCGCAAAAAGAAGCGCTGTCTTCTACCGGCTGGCCGCAGTATTTACAAATAGCCATAATATACCCCCATCACTCTGTTTTTGGTTTTCAGGCGGTCTGCTTTGTTTGGTTGATGATACCGACCACCCGGTCAATATCGCCTTCGTTAAAAATGCCGAAGGCAAAAAGATGTGATTTGCCGACTGTGGTGTTCACGCGGATACATACATTCATTCCCATCACGCTTGCGCGGGACGCGCTCAGGATCTGGTTCATGTCAATGGAAAACGGATGATGCAGCAGATAAATTGCCATCGGCGTATACATGATTTTTTTGTTGGTGACAACAAATTCGCCCGAGATCTGTGTAATCCCTTTGTAATAGCCGATCATGTTCTTCCGGTACAGCTCCTGCTCCGCAGCAGGCTGCCGGAACTGCGCCGCGGGCTGCGCCGCCGGCCTTGCCGGAACGGGTGCGGGTGCGTAGGTGAGTCCGTCGGTGCTCTCCGTTCTGGTTCCGCATTTGGAACAGAAGAACATTTCCTCTTCCAGCTTTGCGCCGCAGTTTTTGCATACGCGTTCCCTGCCGACGGGCGCAAGCCTTGCGCCGCAGTGTCCGCAGAACACGGAGCCCTCCGGGACCTGTGTCCCGCAATTTCCACAAAAAGCCATAGTATCCCCCTCGTTCTGAGTTTGTTTTATTGATATTCAGCTGTTTTCCAAAATAAAACGTTATCCCGCAATTTTATGTATCCTCAGACCTTTGTGCCGCATTTGGAGCAGAAGAACATTCCTTCCTCCACCGGCGCGCCACAGTTCGGGCAGACCTTCTCTCCGGTTGCGGCCGGAACCTGCGCAGGGTGCGCGGTAATGTCGGTATGCTTCGGTTCTGTGGGCGGATTGTATCCCGTGGGGCGGGTGTTCGGTGTGCTGCCGGAGCTTTTGCCGCCGTAAAAGTAATACGCGCCCACTCCGCCCAAAGCAATCACGATAATTGCCAGAAACGCGTTCCATTCGCCGGAAAACAGACCGTATAACCCTGCAATAATAAAGATCCACGGAAGCCACTTGACTTTGACGATGTACATTCAAAATTCCTTCTTTTTTAATATTATTTTCAATGGACTGCTCTGTCATATCAGTTCAGTTTTTGCCCGCAGTGTGTGCAGAATTGCATGCCGTCCGGTACTGTGCCGCCGCACTGGGAGCATATGCGGGGTGCTTTCACTCCACCCCGGGGTTCTGCGCCCATTTCCGCGGGGGAATACCTGCGGCCGCATTTGCTGCAGAACGATGCGCTTTTGTCAATGGGCGTGCCGCACCTCGGGCAGCATCCGCTGCGGTTCGGCACGGCGCTCTGCGCGGGCTTTGGTGCGGGCAGAGCTTCCTGCTTCTGCGCGGGAGGCGGCGGGGCAGGCGCTGTCTCTTCTGCAGTTTCGGTAAAAAACTGCGAAAGCACAGCACTGTTTCCGGCCAGCAGATGAAATTTCTGCTCATCGGTGACCTTATAACCGCGCTTGCATTTGTCGCATAAAATCGCGTGCCGCGTGGACAGCTTGGCAACCGGAATATACAGTAAGGTGACCTTTTCTGTCAGTTCATACAGCGAAAACGGGTGAACCGACTTGCAGCTGTCGCAATAATAATCACCGAGCTGTTTCAGCTTTTTACTCCCGCTGTATGTACCGCACCCGTCAACCCGAAAGCCCATAATCGAATCTCCTCCAATTCGTTTTCAGACTGTTTAGAATCTGTTTACGCGGAAGCGGAATCACGGTAAAGCTCCGTTAGGACGGAATCGCTTTTCTCCGCAATCACCTTCGCGTTCCGGGACATCACCTGATAATTACTCTCATAGGTTTTCAGGCTGGTATCCACCCGGCTTTTTAATTCATCCTCTTTTTGCCGAAAAAGGGCGGCGGCGGATTCCGCTTCCGCCGATACCTGCTCAAACCAGTGCTTGCGAATCTGTGTGATTCCGCTGTCCAGCGCGCTGCGGTACTGATTCACCGAGACATCCACCGCATGGATAATCGTATCGATCACGTTGCATTTTGAAAGATCGGCGACGGGGGGAATCGTGGGCACCTGCCAGGAAAAGCGGATATCCTCCAGAATACTGCCGGAAAACTCCAGCATATTGCCGAGAAACCGCGCCCGGTCGGGATCCGGCTCCGCAAGGCGATTGAGCAGGGCGGTTTCCCGCAGCTTTGCGAAGTCACCGCTGCCGGACTGCAGGATTTTAACCAACGCGCTTTGCATCGGAGGCCGGAATTCACGGTTGACAAACTCAAAGCAATCCAGCGTTTCGGCTGTAATCGCGGATTTGATTTCTTCGTGCGTATTGACTTTAATAGCGGACAGACGCTTTATGAACCTTGATACCAGTATGTTTTTCAGCGAATAGATTTGAGACAGGACTTCACTGAATCCGCCGTCGGTTTTCATAAAAAGATCGTTCACCGCTCTTTTGCAGGAACCGCAATATTGATAAATTTGGGCGGAACGGCTTTGAAAATCCTCCAGTTCACCGGAAATCCTCCGCATCCCGTTTTGGTGCTGCCCATCCAGCTGTTCCAGAACGGAATGAATGGCCTCCACCGCTTTTACGGCGGCGTTTTCCACCTGCTTTGAGGTAATAATGGAAAGCAGGCCTGTTTTAAATTCTTCAAAACGGCTTTCCTTCAGCATTTTGCCGCTGCCCGTCACAAAGGATTTTAAGGCCAGCTTTGCCGAAATTCCGAACAGATGCATATCGTCCAGTATGGCGTGCGCCTTGTTTAAGACTTTTTCGTCCGCCCCGTCCTTTTCCAGCTGCTCCAGAACCTTGTCGCGTATCCGTTCCCGGATGCTACCGAGCAGGTTATCATAGCGGTATTCCTCTTCATCCAGCTGGTCAAGGAAAGTAACGGTAAAAACAATGGTGTGAATCGCGCTGCTTTTTATCAGCTGGCAGACAAACCGGGTTTCCGTATCGCTGAACGGGGTTCTGGCGGAAATGGCTACGACCACGCCGTCCACATTCTGCAGCATATTAATGGTGATTTTCGTCATGCGCTCGTCGTCGTTCAGACCGGGGGTATCAATGATATCCACATGGTTCTGGCAGATTACGGTCGGCGAATAGATGACAGCCTCGTCAATCTGCAGGGCGCGCGCCTCCCCATCCGGTGTCAGCTTTGTCACGTAACCGCTCAGTGCGGAGAGCTCAATTTCCTCACCGCGCCCGTCCTTATAGCGAATTTCCGCTTTGGGTACCGCCCCGTATGTAATCCGGTTGATTGTGGCGGTCGTGGGCGTAACGTCCGCGGGAAGAATGTTGGCCCCCAGCAGCGCGTTGATGAGTGAGCTTTTTCCCTTTTTAAATTCGCCCATTACCGCAACGCGGTACCGCTTGGATTTAATCCGCTCCTTGCAGTCCGCAACCGTGCTGAGCAAGTCGCTGTCCGCGTTCAGAAAGCCCAGTATTTCCTGTATCTGAACGAGCAGCTCATGCAGCCTGAATTCAATACTTTTATAATCAACGCTCATAGAAAACAATCCTTTATTTATGAAGCATATTTTATGGAACTGTGATATGGAAAAATATCCTGCAATGCCTGCTGCCAGGATATTATCAAATTCATTCTATCATACAGGATTTCGGAGCGGTTCCCAAATTTTATAGGAATTTGACTTTCCTTTTAACGTTAAGAAAGATATAATATTTTTTAGGATTATTTTAAAGGAGTGGATTTTTGTGCCGGGCAGTACGAACCTTCTGTTCACGCTTCTGATCTGGGTTTTCCTGCTGATCGTTCTGCTGTCCAACCGCGCCAGCAAGGTTAATCGGTGGCTTTTTTACAGCGGTATGATTTTCAGTCTGGGCGTATTCAAGGAATACCTGTTTTTTGACTGGCTCCCTTCCGCGGTAAAGAGCCCTTTCGGCGCTTTTCTGGGTCCATACGGTGAAACGGTTTATTCCGGAATGACAGCGGTTTTGTATCTGTTTGCCATGCCGACGGCCTTTATTTTCAGCTTCTATTTTTCCGACGCAAAGGTGCTCAGCCTCAAATACTACAACCGGGTAAAGTGGCTGATCCTGCCTTTAGCCGTCCTTTTTGTTTTGGTTTACCACCCCGCGCAGTTTCGGGATTACCAGCTTCATGATGCTTTCTTTTGGGTGGCGGCAGCGTTTTACAACCTGATTTACGGTGCTGCGGTTACGGCGATTATGGTTCTGGCCGTGACGCGGGAGAGCAACCCTGTCTGGAAAGGGCAGAAGCGGAGGGTCGCCGTGTTGATCCTGCCCCTGCTCTGGTACTGGCTTATCACGATTTTTGTGATTCATGCGCTGAATATAAAATCGCTGTTTCAGGTGTGGAGGGGAAATGTCGTTATCCTGTTTGCCCTGCTCGGCTACTACCTTGCCATGGCGTTTCGCGAGGGTATTATGGGGGTCAGGCTGGAAACCGTCCATTACGGCTGGGATTCCGAAACGAAAATTGTTCAGCAGGGGACACAGTATGTTACCCATTTTTTAAAAAATGAAATCATTAAAGTGGAATGGTGCGCAAACAATCTGGCTAAGAAGTCCGCCCCGGATTCGGAGGAAGAACTCAAAATCATTTTCCGTTCCATCGAACATATCAAAGCCTTTATTCAAAAGAACCAGTTTTATTCCAAGGATATTCGGCTCAACTGCAGCGTGTGCTCTCTGTACGATCTGGCCGAAAGCTGTGTGGAAGACGCCCGGAGGCAGCTGGATAAGGATATTGCGATTGAAAATAACTGTGATAAAAGCTTTCAGGTTTACTGTGACCCGCTGCATATCGGAGAGGTTTTGAACAACCTGCTGGGCAATGCAGTCGACGCGACCAGGGACAGCGGGACAATCACTGTAAAATGCGGCACCGGCAGGAAAAACCAGGTTGTGCTTACCGTTGAAGACGACGGAATCGGAATCAGGCAGGACGCGCTGCAGTACCTTTTTAAGCCGTATTATTCCGGCAAAGGCGGCGACGAGCACCTTGGGCTTGGATTGTTTTACTGCTGGAGGGTGATGCAGAAGCACAACGGAAGCATTGACGTAACGAGCGAATACGGCAGGGGGACGGCGTTTCACCTGCATTTCTCCAAATATCGCGGAGGGACAGAAAAAAGATGACAAACGTGATTCGGGTTTTGGCTGTGGAAAACGATAAGGACTTTACCTATCTGATCAGGGCGGCGATTGACGGCCAGACCGACATGGAGCTGACAGGCTGCGCCGCCGCAAAAGAAGACGCAATCCGTATGGCCGTGCAGCAGAATCCCGATATTGTGCTGATGGACCTGAATCTCTCGGATTCCAACCTGGACGGAATCGAAGCGGCAAAGGAAATCCGCCTGTCTACAAACGCAAAAATCATTATTCTTACCGCGTTTGAAAATCCGCAGACCGTTATTGAAGCAAGCAAAAAATCCTTTGCGTCCGGATACATATTTAAAAGCCAGTTTGAATTTCTGGTGGATACCATCCGAAAGACCGCCCGGGGCCATACCCCGCAGGAGCAGATGATCTGGTCGCTTATCCTGAACGACCTTACCGCGGCGGAGCTCGGCGTTCTGCAAAGCATATTTGAGCCAGACCGCCGTCTGCTGTCCTCCCAGAAAACGATCGCCAACCAGAAAACCACCATTTTACGGAAACTGGGGCTAAAAAACAAACGGGATCTGGAAAAGATATTCTGTGGTTCCCTCGGCAGCATATGAACGGCAGGGGATAGGAATTCAAAAAAACACCCGCCAGTCTGTAAGCTGGCGGGTGTAAAAAGTTCGATATGAATGCAAATTTATAGTAGATACACCAGTGCAAATATACAGAAAAGCAGGCTAAATTCGATAAGAATTTAGCCTGCTTGTTTTGGTTGCGGAGGCAGGATTTGAACCTACGACCTTCGGGTTATGAGTGCGTTTTTTTCTGTTCCGTTGTCTCTCGAGTCATGTTACAAGCCGCATTGCTATGCCGTTTTTAAGCCCGTTACCTACCGTACTGTTCCGTATTTTGACCCACTTTTTCCAAACTTTCTTGAACAAAAGTTGAACACGAGTTGGGCACAGTTTCGAAAGCATCTCATTTGCCATGTGGATAGCCACGCATAAAGCTCATCGTTGGATTGTAAACGTCACAGCTCTTTTTCAACCGTTCTCCGTAAACTTATAATCTATTATTGCAGGAACTTTAAAGTTAGAAATGAACCATAACTTTGATATTGTTTTTTTTAATTTCCTTCTGGTGTAAAAAAACATCTAAACATTGTTCAAACGATACGCGGTAAGTAATAATTGGAGTAAGATCGATATGACTTTCTTCCAAGATGTTCTTTGTTGCTTCAGCTATGCCATAGCATCCAAATGCACCGCTAATTGTTAGTTCTTTTTCTACTATTTTATCGATAGAAAGATGGTTTAATTCAGACTCATAAAAACTAATTACGGAAAGTTTACCGCCTTTTGCAAGACTATCAACAGCCTGTAAAAAACAAACTGGTGCACCAGAGGTTTCCAATGCCATGTCAATACCTTTTCCGTCAGTAATTTCGGAAATCCTATTCGATAAATCCTCTTTCGTTACATTAATAAGATGTGTGGCGCCAAGCTGTGCTGCAATAGCAAGCTTTTTACAGTACCGGTTGCCCATTATGCGACGCCGGGTTCCCAAGGAGTTCCGGACTCGGTTGCACCTTATTGCAAAGACTACAATGGCGTACTTTTAGCAAATCATGGTGCATTGACTTGGGGAAAGGATATTTATCAGGCATTTTACCGAATGGAAACCATTGAATATTATGCTAATATTCTGCTGATTACTGGTAACATTATCAAAAAGGCTAATGAGCTTTCAAAACGTCAAATTGATGAATTACTTCAAATCAGAGAGAAGTTGGGTATAAAAGGTGGAATTTCTAAGGTGGAGTGATACCATAAAAATGCAGAGGTGAAACACACCAAATGTGATAGAATGAAAGAAAGACAGGATGGTGTGTTATGCGGAAGTCAACAAGGAATTTAAGGACGAAGTGGTCAAGCTCTCTGATGAGGTAGGGCTGAAACAGGCTGCAGCGCAACTGGGGATAGTCTACTCTACACGCTGTCGGAATGGTGACAGAAACGCAAAGCTTACGGTGACCACGCTTTTGTCGGCAGCGGCATTCGTCGCGATGCGCCGCTGAACGAGAATGAACGCAGGCTGATAAAAGAAAATGCCGAATTGCGGAAGGCCAATGAGATTCTCAAAGACGCTCTCGGTTTTTTCGCAAAAGACCAGAAGAAGTAAAAGCGAAACGGCTGTATGAATATGTCACTTTGCGCAGAGAGAAATTCAGTGTCTGTACAATGTGCCATGTGCTTAAGGTCAGCGAGTCCGGATATTATCACAGCATTCTTCACGTATCTGAACCAAAGCCCTGGCAACTGAGGTGAAGGGAAGACAAAAGATATGGTGACAATGACCGTGACGGAATACTTCAATGATCATATAGGAACCTCTTAAGGTTTTTTTCAAAATAATAGCCGTATCTGCTACCTTATAACCGGCACAGATACGGCATTTTTTTGATTTTTTAGTACGACACTTTTACGCCATAAAGGCTGGTTTTACTCGGCTTTAACCATATTGTGAGAATTATAATAGCAAAAGAAAAGCAGCCTCAAACAGCCCCAAAATGGATATCTGATGCGGTTTCTTTGGTGCGCCCACAAGGGATTCAGGCGTACAACGCCGTTCATGCCTACGGCGGTATCCCCAAAAAGCAAGCACAAAGAATCAGTTTTACCCCCGCGCGGCATGCCGGGTTCTCACCCCAGCAGGCGCGGAGTCGATATAATAAAAAGACAAGGACAAGGCATACTGCCTTGTCCTTGTCTTGGCACGCCCGCAGGGATTCGAACCTGGGACCTCTTGATTCGTAGTCAAGATAAAGTCCAGGAACCACGCCAAATTTCCGGCTTAGTACGACACTTTTACGACATTTGTATGGAATAAATGATAAGGCGTTACAATAATCGGCTTATGTTCTACACTCCAAACGGACCCAGATGCCACATTTATGCATATGAAGGAATATCTTATGCGCAACGGGCAGCTACAATGTCCAGATGTGGTGAACAACAAATATATTACCGGTTCTGCCGCTTTTCAAACCGAATGGACAGTGTAACCCTTGGGCCGTTGAGCAAACTGAAACAAATTTTATATGATGCAAAATAAACAATGTTGCTTTAGCTATGCAAACTCAGCTCAATATTGGAGATAAGAAAATAACCTTGCATTCCGAGGCGGTCGTAAGGCTGTATATTTTCTCCAGTTAAAAATTATGCACAAATTAGTTGCACGTAAGAAGAGCCATAATAATTTGTAACGTTTTAATATTTTGCCGATATGCCATTAATTTAAAACCTTTTAAACATACTTTAATAAATTATACATTAATATATTATATATAATTTATACAAATATGTTGTATTATTTAAGGGTAATTTGTCAATTGAAAATAGTTTTATAAGATGATAAACTATAGACCATCAAAAGCAATTAAAACGTTTTAAAGGAGTCCTCGAAATGAATTCAGAACTACGTGAGTGTCTATCCGAAATTACGGATAACCTGGAAAATGGAATTATTCCGTTTTGGTTGAATAAAGGCATAGATAAACAATATGGAGGTTACCTTACAAACTTCGATGAGAAAGGTAGCCCAACCAATGACTCAGATAAATATATTGTGACACAGACAAGAATGATATGGGGCTTTTCGGCACTTTACCGTGAATACAAAAAAGACGAATACCTACAGGCTGCCAAGCAGGGCGTACTCTTTTTTATTCGGCACTTTTGGGATAATGAGCTCGGCGGATGGTATTGGAAAACAAACCGCAATGGAAATGTGCTTGACAATGGCAAGGTTGTTTACGGCCAAACATTTGCAATTTATGCACTTAGTGAATATACACTGGCAACCGGAAATCAGCTCGGACTGCAATACGCAAGCAGGACTTTTGACCTGCTGCAAAAATATTGTACGGACACAGAAAATGGCGGCTACTTTGAAAATTTTGAGAGAGACTGGACGTTATCTCCTGCCGGGTTTGCCGCCGGTGATTTGAAATCATTGGATATCCATATGCATACCATGGAGGCTTATACCACTCTTTATGAATGCTCGCACCTTGAAACACACAGGAGAAAACTCGAAGAAATAATAAACCTGCTTCTTAAAAGGATGATTAATCGAGATATTGGATGCGGCTATAACCAATTTGATATTTATTTCAACCGTAAGCCGGCAATCAATATCCGGCGCACCTGGAATGCGGAACGGGAAACCGGAGAGGTAATTGACCAGCCGACTGATACAACATCTTATGGGCATAACGTAGAGTTCGTGTGGCTGATTAACAGGGCCTGTGATATCCTGAAATTTCCTTATCACAAGTATGATGATCTTTGCAGGAAAATTGTCGATCACACTTTGAAATACGGGTTTGACCAAAAACTCGGAGGAGTATTCCGTGACGGTCCGCATGAAGGGGCTCCTCTTGTAAAGGATAAAGAATGGTGGCAGAATTGTGAAGTGCTGATCGGATTTCTCGATGTTTATGAGCGGTTAGGTGATGAAAAATACGCCAATGCATTTATAAAGACTTGGAACTTCGACAATACCTATATGATTGATCATGAAATCGGCGAGTGGAGGCAGCTTTTAACCCATGACGGAAGGCCGCTGATTTCAAATATCGGAAACCCATGGAAGGCAATTTATCATACAGGCCGTGCCATGCTGGAATGTAAACAAAGACTGACAAAAATATTAAATAAGTAATGGAGGGAGCTGAACTGGATGCAGGATTATATCGTGGAAATGGAGCATATTACAAAGATATTCCCGGGTGTCAAGGCTTTGGATAATGTCTCCTTTAGTCTGAAAGCTGGAGAAGTAATGGCTCTTCTGGGGGAAAACGGTGCCGGTAAGTCCACGCTGATGAAAATACTGAGCGGCGTTTACTCTCGCAACGATGGGAGTATTAAAATATTTGGTCAAGATATTGACGAAATGAATCCCAAAAGGGCACAGGAACTTGGCGTGGCGATTATTCATCAGGAACTGAATATGTGTCAGCATCTGAGTATTGCTGAAAATATTTTTCTTGGCCGGGAAAAGAAAAAAAGCGGTTTTGTTTCGTTTAAGAAAATGAACTCGGATGCAAAAGTAATTCTGGATCGGTTAAACATTGATCTTGATCCGGAAACCATTGTAGGTGATTTACCTGTCTCCAAGCAGCAAATGGTTGAAATTGCAAAAGCTCTTTCCACCAATGCAAAGATTCTCATCATGGATGAACCTACTTCTGCGCTTACATCAAAGGAAATTGATGACCTTTTTTCGATTATAAAAAAGCTTAGAAGCGAAGGGCACGGAATCGTTTATATTTCCCACCGTTTGGAAGAATTGCAGTATATTGTTGACCGCATCACCATTATGCGGGACGGCCATTACATTACGAGCGGCAATTTCAGCGACTTCACGATGGACGCAATCATATCCAATATGGTCGGCAGAGAAATAAAAGAAAAGTTTCCGAGAATAAGTTGCGCACGAGGCAATAAAATTTTGGAAGTCAAACATTTGAACGCAGGAAAAATGGTTCGCGATGTCAGCTTTGAGGTTTATGCCGGCGAAATTGTGGGAATTTCCGGGCTAATGGGCGCAGGCAGAACAGAAACAACAAGGGCTATTTTCGGGGTGGATCCGAAGGAATCCGGAGAGATCATTTTGGACGGAAAATCCATCAATATCAGAAGTCCAAAAGATGCTATCCGCGCGGGAATTGTTTTGGCTCCGGAAGACCGAAAAAAAGACGGGCTGTGCACCCGGCTTAGCGTCCGAGAAAACATTGCGCTTCCTAATCTGGATATCCTGTGCAGTAGGTTCGGAATTGTTAACAAGAACAAAGAAAGCGAAATGGCTTCTAAAACAACACAGGATCTTAAAATTAAACTTGCAAATTCGGAAGTTGATGCCGGAAGTCTCTCTGGGGGAAATCAGCAAAAAGTGGTCATTGGCAAGTGGCTGGCGAGAAAATCCCGTGTAGTAATTTTTGATGAACCTACCAGAGGGATTGACGTGGCTGCAAAGGTTGAAATTTATAACTTAATGAATCATCTGAAAGAGAGTGGAATTGGTGTACTTTTCGTATCCTCCGAAATGCCAGAGGTAATGGGTATCAGTGACAGGATTATTGTAATGTGTGACGGTAAGATAGCAGGTGAACTCAATACCAGCGAAGCTACACAAGATCAAATCCTGACCTATGCTACATCATTTGACAAAAAAATTGAGGCCTGATTTTAGGCGAAAAGATTCATAAGGAGACATGAAAATGGAATATAAGATAAAATTTGCAGGCTGGAAAAAGTTATTTTCCACCAGAGGCATGGGGCAGGTCGTGACTGTAACACTTGGTTTAATCGCACTTTGCATTGTATTTGGAATTTTAAATCCAGTGTTTTTCTCCGGTAAAAATGTTGGGAACCTTCTGCGGCAGATTGCTCCGATTCTTTTAATCGGTATTGGACAGGCTTATGTGCTGATCACGGGTAACATTGATTTGTCGCTTGGCTCCGTGGTCGGCATGAGCTGCATGTTTTCCGCCACATTGATGACGCATGGTATGGATCCGTGGGCTGCGGTCGGTATCACTTTAATTTTTTCTCTGCTTGTTGGTCTGGCAAACGGTTTGCTGGTTTCCGCATGTAAATTACCCCCGTTTATTGCTACTTTGGGTACCATGACCATCGCAAGAGGTCTGGCTCAGATCGTTAACGGAAATTACAACACAGACTCCATCGGGAAAAATGCTCAAGGATTTCGGGATTTCTTTTATTATGGAAAGTTTCTCAACGTTTACAACGCCATCTGGATTGCGCTTTTTCTTTGGGTTGTATTCAACTTTATTCTTGGAAAAACCGCGATGGGCAGACACGTCTATGCAATCGGCAGTAATGTCGAAGCCGCTAAATTATCCGGTATCAGTATTACGAAAACAACAACTTTTGCTTACTTAGTCAGTGCGCTCTGTGCGGGAATTGTCGGTTTGATCTCCAGTGCCACAAGCGGCATGGGATCAATGGATGCCGGTACATCCTATGAAATGTACGCCGTAGCGGCAGCCGTTATCGGCGGAATCAGTACACTCGGCGGACAAGGCTTACTGGCGGGCGCAATCGTTGGCGCTTCGATTTGGGGAGTTCTTCAGAACGGCCTGCAATTTGCAGGTGCTCCGGTAGCAATCCGAAATATTGTAATTGGCGTGATCGTAATTGTGTCTGTCTTGTTGGATGTGATAGTAAGATCCGGAAAAGGCAGCAAAAAGAAAACCGCTAATTAAAGCAATTGCTTTGATTATAAAATTAGGGAGGAATTAGTTATGACAAAAAAAGTATTGGCATTCCTGTTAGCAGTGGGATTAATCGGAAGCTCGCTGATTGCGTGCAGTTCAACCGCTTCGGAGGGTTCATCCGCCGCTTCGAAGGCAGAGTCAGCTGCAGCAGACCAGGCAAGTCCCACATCGGCCTCGACCAAGGCCAATAGTTCTGCTAAGAAAAAAATTGTACTTATCACAATTGACTCTATGGATCAGCACTGGGTTAATATGGACAAAGGCTGCAAGAAAGCAGCCGAAGAGCTGGGTAATGTGGAATACAGCTGGCTCGCACCGGACGTGAAAGATGATCAGAAACAAATTGAATGCATCAATAACGCGGTCGCCGGCGGCGCAAATGCAATTCTGATAGCTGCCAACGGCCCGGATGCCGTAACTTCTGCTCTGAAAGAAGCAGATCAGGCCGGAGTAAAGATTGTTCAGGTAGACTCTTTTGCAAACTATCCGTGTGTTCAAAAACTTGGGACAAATAACGTGGAGGCGGGCAAAATTGCCGGTGAACAGGTCTTGAAGGCTCTGAAGTCAAAAGGAGTTACAAAAGGTAATATCGGCATTGTCAGTGTAAATGCCGCCACAACCTCAACAGTAAACCGTGAGGAAGGCTTCCGTTCCGCTTTCAAAGGTACTGACTTCAAAATTCTTGCGACACAGTACGGCGAAGGTGATGCTGCCAAATCAAAGGATATCGCGGCAAACTTTATTACACAGGGTGTAGTTGCATTGTTCGGCGCGAATGAAGGCTCCACTGTCGGTGTGGGCAACGCAAACAAAGAAAACGGCGGGTCCGTAATTGCGGCTGGAATGGACAAATCAAATGCGGTTATCAGCCTGATTAAAGATAGTTCTCTTATTTTTACAATGGCACAAAACCCGGATAAAATGGGTTACGGCGGTATTCAGGCTGCAATGAAGGCAATCAACGGCGAGAAAATTACTCCTGATTATATTGACACCGGAGTTTCTATTCTTGATAAAGCTGCGGCAGACAAGCTGGGTTAAAACTGACTGTTGAGATTTGACCCGATTATAAAAGTAGGGTTGGCCTGGGTGCCAGCCCTACTTGTTACTATAAACTGTTTTTTAATCATATCATCCGATTTGCGGTTCCTGAATCGTATACTGTATTGATATTGTAATAATTATCCAATATAATAAGAACTAAAATAAGAATAAATAAATGGAGTAGAATGGGATATGAAAAGTAACATAACGATAAAGGATGTAGCAATGTATGCCGGTGTTTCACCCGCTACCGTATCCCTTGTCATAAATAACAGGTCTGGAGTAAATTCCGAAACAAAAAACAAGGTGCTTTATGCAATAGAAAAGCTGAACTACAAGCCGAATCAGGCGGCAAGAAACCTTATAATGCAAAGACCATCCGCCATTGGACTTGTCGTTACGAATATTGAAAATCCGTTCTATAGCGAATTGATTCACTATGTACAGGAAGAGATTGATAACACAGAATATTCTTTGCTGTTGGGAATTTCAAATGACAATGTGTTGAAGGAAAAAAAGGCAATCGATGATATGGTCAGCAGAGATGTCGGGGGGTTAATCATCGTGCCTTCCCGGGATGGAGAAAATAATCTGGATCACCTTTACACGCTGAAAGAACAGCAAATCCCGTTTGTCTTTATCACAAGCGCTTATAACGGAATTCAATCGGATTGTGTCATGTCCGATCTTGAAAAGGGTATGCATGACGCAACTATATATCTTTTAAACAAAAACAAAAAAAAGATTTATTTTATAACCGAAAAACGCACTCTGCGGCTATCGGAAGATAGAATCCGTGGGTATATTAGCGCTTATAAAGAATATAACTTAAAATATAATGACGAATATATAATTGAAACAAATCCTACGGTTGAAAACGGTATCAATTTAACACAGGAGATTTTAGAGAATGATACACCGGATGCAATTATTACAGTAAATGCGCTTTTATCTCTGGGAGTTATGAAATGTATTAAAGACAAAGGACTAAACGTTCCGGAAAATATTTCGGTGATATGTTTTGATGAGCTTTCCTACTCTTCTCTTTTATATACGCCGATCACAACCGTAAAACAACCTTTGTATGAAATATGCCATGAAGCTGTTTCACTGCTCTGCACCCGTATTGACGGAAATAATGAGCCCTATAAAACTCAGTATTTTCCAACGGAGATGATCATACGTCATTCTTCCTGACCAAAATCAATGTAGTTTACGGAGCAATGCAAAGCTGCGGGAAAAAAGCTTAAGTACCGAAAAGCATAAGGTCTGCAACGGTTGTTTGTTCATCAGCTGCAATCCCTTGCAGTTGAAGGATTTGGTCATTTGGTAATCCGTCCAAATTTTTTCTCTGCCTTTGTTGTCTTAAAATAATATTCTTCCAGTGCAGCCTGACTGAAGGCTTTTCAGTTGGCGTGCGGAACCGTTCGCAGTTCAGGCCACTTCTGTTCCATCACTTCGACAACGCGTTTTGCAAAATCGTGAAAAGCATCTCTATGTTTGTCAATGATGTGAACCAAGGAAAGCAGCAAGACGCTCCAGAGGACTTTTCCAACCAAGGGCACGCATCGCCTTGTTGTTGCTCTAAGATAGATGAGTATACAGTTTTTGGTTGAGTTCACACACAGAGGCAAACTTCTTCCAGTCATAGAAATACCTCTAGCCGTTGCGATTTCTGCGCTCAACCTTGCCGTTGTGCCACGGAGTACGCGGTGGGATTAACTTGTGGGCAATTCTTTTGGCGACGAGAGTTTTCTCAAACAGACTTTTTTCTGTCTGACTGATGAATTTGCAAGTGAATTCTGTGCCATTGTCCGTCTGAACAGTTTGAATTCGGGAGGGAAACACCTTTAACAGCCGGTTGAGAAAATCTGACGAATTCTCCGGGGTATGTTCTTCATAACCGAACACAAACCGCAACCGTGTACATTCATCAATTGCCGTCCACTGATACAGACGTTTCCCATCTCGTTTAGCAACACCTTTCAGGCAACAGTACGCCCTCACGGTTTAAGGCATACCTACGGTTCACGCTTGTATAACAATGAAATGGGCTGGACATTTTCACCATTCAAAAGCTGATGGGGCATCCTAGCATTGAAGTCACAACCAGAATTTACGTCAAACATGATCAGGACTTCTTAAAAACAGCGTTTCAGATAAATAATTAATTTTTCTCTTGTCACATAGGGATTCAGGAGAGCTGTTATTTTTATGAGTGGGACAGGCAGACAGAATTTTTTCTGTGACAACGTCACGGCTATCCCGGCAGCCTGTGAGCGCACATAAAATTGGCGGCTCTCTGAATTCCATTTTTGATGAACAGTAAGCATTTTATGAGGATTGATGTGCGAATAGGCTTGTCTACCGTATTGTGGAAGGGAATATAGGAGTATTACAATGCAAAATATATTATGAATAGCTAGCTATTTGCTTGAAATGTCACTCTTTAGAAAATTCCCGCTATTTTTCCAAAATAAAACCGTATCTGCTGCCCTATGACCGGCACGGATACGGCATTTTGGGGATTTTTCAGTACGACACTTTTATGCCATAAAGGTAAGCTTTACCATCATACAAGAATTAAATCAAGTAAACGAAAACCGCATCAACCAGCCAAGGATGGCTATCTGATGCGGTTTTTTCTGGCGCGCCCGCAGGGATTCGAACCCGGGACCTCTTGATTCGTAGTCAAGAGAAAATCCAGTAACAATGCCAATCTTTCAGTTTAGTACGACACTTTTACGACAGCTACACTGAATTAACCGTCCGCGCTCAAAGATACAGCATTCGATTAAGGTATCCTTTTTCGCAAATCTCCGCCTGAATCTGTTCGGGAACTTCCTGCCCAACATAAGCGCTATCCGCATATATTACCTTGTCTGTGTCATCTAAAAAGTCTGTGAATTCTTTGCTGTCGTGAACATTTGCGCTGGTTACCTCATATTTTGTGATGATTTTGCTGTCGATCCACTTTTACGTGATCCTTGTATCCAAAATGAACTTCGTTGTTCTTCTTTGCCCAATGCGCATCCGTATCCTTTTGACGCCGCTTATTCTCGCTCCAATTCTCGGGAACCTTACCGTTCTTTATCTTTTTGTTTTCCTCGCGGTTGTTACACTGCTTCGGAGCATCAACAAAGGTGACATCCACAATAGTTCCTTTGTGCGTAATAACGCCTTGCACTTCCAGCTCGCGGTTAAACAAGTTGAACAAAGATTCTATGATACCGGCGTTCACCAGTTCGTTTTTAAAATACCAGATGGTTTTCGCGTCCGGAACCGTTTCTCCCAAGCTTAACCCTAAAAACCGCATGAAGGACATGCGATCATTTATCTGGAACTCTGTCTGGTCGTCCGATATATTGTAGATGCGTTGCAAGATGAGAATTTTGAACATCATCACATAGTTATATGGCGGCCTGCCACCCGCGCCTTTTGCCTCCTTCGCAAAGACGCCTTTCAGCAATGGTTGGAAAATCATCCAATCGATCACGTTATTTAGTTTTTCAAGTTGATCGCCAAGTTTCGATAGCTTTTTTAGCCGGTCGTCCTCGGCAAAAAAATTTAAATACTTCATGCATTGATTTTACCATATTTGTCTCTTTTTGTATCCTGTTTCTCTTGAGTTTTAGAGATGACCTATAGTTCCACTTTGATATCCCCAACGGTTTCTGCAGGAATAAAGCGCTTCTTTTCCCCGGCTGTATTTCGGGATACCTCAATATGCAGCGTTGCCTTACGATATGGCACGATCAATTCCATTTCATCGATGCCTTCAGGCAGGTGTGGTTTTAACCAGACTCCGTTCCATGTAAACTCCATACCAAACAAACCATATATGATCATGGACAAATATGCGGTCGCACTCCATGTCTGACGGTTGCAAGATTTCCATTCTCGAATCCCAGTTCCACCATCTTCCTGCAGTCCGCCATACATCACACCGGTTTCGGGATGATAAATTTCGGCAAACTGCTTGCTCGCGAGAGCCAACTTTGTAAGACTCCAAAACTCCTTTTCAAATAATTTATAATCGTTTGCTTTCCGGACGGCTGCTGCCCAGAACCCCTGAACATGCGGCCAAATCACTCCGGAATGACGACCATACCCTCCCTTGTTTATGTAGCGGGAAAAGGACGGCCATACACATGCGATACCATGCTCCGTTATAACCGTATTTTTCAGGATGCTTTCTGTCTGGTGCTGATCGGCTATGTCAAACAACAGCGTAAAAGCCAATCCTAAACCTTCTTGATGGTCACAGTTCGTATCGTCCACCAAGTAGCGGTAACTACCCTTTTCATTATTCCAAAAATACCGGTTGATTTGATTCTTCAGCTGATCGGCTTTTTCTTTCCAACCGGAATCATCCATATTTAATAATTTAGTCATGGCTGCACAGATACGATAGGCTTCGTAATAAACGCAGTTGGTTGATAAAGCGCACATGGGAATTCCAAAACCTTTACCGGCTTTTTGTTCAAGATGTAATCTTGGCCAATCCAAAATACCGGACGGTACGAAGTCATTTTCAGCATATTTATCCGGATATGCCGCCACACCGTCACCGTATACGGCAGGACCGCGGAACAACCCCTTTTTTTCATCAAACTCTTCTTGCTCCATGACACTCAGTGTGGTCGATACCGCTTCATATACCGTTTCCATAAACGCCAGATCACCGGTCATCAGAATATATTGCCAAGCACCGACAACCCAGATAATCTTATCCCAATACTGGCCGCCGATTATTCTTACATTCCGGTTCTTCTCCAGAATAGAAGTCAGCGTATTCTTAGCGACATCAGGGTATAGTAACCCGACGCCGTTCCATACGTTGATCGCCGTATCCCTGGTCCATGGTGAATCGTAATCCAGCCCTGCCAGAACACAGGGCTTTTTTTCTTCCAATAATCCGTCACGAAAAGGAACAATATTCCCGGTCAAATCTCCAATGGCAATTCTAAACGCCTCATTAAGGTCGCCGTTTTTACTATTAAAATAAGTAAACATTCTATTTCTCCTAAACTTTATAATATTTGATATATTGCTACTAAATTTAACCAGCAAAGACGCCTTTCAGCAATGGTTGTAAAATCATCCAATCGATCACGTTATTTAGTTTTTCAAGTTGATCGCCAAGTTTCGATAGCTTTTTAGCCGGTCGTCCTCGGCAAAAAATTTAAAATATTCTCTTGATTTTTTAGAGATTACCTAAGGGAAATCTCCCAATTTTCTTGGAAGACTTCCCTTTAGCTTGTTATCAGTATAAAATAAATTAATAAATCTGTCTGCAAATTATAACTCCATCGATATTTGGCCTGAACGCGATACGATCCTGCCGGAGTTCCTCTGAGTTTTTTAAGGTGGCTTTATTAAATTTGTTGAAGAATACGATTCCCTGTTTTTCCGCCTCTTGAAGACTTATGTATTCAATCATGTGAATACCGCCGCCACTTTGCATAATGGCCTTTGCAAAGAGTTGTTTGGTAAGCGGGGATGTTGAAAGAGCATGTACGCACATGGCACCGGAAGATTGACCGAAAATTGTAACGTTATCAGGATCACCGTCAAGTTATCGCCCATGCTGGGCACACCAGTACGGCAAAGACCTCTCATTATCAGAACGAAAGCCGCTATAATTTTGAGACCATATTCTTAATTTTGAAAGCCGACTTTAAATGTTTTAATTTCATACGGCTTTATTTCAAACTCGATCTCTCTTCCGCTCGTTTGAAGATCGCCAAGCTTATTTTCCATAAGATCGCATTCGGCCGCTTCATGAACCTCCGAAGCAAACTTAAGAACGGCATGGGTACGCCTGTTATAACATTCATATAGACGAATCACAAAATCATTGCCGTCCTCCGCCTCTTTTACCGCCTCAATTACAACATTCTCCGCGTCACAGCCTACTAAAGAAAATCTTGCCGGTAAATTTCCGGAATGTGCCGGCACAAACAGCGCGAACATCGGATTATTCAGCCGGTAAGCCTCTTTGACCGTGTTTGATTTCTTCCAGTCGCCGTCATGCGGATAAATTGAATAAACAAACTCATGCTTTTCCTTATCGGCATCCGGATTTGGATATGTGCCAGATTTTAAAAGTGAGATGCCCATAACCCCATGGTGAACATCACAGCCGTATTTGCAGTCGTTCAGAATGCTTACACCATAAGCATCTTCAGAAAGATCCATCCATTTGTGTGTACACACTTCGAAGCGGGAAAAATCCCATGATGTGTTGAAGTGGGTCGGCCGTTTTACATTTCCGTACTGAATATCATAGGTTGCCTCATCCGCATGGATATCGACTGGGAAAGAAGCCCGCAGCAGCAAATTGGTTTCATGCCAGTCAATGTTATTTTTAATGTCAATTCGCGGCAAATCATGATAAATATAAATTGACTGTATAATTGTTGAACTCAGCAATTTCCGCGTAATTTTCAGGCAGGCGCGCACAGGGCCATTTTCTGTAATTTCAATAGACTGCACATTGTCAACTGCCCAGTGCTTTTCCTTATAGTAGGCATCGATGTTCCAGTCGTCAAAGTCATATGGTTTATCCTCATATATGGTAAGAACGTTGGCACACTTGCCTGAGGTGAGTACTTCACGCCGAGAAAGCTTATCATAGATTGAAATAAACTGTCCTTTCTCATCCAATCTAATATCATAATACCGGTTGGACAGTTGGCGTGTTGAAACGCAAAGGTCCGTCTGATCTGCTGTTTCCTCATTCTTAAGAATAAATGACGCGTAGCCTTTCGCAGGGACCTTATTCGCAAAAAAAAGCGCTTTATTGCCCTCAATCAGCTGACAGTCAACCGGTATCATCCCGTCCGCACCCATTGTATAGATTCGTGGGCTATCAAATTCATCAGCAACGGGAAAACTGACAACATCACCCGATTCAATACTAAGCGGGTTGAAAACAACAATACTAGTTTCCGCCACATTTATGTGGGAAATAATACTTGAGACTGCTTCAGAAAGCATTTCTCCGGCATCCGCGGCAAGTTGCTCATATTCTTCTTTGGAGTCCTCATATACCTCTTTAATGGCTGAGCCAGGTAAAATATCATGGAACTGATTACGAAGCAGCACCGTCCAATCGCTGTTAATTCTCTCACGGGGATATTTTGAGCCGGTGAGCAGTGTATTGATTGAGGATAGCCACTCCAGATTTTCCATTAGGAACTCCGATTTACGGTTATATTTTTTATTCCTTGACATGCTGGTGTATGTTCCGCGATGGAATTCAAGATAGAGTTCGCCGCACCATGTCGGCAGGGTCTTGCTGCCTTTGACCTCTTTATCAAGCGTCTTAAAATATTCGCCAGCTGTTTTCATGACTGTTTTTGGGCAGCCTGGGATACCAATGGCAAGCCGACGCTGGTTTTCCAGCATTTCAATGGTGGGCCCGCCGCCGCCATCGCCAAAGCCGAAGGACATTAGTACTTTGTTATTCAGATTCTTCTGCTGATAGCGTTTCCATGTTCCCATTACCTGAGAAGCATTAATTGTTCCGTTATATGTTGTGAAAAAGCTTTTCTCCGTAGCTTCCTTGTCTATGGCTGAGATGAAATGGGTAAGCACGCCGGTGCCGTCTATTCCTTTCCATATAAAGGTGTCATAGGGCATTTTATCATATTCATTCCAGCTGAGCTTCGTCGTCATAAAATACTTCATACCACTTTTTTGCATAATTTGCGGCAACGCGGCCGAATAGCCGAAAACATCTGGCAGCCATAATATTGTGTTGTCTACTCCGAATTCTTCCTTAAAAAACCGCTTGCCATAAAGAATCTGACGTACCAGTGCCTCACCAGAAGCGAGATTGCAGTCTGCCTCAAGCCACATGCTGCCTTCCGGTTCCCAGCGTCCTTCACTGACACGGTCACGTATTTCTTTGTAAATTTCCGGGGAACGTTCCTTTACATATTGATACAGCTGAGGCTGGCTGGACATAAAAATATACTCCGGATATTCCTTCATCAAAGCCAGCACTGTAGAAAAACTACGAAACGCTTTTTCCCTTGTGACGGCAAGCGTCCACAGCCAAGCCACATCAATATGCGTATGCCCCACGCACCACACCTCAGCTTCACTGCGTCCGCACAGTTTGCCGTAGAATTCCTCCGTGATATAACGCTGCGCACGGTCAACTGACTCATAAAACGCCTCGGAAAACGGCTGGCGTAAATCAAGCAGATTGATTGTTTCATTCAAAGCGCTTATGATATCAATATGGTTCTTATCGTCCTTATCCAGCAGCATAGCTGACTCATAAGGCACGGCAATGTCATAGTAAAGGTGCATGATCTTCTCATCAAGCTGACAGATCTGACTTTTCAGTATGACATAGGCATCCTCTTCCCCATCATAAGCCCGCAGTGAAATACGATATGTGTCACCTGCTTTGGCCGCATGACTTACAATAGCCGTGCGGTGATTTATATCAAGTCCCTGAACAAATTTACCATTAATATAAAGCTCAAACTGAGGATTTGTCACATTCCAATTCCCCTCCTGACCCGTTTCCAGGCGATAGATGACATATTTTCCGTCCAGTTCCTCCGGTATGACTACATCGGCAACAAACCAGTAGTGATCACGGTTACCTTGCCATATCTGACTGCCAAGTACCGGCCAGTCAAGTTGATCGTATGCAGCGCTTTCAAAGCCTATCTTCGATGTCTTTTTAAATTTATACGATTCCACTGGGAAAACTTTAGGTGTAATATCTTCTTTTAATTCTTTAAGAATTCTGGCAACTCTTTTATCAAATACAAACATAAGCAAATCTCCGTTTTTCAATTTATCCTTTTTAGCACCCTGCATGCTGAAGCCTTTGGACATGTAGCTCTGAGAGATAGCATACAAAAGGATGGATGGTATGGCATAAAGGATGGAAAAGCCCGCAAAGCAATAGAAAATAGCAAACACCGTCTGCAGGCATGTAATCAAACTGGTGGTAATTGCATGACAATTTCTGAATTTTCGGATCCTGCTGAAATAGTTCTCAAGCGACGGACACGCCGGGAGCTTTAACATGGTATTTATCTTCTTCAAATTCAAAGATAGATTGACACTTAAAGTTGGGGGTGCTAATGCAATCAATCAATGATTCCCACGCCCTTTTTATCGCTTCATCAGAATATCAATTCCGATCACATCAAAGCCTTGCTTCGCTAAATATAATGAATTTCTCCTATTTCCGCATCCAATATCTAACGCCCTTCCTTTGTTTAAAATATTCGAAGTACAATATGAAATCAGGCATTCATCAGGTATGTTTTTGGAAAATGGAATCAGCTTTTCTCTGTCAGAATAAAACTTATCCCACTATTCATGATCTCTCTTCTCAAGAATATCATCGAGATGACAATCTCATCATCCAGTTTTCTTTCCATTATCTTAATTCTCCTGTTATATAAACAATCCAAAACATTCTATTCTTGCAATGTCATGTGTGGTGCATGCTATACCCGTTTTGGTCCACCGCGCCACTGTCACGGAGAGTAGTCCCGTCAGTACAGTGGAAATCAACTCCCACATAACGACCGTTATCGTTTTGAGGATAAATATAATATTCAAGATATGAATCGGAAGTAATTGATAAAGATACACTAAGGGCTTCCGCTTTACAGGCGCTGCCCATTTCACCGCGTTATATATAATCTTCAACCTCCAGTTCCTCGTGAACCGATAGAAAATCAGCTACCGCGCCATGAATTCCGACCGGATACACTGCTTTTACCAGTTCGTCGTTTTTTTCATGTCTTCCTTCGTTCCAAACAATTACCTTTATTGACATTGGAAACCTCCCTGACGCTTTGCGTCAACAACATTTGTTAGTGATAAATTTAGCCGTCAGGCAGTCGGCTCACCTTGAAGGCTGATGTTATTACGCTCAGCGAAATCAGATGAGCCTGTCGGTCAGTGCGTATTCATAGCGGCCTGTTCGTGCAGGGCAGGGAGTTTCCATTTCCCTGTACGCATTAATCCATAGAGCAGCTAATCAGAAGATATATTTTATCCTCAGTCTGGCAGATGTAAGCCATCGTATAATTCCAGTTCTGTGTATACTGTGTTTTGAAAAGGTTCAGCCCGATTGCCAGCGTAAAATTATCCATTGATTGCTCATAAATAAACGACCCCATAAAGTTGACCCATACCGGTTTTGACGGACACCATATATGATGGCAAATTGGAATCACCATACGCTTGTGATCGACTTATCAATCGGCATCATAGTATTATATTTTTATTGGTGAACTATTTAACAAATTTTAGTGTAAGTATCTGCTTTTGAGTTATTTCAAAATCTACATACCCGTCCTCGTTTACTGCAAGCTCTTTTTGTGGTAACTCCTCAAGAGACACAACGCTAACCTTTCTCCATTTTTTATTACTTTTGGGTGGGAGTTTAAATTCGGCCTGTACTCTTTCAACCGGAGATTGTATCAGATCAGGTTCTGCATATCCGCCGTTAAAAAGGACGGAATTTTTGACCGTATGTTCAAACGGATTGAATATTCTGATTACCCAGCCGTCCCCATCCTCGCTTTTTTTAACAGCACTGACGCTCAGCCCGGCCTTTGTAAATTTTACAAATGATTTTTCCATAGCCTCTGTTCCGTGCTTAGTCGGGCCTATTTGCGCTGCGTGCAGTCTAAGGTTAAATTCGTCTGAGGCCTGCCATACCTTTCCTGCCTCATAGCAGCCGCTATGAGGCATAGCCGCATAACGGAATTTATGCTTACCCTGACACTGTGAACCCTTATCCGTCTTGCTGTAATCCTGCATATCCTGGGTTACACATATGCGAAGCGGATAACACCTGAGCAAAGTAAGGCTAAGCATTCCTTGTGCGTCATCGCTCGCTTCATACGCTTTGAGACCTTCATTCAATAATGCGAGACCGTCTTTGCCATCACTTATATCAACAAACGAATTCATCGGAGCTTCAGTCATCGGAATTTCATCATATAAAGAATAATCCGGTTTTTTGACGGAGCGTTTTATAACATCAAATTGTCCCTGAGCCATAACTTGATCGGATTGTATTCCTGTCGGGAACACCACCTGCAAGTAATGGTCTTCAACATTGTTATCAACTTCCGTTACAATTTCAACCCACTTCTGACCTTTGCGTAATGTAACCGTATTTTCAATACGATAAATTTTGAAATGGCTGCTTCGTGATAATTCATCACCGGAACGGCCCTCCGGAAGTCTCCAGTTATATTTTATTTTATAAGTCACTTCAAGTTTCCCATCGCGTACAAGAGACACCTCTGCTCTTTCGTTCAATGTGGTAAAGACCGAGTCATTCTGGGTTGTGATATGTTCCCACGGGTTGCCTATTTCACTGGAATCTCTAAAATAGCCGAGGTTTTCATACATACGCTTCTGCGTTTTGTCAAAAACATTAATCGTTCCGTTTGCATTAATGCTTACTGAAAAATATTCATTTTCCATAGCATAGTCAGCAGTTCTCAATGTTTTTGGAGTTTCGTTTTTAAAAGCTTTCAGTGGCTTTACAATAAACGTTTTATAGCCGTAAGACGGAATTTCTTTCATGTCCACTCTTATGCAATAACGTGATGAGGGCATAACATTCGCAACATCATTTGGGCTTTGAATAATATCATAGTTGTTCACTATTTTTTCAATAAGCTGCGTCTCAACTTTGCCACCGTTTCCGTCATATATTTCAAAACCCTTTGCGTTCCACTCATTCGGAATTTCTACATTCAAAGCCAATACTTCATCTCGCTGATACGGCGCAGGATTATATACAACTATGGCAATATCTTGTGTGGAATAAGCTGACAGGTCAATAGAACCTGCAATATCCATCATTGCTCTCTCAATAATGCAGTCGCTGATTTCCCGTGATTGCCTGTAACGATAAATAACATCATCCGAAACAATATCTCTGCCGCAGCCGGCAATAGAATCGTGACCATGATTTTGCAACAGATAGTTGTAAGACAGGCTTACAAAATTTTCGGGATACGGAGCGCCTAATATTGAAGCAAAAACCGCCATCGGCTCAGCGTAAGCAGTTATTTCACGCTCTGTTTTGAAATTTGCAAGTTTTACATCCATACGGGAAGAAGTAATCCAGCCGAAAAGCGCACTCGAAATACCTTTCGTATAATTATTTCGCATTTCGCCCTTTATTACCGGCCAGTTCGGATCGTAATTTTCTTTCAGTCCGTCCTGCCACGCCTTGACAGTGCTGTGAAAAACATCCGCTTTCCCTGAAAGTGCCTTATTGCAGTCCGATATCATTTTTGCTTCTCGTATATCCGGGCAGGATGAATCATGGCCGTTAGACCAGAAGCGATGAGGCTGCGACCAGTCGGCGTCCTGTTCCGCAATTGCCTGTTCAGCTCGTTCTTTTATATTTTCTTTGAAATATTGGTAATACGGATGCGCGTATTGATAATCAATTCCACATTTATCTTCATCAATAAATTTAAATGGAGCTCCTCCATCCTTCCAAGACATATTCCGGTTGTTCTCATTCTTTTGATTAAAATAAACAGGTCTTTGGATAATATACCAAACATTATAGCGCGGCCTTGCGCCAAGGCGGGAAGCGATGGCTCTCGTTCCGTCCGGACTTTCCCAAACGAATTCTGACTTTGGCGTTATATATTTATTTAGTCCTCTGTAGAATGAAATAACGTCTATTCCAAAGCCGCCATAAATCTGCGGCATTTGTGATATTTGACCCCAGCCAAAAGGTGAGTAGCCTGTTTTGCTGACAGCACCGAATTGTTTGGCAATTTTATGACCTAGCAACAAATTCCTCACGAGTGACTCGCCGCCTACACAAAACTCATCCGGCAGACAAAACCAAGGGCCGACAGCAAGCTTACCCTCAGACACATATTTTTTTATAAGTTCAGCCTTTTCAGGGTATGCTTCCAGATAGTCCTGAAGAGGCAAAGTCTGCGAATCAAGATGAAAATGCTTGAATTCAGGTTCCTTTTCAAAAATGTCGAAGAGCATATCAAGTACATACCCGAGCATATAACGGGTACGTTGAGCAGAATATCGCCATTCTCTGTCCCAGTGGGTGTTAGTGATAAAATGGCATTGTATTTTTTGATTGCTTTTTTCTGTTTCTAACATCAATATACACCCTTTATAATACGAATTATTTGTTCGAAATTTTCGCAATAAAAATCACACAATTCTCGTGTTCCGCTGGAAACAATATTTCCACCTGAAATGCCAATTGCAGAAAAACCTGCGAGCTTTATTGAACAAATACCTGCGCCGCTGTCCTCAATGCCTACAACATGGCTTCTTTCTTCAAAGCTGATTCCAAGTCCGACTCTGCAGGTTTCTGCATAAAGCCACGGATGCGGTTTGGGAGAAAGCTCTCCAAGAGTTCCGACGGAACCTTTTCTCAGGGGAAATCCTGCTGAAATTGACGCATCATAAAAATCCTTCGGGTCGCCCATTTCCAAAGTTTGAAACGCAGATAATATTTCCGGCCATGCTTTTTCATATAGACCTGAAGTTACGAGTCCGATTTTTACTCCAAGAGACTTAAGCTCCAGAACAAATTCCTTTATCCCAGGTGAAGGAACAAAGGCGTTTTTTCTGCCGTGACCATTCATAATGTTATGCATTTCTCTATGCGTATGCTCAAAATAAATCGTCCGCGCTTCTTCAACAGAGCTATCAGGGCAATACTTATCAATACAGTATTTTAAATGCTCTGAAACACTGTGACCGGAAACATATGGGAGATCTGCTTCCTCGAGCTGAAATTTTGGATTATTCAGGAGTGATGCTGTTGTCTGCTCAATAATCCAGATCCAGAATTCCTCGCTTCTTACACTCGTTCCGTCTAAATCCATCAGAACTGCCTTAACAGGATATTCAAGCGTCATTTTATGTACCGGATAGTAAGCCGGATAACCCATTGCGGAAGTGACATAAGCAATTGTTTTATCGGCGAAATTTATGAACTCAACCTTACCGTCACCTGTCGCCGAAATGGATTCAACCCCGTTAACACCTGTTCTAAATAAACCGTCGCTGCATTCGCTCAGATTTTTCATTCCATTGCTGCCCAAATTTCAGACTCCTTTTTGGGATTATAGTAAATTAAGGACAGATTTGACTCTGCCCTTAATTTTTATGAATACACTATTACTTGCTTGCCAGATATGCGTCGACTTGCTTTTGAATTACAGCAGTGATTTGGTCAATTCCAGCTGATTTAAGGTCATTTCTAAAGCTGTTTACTTCTGATTGATAATTGTTCACGAGACCTGCTCTTATAGGCTTATCGTATTTGCCTATAACAGCTGTTACCGCAGTCATTTGATTTGCAACAGATGATGTATCCGGCATAAACGCTGTCAGTGTAGAGGTGACATTACCAGGCTGCTTGGCAAATGTTGCTTCATTCTTCCAGAAATCTTTCGGATATGTGGCTGTCGGACGCATAAAGTTAGGATTCCAGAAGCCCCATTGTCCTCCCCATTCCATGTAGTTTGAATTTGATGTTGTCATGCCTGAAGGATAGTTAGCGGCGCCGTCGGAGCCCAAAGTATAAGTTGTCCCCTGAATACCATACTGAAGCAGATCATAGAATTTCTGGTCTGTACAGTTAAGCTCCATAAACTTCATCGCTCTGTCGGGGTTAGCCGCGTTAGCGTTGATGGCAATAAGATTTGCTAGCGGGGTTCTGTTTGCAAACTTATTGTTCGGATACATTTCGCTGTAGTACCTGTTCTCATTATTTCCGCTGCCTGCGGCGCCGCCAGGTGTGGTCGTTCCAAAAAGGTCAAGAGCGTTTACCCATTCATGGGTGGAAATAGCCGTAATTAAATCGCCTTGGTGCTTAAGATCGTTGTGGTCTACTCCGGCGTTTGTTAAAACGTCTTTCCATATGTACCCTGCATCCTGCCACTTCTTCGACCATTGTGCCTGCTCCATATAGGCGTCGGTCATAAAATAGCACTGAATCTTCGGCTTTGCGTCATTGAGACTGTATACCCAGTTGTCACCGACTGTTCCATACTGATATTTAGTATAAAATACATTAGGATCAGTAATATCTGAGAGCTTTTTTGCCGGAAATGCTTTGTGCATTGCCGCGAAGAAAGTGTCCATATCTTCGAGTGACTGAATACCGCCATTTTTGTTGTAAATGCCTGCGGAGTCAGCGTCCTGCTTGTTCCATTGTAAATAGGGTCGCTGGTTCATAGTCATTGCCCAGGGCAAAGCGTAAGCTTTGCCTCCTACTGTTACGGCAGAAAGCACGCCGCTTGACTGATATTGTTTATAAAGATTCGGCGCGTCTTTTTTGAGAAGGGGAATAACGTCTGCGTATGCTTTGTTGTTTACCATCTGCGAAAACGAAAGCCAGTTTCCGTCAAAGCATAAATCCCAATTGTCGCCTGAAGCAGCCATTGCGACAA
>JAEWUH010000248.1 GCA_023397245.1 Bacillota bacterium | reverse complement strand
CGATCATCACCGCCGCGCTGAAATAATAAAGATTCTATCTGCAAATTCACGAATGCGCTTTGAGCGGACTAAAAAGTCCAATTAGAGCGCATTCTTTTTGCATACGAAAAAGCAGCCCCAATCTTTCGACCGGGGCTGCCTGCTTATATTACATGCTCAATATTCAAATCAGGCAGTCGCGTGCTGCTTTTTACTGCCCAAGTATGCCGCTTTGACCTGTTCGTTTTCGAGCAGCTCGCGGCCTTCGCCCTCAAGAATAATGCGCCCTGTTTCCAGAACATAGCCGGTATCCGCCGCACGGAGCGCCAGATTCGCGTTCTGTTCGATCAGCAGGATGGTAACGCCGTCCTCATGGATTTCCTTTATGATATCGAAGATTCCCTTTACAACAATCGGAGCCAGTCCGAGGGAAGGCTCATCCATCATAATCAGCTCCGGCCTGCACATCAGTGCCCGGCCGACTGCAAGCATCTGCTGTTCGCCGCCGGATAAAGTGCCGGCCAGCTGCCAGGAACGCTCCTTAAGGCGGGGGAACAGGTCGTAGACCCGTTTCAAATCCTCGCTGTAATCGTCTTTTCTCATGTACGCGCCGATTTTGAGATTCTCCAGAACGGTGAGGTTCGGGAAAACCCGGCGGCCTTCCGGTACCAGCGTAATCCCGTGCTTTACGATCTCCTGTGACGGTTTTCCGGTAAGGTCCATATCGTTATAGGTGATTTTACCGCTTTTCGGTTTTTCAAGGCCGATGATTGTACGGAGCGTGGTGCTCTTTCCGGCGCCGTTTGAACCGATCAGCGTAACGATGCTCTTGTCCGGCACTTCAAAGGAAATCCCCTTGACTGCCTCGATGCCGCCGTAAGAAACAAACAGGTTATCAATTTTAAGCATCGTCATCCACCCCCAGGTAAGCCTCGACCACGCGCTGGTTATTCTGAACCTCGGCAGGTGTTCCCTGGCCGATGGTTTGACCGAAGTCAAGCACATAGATACGGTCGGATATTTCCATGACCAAATCCATATGGTGTTCAATCAGGAAAACGGTAAGGTCAAAATCCTTGCGGATATCCGTAATGGAAGCGGTAAGCGCTTCGGTTTCCTGCGGGTTCATTCCTGCGGCTGGTTCATCCAAAAGAAGCAGGGACGGTTTCGTCGCAAGCGCGCGGGCAATTTCAAGACACCGCTGTTTTCCGTAGGGGAGGGAGCTCGCCACATCGTTCTTTACGTCGGCCAGCCCCATTCTTTCCAGAAGCTCTTCGCTTTCCTCCCGCATGCGCTTTTCTTCCCGTACCGCGCTTGGCAGCCGGAGGGTAGCGCTGAAGACGTTGCTTTTCATTGAAAAATGCTTTGCGATGATGATATTTTCAAATACGGTTAAATCCTTGAACAGACGGATATTCTGAAAGGTGCGGGCGCAGCCCCTGTGTGTGATTTTTTCCGGGCTGAGGCCGGTGATCTCTTCGCCATTCAGAAAAATCCGGCCGCTCGTGGGAGTGTAAACGCCGGTGATCATATTGAACGCAGTGGTCTTGCCCGCGCCGTTCGGGCCGATGAGCGCTACAATCTGGTGTTTGCAGATGGTCAGGTTCAAATTGTCCACCGCAACAACGCCGCCAAACTGCATCGTCATGTTCTGCGTCTGCAGAACAACATTCTTATCAATGCTGTTCTCAACGGCAGGTTCTTTCGTCGTCATTTTGTACCGTCCCCCTTTGCTGTCTTTGGAGCAATGCGATTCTTCATCCGAGCAAAGAAGTTGAAGATTCTGTCCCATGAAAGCTCCGTTCTGCCCATAAGACCGTTACGGAAGAACAGTACGATTACCATTAAGAGAACGGAGAAGATAACCATGCTGAAGCCCGCGCGGAACAGAGGGATTTCATATCCCGCCACCGTAAGCGGTTCATCGAAGTAACGCAGGAGCTCCAGACCGCCGGTTACTATGAACGAGGCGATTACCGTGCCGCTGATGCTGCCCATGCCGCCCATAACGATGATCAGCAGGAAATTGTAGGTAAGCGTAAAATAGAACTGCTTGGGGTCAACCGTGCCCAGCAGCGAAGCGTACAGGCCGCCGCCGATGCCGGCAAAGAAGCCGCCGATGACAAAGGACATGACCTTATGCCTGAACAGGCCGATCCCCATTGCTTCCGCCGCAATATCGTCCTCGCGGATTGCCTTGAACGCCCGTCCGTAGCTGGAGTTGATTAGCAGCACCGTCAGAATCAGGACGACAATCGCAACGCCGAAGGACCAGCGCATATCGTTTGCGTTATCCGGGACGTTTTTGATTCCGAGCGCGCCGTTTGTCACGCTCTGCATATTTGTGATAAGGATGCGGATAATTTCCGAAAAGCCGAGCGTCGCAATCGCCAGATAGTCGCCGCGCAGACGCAGCACCGGCGCGCCGATGAGGAACGCCGCAGCGGCTGCCAGAACGCCGCCCAGAAGCAGGGCGGGGACAAAGTCAAGGTGAACATTTGCAATCGCCGCGTTCATCGGCTCCATGTAGTAAACCGTGGAGCGCAAATCCAAAGGCAGCGTAAAAATTGCCACGGTGTACGCGCCGATCGCCATAAAGCCGGCCTGACCCAGTGAAAACAGACCGGTAAAGCCGTTAATCAGGTTCATGGAAAGTCCGATGATGGCATAAATCGCGCACAGGTTCAGGACTCTTACCACGTAAGCGTCCAGATAATCGTTTCCGAAGTTGACCAAGAGGAGTACGACAACCGCAAGAACCGCGGTGCAGATGATGTTCCGTTTCTTTTTGTTATTCATCATGTTACACCTTCTCCGTTGTCTTTTCCCCGATTAAACCGGTCGGCTTAACGAGGAGGATCAAAATAAGAAGAACAAAGGCGAAAGCGTCGCGGTAACCGGTGAGCGGCGGCATAAACGCCACCAGCATGATCTCGATTACGCCGAGGATGAAACCGCCGAGCACAGCTCCCTTAATATTGCCGATACCGCCGATTACCGCGGCGATAAAGCATTTTAAGCCGGGCATAACGCCCATCATCGGGGATACCTGGGGATATTTCATGCCCCAGAAAATCACGCCGACGGCAGCCAGAGCGGAGCCGATGCCGAAAGTGGCCGAAATGATCGCGTTGATATTGATTCCCATGACACGCGCGATTTCATAATCCTTTGAAACCGCGCGCATCGCCATACCCCATTTTGTCTTATTCACTACAAACAGAAGGATTGCCATGCAGATCAACAATACGAAAGGCACGACAAGTGAAACTTTCTGAATGGATACCGAACCGATTTTTATGGTGGACATCATTCCCATAATATCAGGGAACGCTTTCGGCATTCCGGAAAAGACGTAGGTGGCCAGATTCTCCAGCAGATACGAAACGCCGATTGCGGATACCAGAACGGAATCCTTGGGGGCGTCGCGCAGGGGGCGGTAGGCCACGCGTTCAATCAGAATACCTAAAAGTGCGGTTAACACGACCACAAAAATGCACGCGAAGTACCACGGCAGCGCAAAAACCGCAATTCCGAAAAATACGAAATAGGCTGCCATCATAAAGATATCGCCGTGTGCAAAGTTAATGAGGCGCAGTATGCCGTAAACCATGGTATAGCCCACGGCAATCAGCGCATAAAGGCTTCCGACTGCAATCGCATTTGCTAAATTCTGTAAAAACAATTCGATTGTCATAGCAAAACTTCCTAATTCATTTATTCGTTATTTAACTGTAACGGTATCCTTATAAACGAACTTTCCGCCCTTAACTTCCTTGATAACGGCTGAATTCTTGTCTGCGTCATTGCCGGATGTAAACTTCAGAGCACCGGTAGCGCCTTCCACATTTGTTTTTACAAGCGCATCGCGGATTTTTACGGAATCTGCGGAATTGGCGGCTTCGATTGCCTTTATGATAACCAGATAAGCGTCATAGCCCAGCGCGGAAACAGCAGCCAGGTTCTTGTTCGGGTATTCTTTTTTGTAAGCTTCAACGAATTTCTTGCCTTCTTCGGTCGTCGGTTTGGTATCATCAAAGAAGGTGGAAATAGTGGCGCCTTCCACGTCGCTGCCGCCAACCTTAGTAAAGGTATCGATATCCCATGTGTCGCCGCCGAGGAAGGGAACCGTGATGCCCAGCTGGCGGGCCTGTTTCATAACGAGGGCGGACTCCGTAAAGTTGCCCGGTGCAAAGATTACGTCCGGATTTGCCGCTTTCACGGTGGAAAGCTGCGCGCCGAATTCCTGATCGTTCGTGTTGTAGTTTGCTGTGGCTACAACGGAGTTCGGGTCGCCGGTCAGCTTAATGAAAGCTTCTTTAAAATATGTAGCAAGGCCGACTGCGTAGTCGTTGGAAACTTCCTGAATGATCGCGGCCTTTTTCGCGCCGCTCTTGAATGCGTAGTTTGCCATAACCGTACCCTGGAACGGATCGAGGTAGCAGACTCTGAAGTAGTAGTCGTTGCCTTTGGTTACCAGCGGGTTGGTGCAGGATGCGCCGACTGCGGGAACCTTATTCTTCTTTACCAGGTCGCCGGCTGCCATGGAAAGGCTGGAGCCCCAGGAACCGATGATGGCGGAAACCTTGTCTTTTTCAATCAAACGGGCCGCGGCGGTGGTTGCCTGCGCCTTGTCGGATTTATTATCAGCGATTACAAGCTCTACTTTTTTGCCCAGAACGGTCGGATACAGCTTGTTTGCAATTTTAACTCCTTCTACTTCCGCTTCGCCGCCGGCGGCGTTTGCGCCGGTCATTGGCTCAAAAACACCGATTTTAATGGTATCTCCGGTGCCCGCGTTGCCGTTTCCTGCGGAATCAGCTTTCTTACAACCCGTAAAAGAGGTTGCGACCATGACCGATGCCAATAAT
>JAEWUH010000181.1 GCA_023397245.1 Bacillota bacterium | reverse complement strand
GGTATGAACAACACACTACAGTGCCGATTTTATTACTGATCAAGTGTTTGGACACTTGACAGGGCATTCTAAGGAGGAAAATGATGGCAAGAGAATTTGAAGGACAGACGATTTTTATTACCGGTGCGGCACAAGGACAGGGAAGGGCGGTTGCCTTGGGATTTGCGGAGGAAGGCGCCAATATCATCGCGTTTGACCTGGCCCAAAAAATCCAGTATCCGTCTTATAACCGCGCGGCAAGCGAAGATTTGGAAAGGCTGCAAAAGGAAGTCGTTCAGGCCGGGGGCAAAATTGTTACATACGGCGGCGATGTAAGAGCGGCAGAGGATGTCAAAGCGGCGGTAGAGCTTGGAGTAAAGGCATTCGGCGGAATTGATATCCTGTTCAGCAATGCCGGCATCGCTGCTTACGGCAATTCCTATGAGCTGGAAGAAGCCCAGTGGGATGCGGTGATTGACATCAACCTGAAAGGCGGATGGCTGGTTTCCAAATATGTGATACCGCATATGATCGAACGGAAAAAAGGCGTCATCCTTTACAATTCTTCCATCGCGGGGCTTCGCGGAATGAACCGCATGAGCCATTATGCCGCTTCCAAGCACGGATTGATCGGTCTGGCAAAATCACAGGCCATTGAGCTGGCTCCCTATGGGATCCGGGTGGTGACGCTTCATCCGACCGGAGTCAATACGCCTATGAACGACGGTCTGGCAGAAATGGAGGGTTCCACTCCCATCGAGATCGCGGAACGTTCGGCGGGCAATTTGCTGCCGGTGCCGTGGATCGAGACCGAAGACGTCGTTGAGGCGGTCAAATATATAGCAAGTGAGAAAGCCCGTTTTATTACGGGCAGCCAATTTGTAATCGATGCAGGATTACTGACAAGATAAGGAGAAAACGATATGTTAAAGAGAATTTTATCCGGTGTAATTGTATTAACCCTCGCCGCTGCAGCGTTTACCGGCTGCAGCTCCAATACCGCCGCGGAAAAGGCTTCGGCTTCCGTGGCAAGTACCCCGGCAAGTACCGCAAGCGCCTCTCAATCGTCAACAGCAAACGCAACCGTTGTAAAGGTAGGCACGATGGGCACTTATAGCCCCTACAGCTATACAGACAAAGACGGCAAGCTGACCGGTTACGACCTTGAGGTGCTGAGAAAAGTGGAGAAAGTCGACCCATCCCTGAAATTTGAGTTTATCGCCGGTCCGTGGGACAGCCTTTTTGTGGGACTGGATGCCGACAAATTCCAGATGCTCGCCAACCAGATCACCAGCAACGAAAAAAGGAAGGAAAAATATTACCTGACGGAGAACTCTTACTACACCTGCGTCGATGAGATTATCGTAAAAGCGGGCAGGACGGATATCAAATCCCTGGAAGACCTGAAAGGCAAGACGCTCGGCCTTACCGTAGGCGACGCACACAATACGGTTCCCGAAAAATGGAATAAAGACCATGGAAACGTCATCAAGATCCATTATTATCAGGAAGATATTACAACCATCCTGCAGGATATTCAGAACGGCAGGGTTGACGCGACCGTCAATGACCCCGCGGTAGCAGTGAGCAAAGCCAAGACGGAAGGCCTTGAAGTGCAGCCGGCCGGAGACAGACTTTCTGAGTCCCCCACCTATTTTATCTTTAAACAGGACGCGCAGGGGAAAGTACTGAAGGATAAAATCGATGCGGCGTTGGCAGAGCTGAAGAAAAACGGAGAATTGTCACAGCTGTCAAAAGACTGGTTCGGCGCGGACTATACAAGGTAGAAATGAAAGAAGAAAGAAAGGGTAGTTGCGTATGGGAAAAATATTTGACGTACAATTCATGATCGAGTCCATACCGACCATCCTGACAGGGATTCCCGACACGCTGTCCATTGCGTTCGTTGCTTTCGCCATGGGAACGGTTATCGGTTTTGCCGGCGCCCTGGTAAAGATCTACAGGGTTCCTGTCCTGCGGCGTATCACAGACGTATATGTGTCTTTTGTACGCGGTACGCCGCTGATTGTTCAGATTTTTTTGATCTACTACGGAATTCCGATTCTGCTGCGCATTATAAATCAAAAATTTGGAACAAACTTAGACGTATCGCAAATATCGGCAACCGTGTTTATGTTTGTCGCGTTTTCCCTGAATGCGGGCGCGTATCTGACCGAAACAATCCGCTCCGCAATTTTGGCGGTGGATAAAGGACAGATGGAGGCCGCGTATTCCGTCGGCATGAGTTCCTCACAGGCAATGATCCGGATTATCCTTCCGCAGGCTTTGAAGGTCGGGCTTCCCAATATCGCAAATTTCTTTATCGGCCTGCTGAAGGATACCTCCCTTGCCTTTGCGGCTTCCGTGTCGGAAATTATGGGGCAGGCCAAAATTGTTGCCGGGCGCGCCTCAAGATTTTTTGAGGCGTATATCGTGGCCGCCGTCATTTACTGGATCATATGCATCCTGTTTGAGCAGATCGTGAAGCGGGTTGAGGCGCAGGTGCGTAAGAACGAAAAAGGTGTTTCGGTATGATAGAAGTAAAAAACATCCATAAATCCTTTGGAAGCTCAGAGGTCTTAAAAGGTGTTGATCTGGTGGTGGAGGAAGGGCAGACGGTGGCGCTCATCGGCTCCAGCGGTTCGGGGAAGTCAACGCTGCTGCGATGCATCAACCTGCTGGAGGTGCCGGATAAGGGAACCGTTAGCATCGGCGATTTTTCCTTTGACGCCGGAGAAATCAACAAGAGAATCAAACGGGAAACGAGAAGAAGAACCGCGATGGTCTTTCAGGGGTTTTATTTATTCGAAAACAAGACGGCTCTGGAAAACGTTACCGAAGCTTTAAAGGTGGTTCAGAAAAAGACCAGGAAAGAGGCGGATGAAATCGGCCGACTCTATCTGGATAAGGTGGGGCTGCTGGAGAAGAAGGACCACTATCCCATCGCGCTTTCCGGCGGCCAGAAGCAGCGGGTTGCGATTGCCAGAGCGCTTGCCCTGAACCCCAAAATCATATTGTTTGACGAGCCTACCTCCGCTTTGGACCCGGAGCTGGTACAGGAGGTGCTGACGGTGATTAAAAAAGCGGCGGAAGAAAAAGTTACCATGCTGATCGTTACGCATGAGATGAGCTTTGCAAGGGACGTCGCCGATAAAATCGCGTTTATGGATGGCGGCCAGATTCTGGAAACCGCAAGCTCGGAGGAGTTCTTTCTGGCACCGAAGCATGAACGAACCAAGCAGTTTTTGGCCAGCTACTTTCAGCAGTTCAGTTATTCAATATAAGGAGAAGAATTATGGCATATATATCACAGGTGGAATATGATACGGCCTCGGAAGAGGTCAAAAAAGAAATTGACGATCAAATCCGGAAACATGGCAGAATCACCAATATGAAGCTGACCCTGCTGCATTCTTTGCCGGCGTATCATGCGCTGATGGAATGGTTTCCCCTGGAAGAGACCATAGAGGCGTTTTTGGGCGAAAGAGCGGTCAACTTCTTTTGCTATGCCATATCCACAGAAAACGACTGCCTGATCTGCAGTACCTTTTTCAAGAAGATTCTGGATGATCTGAAGATCGATTTTTTGACCTTCAATTTTACGGAGGAAGAGGATTTGCTCATCCGGTACGGGAGCGCGATTGTAAAGGATGCCAACCATGTTCCGCCGGAGATTTTCGACGAGCTGAAAAAGCACTGGAACGAAGAACAGATTGTGGCGATCACCGCTTTTGCGACCATTATGATTGCGACAAACCTCATCAACAAATCTCTGGATGTAAAGCTGGACGATTATCTGGTGCCATACACCAGAGCCTGACTGTGAGTTGAAGAACAGAAGCGATGACAGAATTATATCCGGATTTTTTTAATGACGTATTTGGCCCGATCATGCAGCCCGGTTCCAGTTCCCACACGGCAGGCCCCTGCAGGCTGGGGTATTTGGCGCATGATCTGCTGAAGGCCCCGCTGAAAAGCATCCGTATTGTCCTGAACCGGAACGGCTCGTTTGCCGGAACGTTCGGCCTTATGAATGAAGATTTAGGGATGCTTGCCGGCGCATACGGTCTGATGCCGGACGATGAGCGGATTTTCGACATCAAGCAGATTCTGAATGAGGAGAAGATCCCCTTTGAATTTGAGTTTTCGGAGATTCCGGAAAGCTCAGACGCCAATGCGGTGAAGTTTCTCCTGACCGGAACGGACAACGAAACGGTTTCACTGACAGGAGTTTCCACAGGGGGCGGCATGGTTGAAACCGTGCAGATACTGGGTTTCCCCTATCGGTCAAAAGGGGACACCTACCTTACCTGTATCCGGGAACGGGAAAATACGCGGCAGCTGGATTCTTTCTTTCAGCCGGCCGTTCAAAAGTATGGAATACGGAACGTCAGCGTAATCAGTGATGGAAAATCAGGAAAGCTTTATTGCATTCATTCAGAGACGGAGCCGACGGAACTAAAGGCGGAGCTTGAGAGGTATTCCGGGGCGGAATGTTACCAGATGAGACCGCTGCTTCCGGTGGTGACAACCGGACAGAAAAAGAAGCAATTATTTGATACGTTCACGGACTGGATCAGGATCTCAAAAGAGCGTGGTCAGGGGCTGGCCGAAACAGCCGTTGACTATGAACAGGATGCCTCCGGCTGGAGCAGGGAAGAAATCATCGCATATATGAAACTGGTTCGGGAGACCATGGAAAGGCAGACAGAAGCGGTTTATGAGGACGATTCCGCCCTTCTGGAAAATCCGTTTTCAGGGTACCATTATAAGCAATGGCGGGGCTATCTGAAGGGCGGTTCCCTTTTGGCCGGGGATACCGTGGGCCGGGCGCTTTATTATGCGTTTGCGGTACAGGCGCTGGTGCGCGGGGTGAAGATGGTTCCCGGGCCGATGGGCACGGGCGGCGGCTTTTTGTATTCCGCTTTCCGGGCGGTCAAAGAGGCAAAAAACCTCTCCGAGGAAGCCGTGATCCGCGGACTGTTTGTTGCCGCCGGGGTCGGCGCAATCTGTTACACCAGAACGCAGCCCACGGGCGAAGTGATCGGCTGCACCGGCGAGTGCGGCGTATGTGAAGCCATGACAGCGGCAGGGCTCACAGAGATGATGGGCGGCACGCCGGAACAGGCAGAGGCCGCTGCGTCACTGGCGCTCCAGTCGGCCATCGGATGGCCCTGCGACCCGATTCCGGGCGGCAATAACCAGCCGTGCCTGAGCCGGGTGGTTACGGCGGTGACGATGGCGATTACGTTTGCAGACATTGCCCTTTCGGGCAGAGAGTGCGTTATACCGTTCCATGAAGTGGTTGATGTGGCGGATCGGTTAGGAAGGGATATGCCCACGGAATTGAAGTGTACCTCCTGCGGAGGGCTGTGCGCTTCCCCAACCGCCCTGAACTGCAAAAAAGCCTTTCAGGAGTGGCACTGAACGGGAGTGTGCCGCCGGCTGCCTTTTCTGAACCCAAAAAACGTTTCAACTCACGCAGGAAACGGATTTTCTGCAGCTTGCAGGATCAGAGCGGGGAGGGCGGCGCATTTGTATTCCTGCGTGATATGGCGGAATTCCCTCACGCCTTTCTAAAGGATTCGCTGTTATGTATCGCAACAGGGGCTGCCGCAGAGCAGCCCGAAAAAGCCGGGGCGGTGATACCAAAAGGGATCACCGCTTCGGCCTTTGCCTTAAAAATAAAGCTTTTAAAGCACAACAAATTTGAGCGGGAATTTTTTTGGCCGACGTTTTCGATGAATATGGAAATTGCAGCTCTGTAACGGTGATTCATCAAAACTGCTTGACATTTCCCGGCATATTTCATATAATAATAGGGCTGTTCCATACAGGGCATCCTGCTTTGTAAGACAGGCAATGGTCGCTTCGAGGTGTAACTCAGCTTGGTAGAGTGCTTGGTTTGGGACCAAGATGCCGCAGGTTCGAACCCTGTCACCTCGACCATTTATTTTAATTTTCCGTATGTCTTGACAAAGCCCACGCGGTGTGGTATATTAATTAAGCGCTGTTTTGCTGGCGTAGCTCAGTTGGTAGAGCAGCTGATTTGTAATCAGCAGGTCGGGGGTTCAAGTCCGTCTGCCAGCTCCAGACAAAAGGAGCTTTGCCAAATGCAAAGTTCCATATATGGGAGAGTTCCCGAGTGGCCAAAGGGGGCAGACTGTAAATCTGTTGCTTTATAGCTTCGATGGTCCGAATCCATCCTCTCCCACCAAAAGCAGTATGTTCGAAAGAGCGTACTGCTTTTTTTCTGCATAAATGTAATATGGAAGCTTAGAGGATGGATTCGGAAGCCCGTCAAGAAAACGTGCCCACGTTTTTAGGGCGTGGACTTACTGCGCGGTACCGCTGTGCAGAAACAGCGGCAAGCGGTGCAGAATCAAGTTATTATAGAATTAAGCGCTTAAGGTCCTTTTCGTCCGCTTCGGGATCATCCTTTGCGCAGCGGAGCAGCGCCTGCTCCGGAATTTTCTGAGTAACTTCAATTTTTTCATAAATTCAAACCTCCCAAATCTTAACCGCCGTAGGGGCATCTTCATATAATACGGTGAGGTGAATTTATATGCAGATGTCAGATGTAATGAGTGCAATGGAGCTTTCAGCCATTGCATACCAAAAAGTTCAACCCATTTTTCCCTGCGATTCTCTTACTGTGATCGACGACCCTAAGACCGATGTGCAAGAGAGACGGCTACCTTAATATCACATTTAGGGGATCAAACTCCGGTCAGGACTGGAAAACGAATTTTACATTCTGTAAAAAAGTTATACCGTACGGAAATACCGCATCAAAAATAAGGGTACATACCGGATTCCTTGAGGCATATAAGTCCCCGGCCGTAAGGAATGTCATACACAGAACGATGTCCTGCGACGTTCATCAGGTAAAAATATCCGGGCATTCGCAGGGTGCGGCGTTGGCAATTTTGTGTGCTGTGGATTTGGAATATAACTACCCTGACAGAGACTATGAGGTAATGCTGTTCGGCGCGCCGCGTGTTGGAAACCGTGCTTTCCAGAAATCTTATGATAAGAGGGTGTTCAAGACCCTGCGTGTCGAAAACGGGAACGATATCGTAACCAAAATTCCCTTTGCCTTTATGGGGTACCATCATGTAGGCATTGAAATACATATCGGGAGGCCGAAGATTCCGGGATTTTTTTCATTTAAAAGTAACTATCCACAGTCTTATTATAAAAATCTTTTTAAATTACTTCGCGGGTAAGCAGGTTTTATTATTTGCTTATTTCACAATTCTCAGCGGATGACACGAATACAGCGCGATTCAACGCCGATATTGCTGCCGACGAAAAAATAACGATCAGAC
>JAEWUH010000167.1 GCA_023397245.1 Bacillota bacterium | reverse complement strand
GACGGCAAAAGCAGTTATAAGCAGTGTATTTTCAAGCCCGGTAATTATGTATTTATACCGGCTTTTTACAATAAACGCATCGTTTATTTTCTCGGAGAATGACAAGTAAAATGAGAGCGGCAAGGATGCGAAAAGGGTATTCATAGATAGCCTCCTATATTAAGCTAAGAAAAGCAGGGCAGCGAAAATTTCCGCTGGCCCTGCGTTCCTGTCAAGAATTACAGATAAATCAGCCGCCCAAAGCCGCCTTGTATTTATCAACAACTTTTGTGAGCTCGCCGCTGGACTTCATCTCGGCAAGTACGTCGTTTACAACCTTCAGCATAGCCTCGTCGCCCTTTTTCACTGCGATTGCGTACTTTTCTACCGTTAAGGCCTCGCTGAGCTTTTCAATCTTACCGGAATTCTTTTCTGAAAATTTTGTTGCCGGGAAATCATCGATTACCACCGCGTCAATTTTGCCGTTTACCAAATCGGTTACCGCGTCAACCGCTTTATTGTAACGCTCAACGGAACCGACTTTGATATCGCTCTTTCCGTCTTCGTTTGTGCAGAAGGAGTCACCGGTTGTACCCTGCTGAACGCCGACTTTTTTGCCGTTCAGGTCTGCGCGGGCTTTTATAGCGCTGCCCTTTGGAACCAGAATGGCCTGTGAAGCGTCAAAATAAGTGTCGGAAAAATCTACGTTCTTTTTCCGGTCGTCTGTAACCGTCATACCGGCTGCAACAAAGTTTGTTTTTCCGGTATTCAGTTCCGTAATCAGCGTATCAAAAGCAATATCGTTGATCTTGAGTTTTACGCCAAGCTTATCTGCGATTTTCTGAGAAATCTCCGCATCGATACCGATTACATTTTCGCCGTCCTTATATTCGAACGGTTCAAACTCCGCGTTGGTCGACCATGTTACAAAGCCGTCCGTTTTAATCTTATCAACTGAAGTGGAAGCCGCCGCAGACGCTGCCGCGCTGGCTGCCTGACTTTCCGCCGTACTGGCTGCGGCGCTTGCCGCTGCGGAAGAAGCGGAACTGCTGCCGGAACATGCCGTCATAGAAAAGGTCATTGCTGCTGCAAGAAGAAATGCAGAAACCTTTGCAAGCTTTTTCATAATAATTACCCTCCGTTTAGAACCCACTGCTGTTTGATATTCAGAGCCTGCCGAATGAAGCAATAAGGTTCGGATTTATTTTTTAGTGTGATTGTATTATAGCGCATAATTATACATTAATCAAGTGGTTATTTAAATAAAAATACATTTTTATTCAATCGCATGCTTCTATGCCGGTTCAATGATATGATTTTGTACACTTTCCATATGACAGACATCAAGAAGCTTTTCCATATCCTCCGGTAAACGGCAGACAAACTCAAGATTCTGCTTTGTAACGGGATGAAGGAAGCGGATTTTGCCGCAATGCAGCGCCTGTCTTGCGATATAGCCAAGACTCCCGCCGTACATGTCGTCGCCGGCAAGCGGGTGACCGATGTGGGAAAGATGGACGCGTATCTGGTGGGTTCGACCGGTCTCCAATTCAAGTACCAAAAAGCTGTGGTTCCGGGAAACGCAGAGCGATTTCCATTTTGTAAGGGCCTTTTCCCCGCCGGGATTCACTTCACGCTGAATCCTGTGGCCTTCTTTGAGGCCAATCGGTTTATCGATTTCCCCGCAGCCACAAAGCTCCCCCTCGCAGACCGCGAAGTATTCTTTGCCGACAGAACCGGAAAGGCAGGCCGCGGCAAACGGATTTTTCGCCAGCAAAACCAAGCCGGAGGTATCTTTATCCAGCCGATAGACCGGACGGAACGCGATTTTCTGGTCTCTGCCGAGGTAATAGGCGGCCGCCGCATTGGCAAGACTGTCCCGGTCATGGCCGGGCGTGGGATACATGGGCATATCCGCCGGTTTATTTACGACAAGCACGTCCTGATCCTCAAAAACGACGGACAACGGCAGACTTACCGGTTCCGGCTGCTTTTCATCATCCGGCATAAAGATACGTACCGTGTCGCCCGCCTGCAGAATATCCGTAGCGATGGCATGAAGCCCATTATTTGTAATCCCCATCGGCTGTCGTTTCAGTTTAACCAAAAGCCGGGCGGATAATCCGCAGTATCCGCGGAGAAAATTCTTCATCCGGATTCCGTCATATTCCTGTGGGACGGGAAACGCTAACTCGCGCATAAAACCTCTCCGAAAAACAAAGGCGACGACAAAATGCCGCCGCCTTTGACGTTATGATTTTTGTTATTTAACTTCAACCGTCCAGCCGAATGTATCCTTGATCTTGCCCCACTGAATTCCGGTCATGGTATCATAAAGGCGCTGAGAAATCGGCCCGATTTCCCCATTGTTGATATTCATGATATCGTCGCCCCACTTCAGATGGCCGATCGGAGAAATAACCGCTGCGGTACCTGTGCCGAAGGCTTCCTTCAGCTTTCCGTTTTTGGAAGCTTCTGCAAGCTCTTCAATGGAAAGCCTGCGCTCTACAACGTTCATGCCCCACGATTTCAGCAGCTCAATGGAGGACATACGCGTAATGCCGGGAAGAATGGAACCCTGCAGGGCCGGAGTCACGATTTCGTCGCCGATTACAAAGAAGACATTCATGGTACCGACTTCTTCGATGTATTTGCGTTCTACGCCGTCAAGCCACAGAACCTGGGTGTAATTCTGTTTTTCCGCTTCATCCTGCGCCTTGAGGGACGCAGCGTAATTGCCCGCCGTTTTTGTATAGCCCATGCCGCCCTTTACCGCGCGGACATAATTTTTTTCCACATAAATCTTTACCGGATTCAGCCCTTCCGGATAATACGCGCCGACCGGAGAGCAAAGAACGATGAACAGCAGATGCTGCGCGGGATGAACGCCAATGTGAGGATCCACGCCGATAATGAACGGACGGATGTAAAGGGAGGTTCCTTCCGCGGACGGAATCCAGTCCTTCTCGATTGAAACCAGCTTTTCAATCGCCTTCTCAGCAAATTCCTCGTCAATAAGAGGAATGCAGAGACGGTCATTGGAGGAATTCAGGCGCGCCATGTTTTTATCCGGGCGGAAAAGCAAAATTCTTCCGTCTACAGCACGGTAAGCCTTCATACCCTCAAAAACAGATTGTCCGTAATGCAGGCACATTGCAGCCGGTGAAAGCTCGATTGGTCCAAACGGGACAATTCTGGCGTCATGCCAGCCCTCTCCCTCGTCATAGTTCATCAGAAACATATGATCGGTGAAAATTGTACCAAAACCAAGCTTGCTTGAATCGGTTGGCTTCTGTTTCGGATGATCGGTTAATTCCACTCTGATTTCCTGCATATTATATGCCCTCTTTCAAATTAATTACCGCTAATTATAGCATCATTTTTTAGTCATTTCAAGATTTTAACGAGTTAAAGTGACAAAATATCAGCGATATTTCTCAATTATTCCTTAATCCCTTGGGATAATGATTTTTCAGACGTCCGTTCGAGCATTTTCCGAATCCGGTGAGAATCCCATCCACCGCCACACCGGCGTAGCCCTTTAAACCGGGATCTGCCTCAATTTCTTCCCCGCGCAGAAAAGCCGCAATCTGCTCGGAATCATGAGCAAGGTTTACCGTAAGATTCAGATCTTCCGGTCTGGCCGCCATGAATGCCGCATGTTCGGGTTCCGCCCGGTTTGTCTTGGCCTCTCCGAGCAGTACCCCCGCGCGGATCACGCCGAGGTTCCTGAGCTCCGGGAGTATTTCCGGCAGTAAAAGGAAATGCGTTCCGATCTGCTCAATATAGCGCTTTGGCCCGGATTTGAAAATCTGCCGGTACAGATCCTGCGCATAATCCGGTTTGGACTGTTTTTTCGGCGAATAGGGCTGCGGACGGCAAACATTGGACGAAAGCCTGCGCATCCGCGCGACAAAATGTCCTTCCCCGCCATCCATCGGATAAATGCGGCGGGCCTTTTCAAGCGCCGCGGGGCGGCCGAAGCTTTGCCGGCAGTCAACCAGCTCAAAATCACTGTGACGTTCTAAAAAGGACTTTATTACGCCTTCGTTCTCTTCCGGGGAGAACGTACAGGTGGAATAAACCATCGTTCCGTTTTCCTTCAGCGCGTTCGCCGCGCTCTCCAATATAGCAAGCTGGCGTACCGCGCAGGCCTGCGCGTGTTCCGGGCTCCAGTCCTCTACCGCCTTTTCGTCACGGCGGAACATTCCTTCCCCGGAGCAGGGTGCGTCCACCAAAACCTTGTCAAAATATCCGGCAAGCGCCGTGCATAATTGTTCCGGATGACAACAGGACACCACCGCATTGGGAACGCCGCAGCGCTCCAGATTGGAAAGCAGGACGCTTGCGCGGTTCTTTACAATTTCGTTGGACCACAGCAGGCCCTGTCCGCACAGGAGGGAAGCAATCTGCGTGGATTTCCCGCCGGGCGCGGCACATAAATCCAGAACGATATCGCCCGGCCTGGGGTCAAGAACGGTAACCGCGGAAGCAGCCGAGGGTTCCTGCGAATAAAACGCGCCGGCATGATGCAGGGGAAGCGAGCCGATTTTTTCGGCGTCCGCGGGAATGTAATAGGACAGCGGTGAAAAAGGGGCGGGAAAAATCGGAAACGGCAGAGCCTCCTTCAGGGACTGCTCCGAGCACTTCAACGTATTCAGCCGGATACCGCGATAATACGGTTTTTCATAGCACTCCAAAAAGGATTCAAATTCACCGCCGAGCATTTCTTTCATTCTGTCTGTAAATTTTTGCGGCAAGGAAACGCGCTGTAGATTCAAACTGATCAACTCCAAGATTTAAATCATAAACACAAAGCGGGATGGAAATTTAATGGTATATTTTTAACCAAATCAGGGATAATAATGGTAAAAGGAGGTGATTTTACGGATAAAGATAAATCGTCTTCAAAGACAGGCCAACAGTCAAACTACAATCCGAGCGACAATACCAAAACCTACGGAACTTCAAAAACAGGTTCCAACCCCGCAACTCAGGTAAAAGGTACCGGCACAAAGGACAATCCCACAGACTGCAAATAACGGTCGTAATTCTAACAGGCAGGCGGATTTGTTTTACACAAACCGCCTGCCTCAATTATTTTTTCTTTACTTTTGTGATCAGCTCTTTCAGCGTTTTATCCTCCTGTTTTACCTGGCGGAATCCTTCGCCGGAAATCTCGCCCGCGTCACCGACGATCATAAATGCATTTTTATCGTGGTGACGGACGATATCCTTCACCTTTACCACTTCATAACGGCGAACGGCGCAGAGCAGCACTTCTCCCTCGCGCCCGCTGTAGGCGCCGCGGGATTTCAAAACCGTTACCCCGCGGTCCATATCATTTAATATATCCTGTGCGATTTCATCATTTTTTACCGACATGATAAACAGCATTTTGCCTGTTCCGATATCGGTGCCGTACAGAATTGTATCAATCAGTTTTGTGGTTACAAAAATCGTAATAACCGCGTAAAGAGCGCTCTCCATGCTTTTATAAATGAACGCGGAAACAAGCACTACGGTAAGGTCGATTCCCAGCATCAGCTTTGCCATGGACAAATGGCGGATTCTCCGCCCAAGCACCCTTGCGGCCAGATCGGAGCCTCCGGTCGTTCCGCCCCGCATAAACACCAGGGCTAAACCGATTCCCCCAAGGATTCCGCCAAAAATGGAAGCAAGCATGGGATCGCCTTTATAAGGCGGCACAATCAAACCCGCCGTATCGATCGCTATAGAAACAATAACGGTTGCGATCATTGTTTTGCCCACAAGCTTATACCCGATTTCGACGATCGCCCATATAAAAATAGGTATATTAATCAGCAGGCCCGTCGAGCCGATCGGCCAGCCTGAGATGTAATTAATCATCGTGCTGATACCGGTAACACCGCCCGGCGCAATATTGTTCGGCGCCGTAAACTCGACGACCGAAATACCGTAGATAAAGCTTCCTACTGTAAAAAACAAAAGGTCCTTTAAGATTTCGATTGCACTTTCCTTTGCATTATTGGGAAACACAGAAACACCCCCAATATCCACTTATTCAATATTTTCGCACATCAAAGCGAACAGTTCCCGCAGGCGTTCGACTTTTCCGGATAAATAAAGGTAGCCGAACAATGCCTCGAACGCGGTAGCCGCATGGTAATCGGCAGGGCTTGCATTCTTCGGAACATGATTCGTATGCGCATTTCTGCCGCGTTTATACACTTCTTCCTCATCCGGCTCAAGAATGGGAAGAATTTTCTGAGCCGCCGAAGCCTGGGCGGAACAGCATACCTGTGCAACCGATTTTTTATGAAGCGAGTTTACGGGGCAGTTCCCCCGGCAAACCAAACGTTCCCGAACAAACAGTTCGAAAACGCAGTCCCCTACAAAAGCAAGCGTAAGGGGACTTAAAAGCTTCGGTTCGCAGTCTGCCTCAAATAAACGTTCCAATCAAACACCTCATTTTACTTGTTGAACTTTCAAGCGATACACGGAAACGTTATTCCATAAAGTCAAACTCAATATCATAGATACTCACCGTGTCGCCCTCCTGTATACCGGCTTCCCTGAGGGCATCGATCACGCCGGAATTAATGAGCACGCGCTGAAAATACTGGAGCGACTCGTAATCATCGAAATTCACGGAGTTGATCACCTGCAGGAGCCATTCGCCCTCCACGACGAACACGCCGTCGTTATTAGTAATTTTCACTTCATTGTGCCCAATCGCGTCCGCAGGAACCTGCGGCACCGCTTCGGGTTCAAAGTGCTTGACCGGGGGCAGCTTGCTGAGCATCTCCGCAACGCGGTTTAAAAGCGGATCGACCTGATAGCGGATTGCCGCCATAATCGGGAAAAACTCGTAGCCCTGCTGCTCGACAAAGCGTTTGAAATCGGCGATCTGCTCTTCGGTTGCAAGGTCGCATTTGTTTCCGGCCACAAGCATCGGCCGCTGAGCAAGCTCCGGGTTGAACTTCGCGAGTTCCTCGTTGATGATCTTAAAATCCTGCTTTGGGTCGCGGCCTTCGCTGCCGGAAACATCCACGATATGGACAAGCATCCTGCAGCGTTCCACATGGCGCAGGAACTGGTGGCCAAGGCCTACGCCTTCCCCAGCGCCTTCAATCAGACCGGGAATATCCGCAATGACAAATGACTGGCCCTCGCCCATGCGTACCACTCCGAGAACCGGGGTGATCGTTGTAAAATGATAATTGGCAATGGTGGGCTTGGCCTCGCTAATAACAGAAACGAGCGTGGACTTTCCCACATTCGGATAACCGACCAGACCGACATCCGCAAGCAGCTTTAACTCAAGCAGAAGCTCCATTTCTTCCCCCGGAGTTCCCGGCTTCGCGAAGCGCGGAGTCTGACGGGTAGGCGTGGCAAAGTGGGAATTACCCCATCCGCCGCGGCCCCCTTTTGCGATAATCTGCGGTTCATCGGCGGACAAATCCGCCACCAGTCTGCCGGTTTCCGCATCCTTGAGCAAAGTGCCGCGCGGCACTTTAATAACAAGGTCTTCCGCCCCTTTTCCGAAGCAACGGCTCCCCATTCCGTTTCCGCCGTTCTGCGCAACATATTTGCGCTTATAGCGGAAATCAGCCAGCGTTGAAAGGTTGTCGTCAACCTGAAAAACGATGTTTCCACCCCGTCCGCCGTCGCCGCCGTCCGGGCCGCCGGAAGCCACAAATTTCTCACGGTGGAACGAAACCTTTCCTGCGCCTCCGTCACCCGCTTTTATTTTAATTTTTGCACTGTCAATAAACATTATGGAATATACCGCCATTTCTTAAAAGATAATTACAGAATTAGTATATCATATTTTACGGTAAAAAGCCAAAAAATCCCGGGCATCGAAAGCCCGGGATTTTCATTCACCTGATAAGGCTTATTGCTCAGTCGCGTATACGCTGACCTTTTTGCGGTCACGGCCGTAACGTTCAAACTTTACGTTGCCGTCAATCAGGGCAAAAAGGGAGTCGTCGGAACCGATGCCTACGTTCTCACCCGGATGAATATGTGTGCCGCGCTGCTTCACAAGGATGTTGCCGGCAAGCACGAACTGACCGTCGGAACGTTTTACGCCAAGGCGTTTTGATTCGGAATCACGACCGTTCTTGGTAGAACCCATTCCTTTTTTATGAGCAAACAGCTGGATATTTATCTTCAGCATAACTTACACCTCCGTATAGCTTACTTTAATATTCTGAGGATACTGTTCTTCAAGCCCCTGCATATGAAGCTTGAATCCCGCAAATATTGTGCGGCAGGATTTCGCTTCCTGAGGCGAAACCTTCACAAGCATGTAACCGTCTTCAACGGTAATCCGGGCGTCCGCCTTAATCACATCGGTCACGGTATTCGCAGCCATATAAGCCGAAGACGAAACCGCAGCGCAAAGAATATCGCTGCCCGCGTCCCCGTTGTGGCCGCTGATTCGGAATCCGACCAGCTCACCGTCCGGTTCTGTAAAAAACTCCGCGCAAATCATTTTGCCGATTATGCGTTGATTGCGGTGATCTGTACCTTTGTGTATGGCTGCCTGTGGCCGATTTTGCGTTTTTCGCATTTTTTCGACTTGTAAGTCAAAACGGAAATTTTCTTGCCTTTGCCGTTCTTTAAGACTTTTCCTGTTACGGATGCGCCCTCTACATAAGGAGCGCCGATTTTGAGTCCGTCGTCGCCGTCAAGCACAATCACTTTGAAGTCGACCGAGGATTCCGGTTCTGCCGCAAGCTTTTCGATAAAAATGACATCGTCATTCTGTACCTTGTACTGCTTGCCGCCTGTTTCAATTACTGCAAACATGAATAAAAGGTCCTGCCTTTTCTATAATCTCGCTACTACCGGGCGGGTTTCCCGCTTGTAAGCCCGTAATATGCGGCTTAACAATATTATCATATCGCGTCAATTTTGTCAATATTGATGGACAAAATTCCTTATTTCTGCCGCGCCGCAAGCTCTTCGGCGAGTTCGGCGAGGTAATCCGCGCCTCGCCCGAAGCACGCAAGCGATTCAACCGCCTTGCGGGTCAGGTCGCCAACCGCTTTTTTGGCATTCTCCAGCCCCATGAGGGTAACATAGGTGCATTTGTCGTTTTCCATGTCGCTGCCCGCCGGCTTTCCGAGCGTTTCCGTATTCCCCGTTACATCAAGAATATCGTCGACGATCTGAAACGCCAGACCGATTGCTCTGGCGTAATTTTCGGCGGCGGCAAGCTGCTCTTCCGTTGCGTTGCCGAGCACGCATCCCATTTTAGCCGCCGCGACAATCAGCGCCCCGGTTTTGCACTCGTCCATTTTCTTCAGCGTGTCAAGGGGGATAATCCTTCCCTCGCTCATCAGGTCGATAACCTGACCGCCGACCATCCCGCGCGCCCCGGCAGCAGCGGCAAGGATTCCGGCCGCCTTAGCCGCACGCGGCGCCCCGGCAAGCCGCACGGCTTCTTCCGAAAGCATCGTTTCAAACGCCAGAGTCAAAAGTCCGTCCCCGGCAAGCAGCGCCATGCTTTCCCCGAACACTTTGTGATTGGAGGGGCGCCCGCGCCGCATATCGTCGTCGTCCATGCAGGGCAGGTCGTCGTGGATCAGCGAATAGGTGTGGATCATTTCGACCGCGCAGGCAAAAGGAAGCGCGGCTGACTCTTCGCCGCCGCAGATCCTGCAGAACTCCAGAACAAGGACAGGTCGGATTCGTTTCCCCCCCGCAAGCAGGCTGTAACGCATCGCGTGAAACAGGTCGGCCTGCATCACATCCTGCTCCGGCAGATATTCGGACAGTTTGCGATCAATCAGTGCGATATATTCTTTTTGGCGCAGGTTATGCATTTTTATCACCGTCGGTATCCTCAAACTCTGAAATCTGTTTTATTTTCTGCTCCGCATTCTGAAGCTTGCCGTAGCAAAGAGACGCAAGGGCGGAACCTTCCTCAAACAGCTTTAATGAGTTCTCGAGGGTTTCATTTCCGCTTTCCAGCTTATTTACGATTTCCTCCAGCTTTACCATTGCCGACTCAAAAGTCATATTTTTATTCATGGATTTCCTCCTTACCGGTAACCGCACATTCCAAAGCTCCATCCTGAAGACGGACGGAAACTGATTCGCCGACCTGCACGTGTTCCGCTTTGAGAACAGAGCGGTGATCGCTGCGGTAAACGATTGCGTATCCCCGCGAAAGCGTTGCCAGCGGACTGAGTGCGTTCAGCCTGCCGCTTTTTTCGGAAAGTTCCGACTTCGACTCCGCGATCTTGCGATTCATCCTGTCGCAAAGCTTCCCGTACAACCGGTCTGTGCGGATACGCTGCAAATCGATGATATCCTGCGGCCTGCGAAAAGGATAGCTGGCCGCGGCGGCATTCAGCCGCTTTTTCAAATCATTCAGCTTTGCCGTTAAGCATTGTTTTAAGATCAGCTGATCGTACTGAACCGTTTCCAATAATTCGGCGCTGTCCGGCACCGCCAGTTCTGCCGCTGCGGAAGGAGTGGGGGCGCGCAGATCGGCCGCGAAGTCGCAGATTGTAAAATCCGTTTCATGCCCGACCGCGGAAATAACGGGAATAGCGGAAGCGGCTACGGCGCGCGCAACGCACTCCTCGTTAAACGGCCACAAGTCCTCCAGTGAGCCGCCGCCGCGGCCAAGGATAAGTACATCCGCGCAGCCAAGGCGGTTCAACCGCTCCAGCGCATCCACAAGCTGCGGCGCAGCGCCCGTTCCCTGAACCAGTACGGGGCAGAACACCACTTGGGCCAAGGGGTAACGGCGGGCCAGTATCGTAATGATATCGTGAACCGCCGCTCCGGTCGGCGAAGTAATTACGCCGATTCGCTCCGGAAATTTGGGAAGCGGCTTTTTCCGTGCCGCGGCAAACAGCCCTTCGGCCTCCAGTTTGCTTTTTAACTGTTCATAGGCCAGATTCAGAGCGCCAAGTCCGTCCGGCTGCATGTCCTCAATATAGAGCTGATACTGGCCGGTCGCTTCGTAAACGCTTACCCGTCCGTGGACAATGACGCTCATGCCGTTCTGCGGCAGAAAGCGGAGCCGTCTGGCGCTCTGCGCAAACATGACCGCGCGGATTACGCTTTTCTCATCTTTCAGGGAGAAATACAAATGCCCGGACTTATAATGATCGGTAAAATTTGAAATTTCGCCCGCCAGATAGATATTCGTCAGATTTCCGTCTCCGTCAAACAGAGATTTGATATAAGTATTCAGCTGTGTTACGCTCAGCATGACCGGTGAATAACCCATCTTACAGCGCCCCCTTGATCGAGGTCAGAACCGCAATCCCCGCGGCGTTGTCGGCGGAAAACTCCGGCCGGGCAAAAAGCGCGCCGTATTTTTCGGTGAGCGCTTCCCGGATTATACGGTTGGACATCACCCCGCCTGCGAATAAGAGCGGTAATTTTCCGTATTGTTTTTGTAATTCGGCGGTCATCGCGTCGAGCGCAGCTAATATGGATTGTAAACAATAAGCGGCGATTTCTTCTTTCGGACTGCCGTCCCGCAGCATTTTTTCGCACCGGTTTTCGATTCCCGAAAGGGAACAGTCCGCACCTTTCATCGCTGCTTTTATTTTGAACCGAATATTGGTATTTAATGCAAGCTGCTCCAATTCTTTTCCGGAAGGAAAGGAAAGTTCCAGCATTGCGCCCACGCGGTCCACAGCCTGTCCGCCCTTCAGGTCAAGCGACTGCGCAAGGATTCGTATTTTAAAAACGTTTTGTTCATTCGGTTCAACCAGAACCGCTTCGGTCGTACCCCCGGACACATGGAAGGCAATAAACCTTTCCGTCAGCAGATCCAGCCTTCCGGCTGAATAAAGAGCCGCAGCGATATGCCCCGCCTGGTGAGAGAATGTGTAAAGCGGAATTCCGTGTGTAAGGGCGATTGCCTTTGCAGTACCGAAGCCTACGGTAAAACACGGCATATATGAGCCTTCCCGATCACGCGGGCGCAAAGACGCCCCGACTGCGTCGATTTTTAAATCGGAAAGCGGCAGTGCTTCCAGAACCTGCGGGAGCTGCTGAACATGATGAAATACCGCATCGCTTTGGCGCAGCCCAAGTTCGCCCCGCCTGACCGGCAGAAGCATTTTCTGCTGTAAAATCGTACCGGCCTGATAAAGCGCCGCGGAAGTTGTGTAGTTGCTGGTGTCAATACCGAGGGTATCAGGCATTTTTATCACCGGAATTTTCAATTCCTTTGGCAACCGAGCCGAGAACGCCGTTGACAAAAGGCGCGTCGTCAGCGCCGCCGTATTTTTTGGCAAGATCGATCGCTTCATTGATTGAAACGCTCACCGGGATATCCTCAACAAACAGGATTTCATAGATGGCAAGCCGCAGCAGGGCCAGCGAAACCTTGGAAAGGCGGTTCATCTTCCAGCCGCGTATGTTTTTCTCGATCTGCACATTTAAGACTTCCTCGTTTTCCTCAACGCCCACGGCAATTTTTTCGGCAAACTCATCAATAACGGTATCATCCGCCAAGCCCGCCGCATCGATAATCTGCTGGGTTGTGTCGTGGTTGATGCTTCTTTCAAAAATCAGAACAAAAGCCTGTTCCCTTGCCTCGCGTCTTTTCATATTTCCTCCATAACCGAAAAAACCCTCCACGTTCTGTGGAGGGTTTTCATTGATCCATTTTATTGTCAAACATCCACGGATATATTATACCACAATCTTTGCCAGAATCAATAAATATATGATCGTTCGGCAAATTGAAAGGGTATAAAGGAATAAAATTTATTTGCTCTCAATAATTTTGATCTTATCATAGGTTACTCCGGCCTGACCGGCTACAATATCCTTGATGACAACCGCATTGTTCGGGTTGGAATCCTTTGTTTTTACCACAACGCTGCACTCGGAGTTCTGCAGGAATACAACGCAGTCGGTAAAACCCTTCGCTTTGATCAGGCTTTCAATATTGCTTTCCCGCAGGGTGTTCTGCGCAACCGCGGCAGCCTGCACAACCGCCTCTTTTTTGGCGGTATCATTTGATTTTGCGTTGGAAAGCGTTTTTTCCAGAAGCTCTACCGCCTGATCCCTTGCCTTTTGGCGGGAAAGGCGCGCTTCGCTGAAATATGTATCTGTACCCGCGTTGGCCTGAACGGCGGATGAAGCGGACTTCGGGGCGCCCGATACCGCTGAGCCGTCCACAAGACGGGCTTCTCCCAGTTCACGGTCGGAAGTCGAAGTTACCGCATTGGTTGCCAGCAGCTGATTATCGCCGGAAAACTGCCAATTCAAATATACCGCCGCACCAAGCGCGACTACCAAAGCCGCAAGAACGAGCTGACGTTTTCCCATAGTCATAATAATGTTTCCTCCTGTTTAAAATTATTTTGCTTTTATCACGCACACGCGCACAGAAGTAATATTAAGCGCCGTTGTAACGGCTGAAATGATATTCTGCTGCACGGTCGGATTATCGCCGCCGTCACATACAACCACCACACCCTTTATAACCGGCTGGACCTCGGTAATCGGAATTGCTTTCTGGGCGCCGTCGGCATCCTTTACAAGTATGTATGTTGTTTCGGTGTCTACATTCGCCTCATTTTTTGTGGCTGAACCGCCGGACTTATCTTCGGCGGTCTGGTTGCTCTTTTTTTCCTCGGTTGCATAAACATACTCGGTGCTTCGTTCCAGCGTAACAAGCACTTTTGCCGCCCCGGCCCCCTGAATGTGTGAAACGATGTCCGTAAGGCTCTGCTCCAGGCTCGCGGCATACTGCTCGGCCGTTATCCCGGTCTGGCTTGCACTCGTTTTGGTTGCGGCGGCACCGTCATTTCTAAACAAAGAGGAGAGAAAAATAAGGGCGATCCCGACAAATGCAGCAATTATGATGGCCCTGCGGTAAGTTTCATTTTTGGCCAGCTTATCAAATATTGTTTCTTTCCCCTTCTTTTCAGCGTCATCCTTTACCGTCATCTGCAGTAACCTCCATTTTGATCCCCAGTGTTTTTTCCAGATGATTCTGCGCCTTTTGGCAGTCACCGTCATATCCTTTTGCGAGTATTACAACCACTTTGTTAATTGATATGCTGCCAGTTTCGTTTGTATCCATAATCACAGTAACATTTTTGCATTTTATATCCAATTTATTTAATTCCGCGGCCACTAAGTTCCGGATGCTTTCTTCCGCTGCGTCCGAATACTGCTTTTCCACCGTACCGGCCAGACGGGAATTTACGGATTGTCTTTTTGATTCGTTCAGGTTCACCTTCACATCCGGAATTACTCTGGAAAGCGGCTGGATCAGCGCGCAGATTATAAACGCACCGATAATAAATTTGACCATGCGTTCCATAGAACCGTTCGGAACCAGGCTTTGCAGTATGCTTGCGGCAAGCGCCGCCATGCAGATCGCAGCCGACCATATTCTGACTGAATTCATGACGCTCCTCCGACAATCAGCATAATGACCGTTGAAACGGTCAAAACGGTCATACAGCTAAGCAAAATGGCAAGCATGGTACTCAGGACGGTGGAACAGGCTCTTAAAAGCGAAGTGATTTCCTTCTGCTCAAATATATCCCCGATTGCAGCGCAGATATTTGAGGTAAGCAGCCACATCAGGCACTGAACAATCACTGGCAGAAAAATAAAGACTCCGGCAAGAAGCCCGAACGCGCTGACCCCTGATTTCAGCATCTTGATGCAGCCGCTGATTGTGTGGAGCGCTTCCCCCAGCGCGTTGCCGACTACCGGCACAAAACTGCTTACAATGAATTTTGCCGTTTTGGAGCCCGCACTGTCGACCGAACCGGAAACGATGCCATGCACAGTAAGGAGCCCCGTAAAAACCGTCATACAGAACCCGATCACCCACTTGACGGTTTTGCTGAAAACGTCGCATAATCCCTTCAAATTGATATTCGGTGAAACTGCCGAGACAACCGAGAGCGCAAGAAAAATATTCATCATCGGAACAAGAATACCGGCGGAAAGGATAGAAATTACATTCCCCGCGGCCATCATCAGAAGCTGATAGGAACCGGCCGAAACGGGCTGCCCGGCTGCGATCATGATTCCGGCTAAAACCGGCACGCAGGCAAGCAGAAAACCCGCCGCGGCTTTCATGACGCCCGCCGAATTCGCAATGCAGGAAACGATAGGCTGTACCACAACCGAACAGATACACAGCGTTCCGACCATGCCGATTACCCCGCCCATCGGTTTTTCCCCGAAGGACAGCTTCATTCCGTTCAGAAGTGCACACAGAAGCATGATTGCCGTTACGGAAACCGCCGCTTTCAAGGGCTCGGATGATTTTCCTCCCGCAATGGAAAGAATCTGCAGGAACAAATTTCCCGGTGTAATAGAAGTAATGTTTTTCCAGTCGATGCCGTTCACGCCGAGATCATCCAGGGTTTTGCGTGTATCATTGGGAAGAGAATCCGGCAGTTCTTCCGCCCCGCTCTGTTTCAGCTGCTGTTCATAAAAAAAGTTCTTATCCGCTGCCCGGACACGCATCGGAAAAGCGAAGAGAACCGTCATCAAAAGGAGAAAACATAAAAATTTTTTCATTTCATGCACCTATTAAGCCAACCGCGGTGCTCGCAATATTTTCAAAGAGAGGCAGCGACAGAATTACGATTGCGATTTTTCCGGCAAGCTCAACCTTTGAAGCCAGCGCGCTCTCACCCGCGTCGCGGCAGGAATCGGCGGCAAACTGGGCCAGAAAACAGATTCCAAGTGCTTTGAATAAAATTGCGGCATATTCTGTGGAAAGCCCGGAGGAAGAAAGGAGTGTATTGATTTGCCTGACTGCCGGCGTTATATTGGCAAACACTTCAAACAGGATGATTATTCCTGCGGCAATACTGAGAATCACCGAATATTCCTGATGGTAACGCCTCAGCATTGCCGCCAGGATAGCCGCCAGGATGGCAATTCCGGCTATTGCAACGATGTTCATAGCCTATAACCCGAATATCGATTTAATCGATTTAAATAGGATATCGATCTGCTGTACGATCATCATCAGCACAACGATCAGCCCGGCGAGCGTCGTCATCATGGCCTGCTCTTCACGCCCGGAGCGAATCAGCAGCTGATTCAGGACCGCAACCAGAATCCCGATCGCCGCGATTTTAAAAATTAAATCCACATCCATTTTGTTTCCTCCGTTTTTTGGAAAGCACTTGATTAAACCAAGGCGTGCATCGGAATTCATCCAGCGGTTTCTGAGCTCAGCTTAAAAGCAGTGCGGCGGCCATACCGGAAAAGACGCCCAGTACCTGATACAGCTTGGATTTTTGCCGTTTGTCTTCCCTTGCGTTTTTCAGATTTTCACCGACTAATTCGGAATATAAGCCGCAGTGGGAAAGCTGACCTTCCGTATCGCTTGCGCCGAATCCTTCGCCAAAGCGGTAAAAAAGGCTTAAATCCGACTCGGTAAATCCGCAGCCCTTTGTCCCCAATCGGATTCCTTCTTCCCAGGCAGTTAAAAAACTCGTGCCGCCGCCGCATTTTTGACCGCACAGCTTTAAAAATTCCACATCTCCGCAGTGCCTCTCCACAATTTCTTCCACCGGCAGCGCCGCAAAGCGAATCTCCGTCTGTGCGGCAGAAAGAAAGCGCAGAAACGCCTCCAGCTGTTCTACCCTCTTGGAAAGCTTATGCGACTCCATATACCCCGCGAGAGTCCCCACCGCAATCAGAATCAGCAGTCCCGTTAATTTTAGCAAGTAAATCACCCGCCCTGTAAATTTCTTTTACTTTACCCGGTCTGTCGTGTCCGTTCAGCATAACCACACTGCCGAACGCGCCGGTTTCCAGCAAAGCGATTGCCTGCTTCCTTTTTAAGAACTCATCGATGCTGCCCGCATGAATACTGGAAATAATGCTGACACCCGCGTTTAAGCCCTGTTCCACCGCACGCACTTCATCGTTTCCGCCCAGCTCGTCGCATACAATAAATTCGGGCGAGAGGGAACGGATTGCCTGCATGATTCCGTCCGCTTTCGGGTATCCGTTCAGCACATCGCTGCAAAATCCCAGATTGTTCTGCGGAATGCCCATATATGTACCTGCAAGCTCGCCGCGTTCATCGACCACAGTTACTTTTTTGATGTCCCCGCAGGTTCCGCTGGAAAGCTGACGGGCGATATCGCGCAGCAGGGTAGTTTTTCCGCTTGCGGGAGCGCCGGCAATCAGCAGGCCGGAGGAAATGTTGTCTTTCAGCGCACTGAAAAGTTCGTCTGCGGAACCGGTGATTTCCCGCGCGATACGGATATTTATGGAGGAAACATCGCGCATACCGATCAGGATTCCGTCGTGATATACCGCAGTTCCGCTGATGCCCACCCGGTGCCCCCCGCAAAGTGTGATAAAACCGTTCTTAATTTCGTTCTGATGGCTGTGTATCGAGTAACTGCAGATACTGCGGAAGCTTTCGTCTATATCGGTTTTGTCCGCAAGGATCATGTCGACGTTCGGGTAACATACAAGCCTGCCGTACCGGCTTAAAAAATAGATTCCGTTTGTGCAGCAGACCGAAACCGGATTATTTACACGCAGCCTCAGTTCCTGCGCCTGGCTTTTTATATCGTGCGGCAAAATTTTAAGGAACTTTCCGATTCGGTCACTGATCACATTTGCAGCCGAATCAAATCTTGAATCGCTGAATTTTTCCATTAGGCTGTCCTTCCTTTCAATAACATAGATATGGACAACTTGACCCGCTTAGAACAAAAAAAATAAAAGCCGTTAATGTCGGCTTTTATTTTTTGGTTTATTAAAATAGGTCCGAGCTATTCTGAGTATTCCAATAAACGTCTTATAAAGAGCATTTGCGGAACCAATTTTTCCCTTGCTGAATACCATACAGATAAAACGATTGAAAGGATGAAGCACTCATGCACTTTCTCTCCCCTGTACTTTTTGTAATCTCTGCGAATATTGACAGCTTCGCCGTTGGAGTTGCCTATGGTATCAAGAAAATTAAAATCGGAATATTAAGCAGCATCTTAATCTCCGTTATTTCAGCAGCAGGAACTTTCTTTTCCATGACCTTCGGCCTTGTAATCCGCAAATGTATGCCCGTGTACCTTTCCAATGCTTTCGGAAGCATCATCCTGATTGCAATCGGCCTTTGGGTCATCGCGGAGGACTATCTGAAAAGACGCGGCATTAAAACGCAGAATACATATCAAAAAAAGGAGCGGAATGAATATCTGGATTTACTGGAGCACCCGGAAAACGCCGATACGGATCAATCCGGAACCATCGACGTAAAGGAATGCATTACACTTGCCTTTGCGCTTACAATCAACAATATCGGACTTGGAATCGGGGCCAGCATAACCGGGCTTAATATTCTGCTGAATACATTGCTGACATTCTTCTTCAACCTGTTTGCGATT
>JAEWUH010000162.1 GCA_023397245.1 Bacillota bacterium | reverse complement strand
CGTTTGTCCGGCTGACCGCCGTAATGGTCTTGCCTTCCGTAACATCCAGCACCATGGTGTCACACTGATAGGGAATTTGATAAGAAAGTATTTTTTCAATGTATCGGAGGGCGTATTCCGGCCCGGTCAGTTCCTCGTGGAAGGTGTGCAGGCCGAACCCGTTGTGGATGCACTGCTTTAAAATCCCGCCGAGGGTTTCCTCGCGTTCCAGAATCAGGATATCCCGGCAGCCCCGCTCATAGGCGGAAACGGCCGCCGCAAGCCCCGCCGGCCCGCCGCCGACAATGACAAGATCGACGTTACGCATCGTTTTCAATCCCCTTTTCAAAAAGAAAGCTGTCCAGCAGTTTGGAATTACCCCCGAATTTTGTAACTTCCAGAGGGGACAGATTCAATTCCTCGCACAGAATCTGAACGGTTCGCGGCGTGCAGAAGCCGGCCTGGCACCGGCCCATCCCGGCGCGGGTGCGCCGCTTGACCCCGTCGACCGTCCTTGCGCCCACCGGTCTGCGGATTGCTTCCCGTATTTCCGCTTCCGTCACGGTTTCGCACCGGCATACGATTTTTGCGTAATCCGGGTTAAACGCGATGGCCTCCCGCCGCTGGGAATCCGTCATTTCCCGGAATTTCGGGATGGTCCGGCGAATGGGGTTGAAATTGGGACTCGGCCTGGCGTTCAGCTTTTCCGCAGCCAAATCCGCCAGATACTTTCCAATTGCCGGGGAAGCCGTAAGACCGGGGGATTCCACCCCGCCGGCGTTGAAGAACAGCGGTGCGTCCGGCGCTTCGCCCAGAATGAATTCGTCCCTGTCACAGTGCGCGCGTATCCCGGAGAAGGTGGTTATCACATCCCGCATGGGAATATTCTCCCAGGTGACGCTTCCGAATTTTACGGCTTTCGCAAGTCCCTCCGCCGTGGTGCGTGTGTCCGAGCAGTCGTCGATATCCTCCGCCGTCGGCCCGATCAGAATGGTGCCATCCACGGTGGGCGTAACCAGAATGCCCTTGCCCATTTTCGTCGGGAGCTGGAAGATCGACGCGTGGAACAGGTCGGCGTACTTTTTATCGATGATATAATATTCGCCCCTCCTCGGAGTAATGCGAAACTTATTTTCGGAAACCATATTGTTGATTTGGTCGGAATAAAGCCCCGCGCAGTTGATCACGGCTCTGGCGGCAAAACTCCTGCCGCCGCTTTTTACAATCCAGCAGCCGTCGCCTTTTTCAATGTTTTCCACGGGAGTATTGCGGTAAAACAGAACGCCGTTTTCCGCGGCGTTTTCCGCGCTGGCAGCCGTCAGCTCATAGGGGCAGACGATGCCGCCCGTTTCAACCAGCAGCGCAGCATAGGCCTGCTGCCCAATATTTGGTTCGCGCCTGCGCAGTTCTTCCCGGCCGATAACGCTCAGCTTTTTTACGCCGTTTGCTTCGCCCTGTTTTTTCAGCTCTTCCAGCTTGGGGATCCCGTCCTCCGAAAAAGCGACCACCAGAGAAGTGTTCCATTTGAGCGGGACATCCAGCTCGGAACAGACTTCCCCGTACATAAGGTTTCCCAGAACGTTGAACCGGGCTTTCAGTGTGCCGGGTTTTGCGTCGTAACCGCCGTGGACAATCGCCGTGTTTGCCTTGCTCTGCCCCTCGCAGATGTCGGAAGCCTTCTCCAGCAGGGCAGTGCGCAGGTCATATCTGGCCAGATTCCGCGCAACGGAGCACCCTACGGCGCCTCCGCCTATAATAATTACATCCATCATAGTGAAGCACCAATCCTTTTGTCCCTTTTATTTATAGTCAGTTCACATTAAAACAGTCTGAAACAGCAAAGTCTAAAGAGTCAAACGAGGTAAGCTTTTTCTCAATCCGGCTTTGAGCCAAGCCCGGAAATCATATACCATGATCTATTTTACTACTTTTTTATGCCCTTTTAAAGTGAATCGACTATACAATAAGAAAATGCAGGGGCAAAACCGGTTTGCCCCTGCGAAGCGGTCAGTTTCCTACCACGGAATGACTTTGAACAGCAGCGCTGCAAGCAACGCGCCGACAATCGGGCCGAAGGTGGGGACGATGAGGCCGTAATCCCATTTGGAGCTGCCCTTGTTCTTAATGGGCAGAATGGCGTGCGCAATGCGCGGGCCAAGGTCACGGGCCGGGTTGATTGCATATCCGGTCAGTCCGCCAAGAGACATGCCGATGGAAACGATGATGCCGAAGACAAGCAGATAGTTCAGGCCGACTGTGGTGGCTCCCTTTACATTGCCTACGCCCATGATCATGAAAACGAGGACGAATGTACCGGCGACTTCGGAAAGGAAATTGCGCGGAATATTGCGGATGGAGGGACCGGTGGAGAAGCAGCCGAGAATCGTATCCGGATTATCCGTTGCGTCAAAGTGATCCTTGAACAGCAGGTAAACGATGCAGCCGCCTAAAATTCCGCCGAGCACCTGCGCCACGATGTAGCCGGGCACCATGCCCCACGCAAAGCTTCCCGCCGCGGCCAGAGCGATTGTAAGAGCCGGATTGAAGTGCGCACCGGAAGCCGCACCGAACACAAACGCCGGCAGCAGTACCGCAAGGCCCCATGCAAACGTGATCTGGATCGAGCCGGCGCCCTTCATGCCGGTTTTGTTCAGACATACGTTGGCAACAACGCCGTCGCCCAGAATGATCAGAAAAGCAGTTCCCAAAAATTCTGCAAGATAAGGTAACATACGTTGATACACCTCAATTTCGTTATATTTTCCCGTTAAGGGGAAGAAATTAGTTTTTCGCCCAGCCGAGGGAGCAGTTTACCGCCTTGTGCCAGCCGTCGATCAGGCTGCCGCGGACTTCGTCTTCCATATCCGGTTCGAATATGCGGGAAATCTGCCAGTTCTTCACGACGTCTTCCTTGCTGTTCCAGTACTTTACGGCAAGGCCCGCCAGATAAGCCGCGCCCATGGCCGTTGTTTCCACGCAGACCGGCCTGTGCACCGGTGCGCCGATAATATCCGCCTGGAACTGCATTAAGAGGTTGTTGGCGCAGGCGCCGCCGTCCACTTTCAGGGAGTTCAGCGTAATCCCGGAATCCTGCTCCATCGCTTTCAGAACGTCCAGCGTCTGGTAGGCGAGCGATTCCAGCGTGGCGCGAATGAGATGGTATTTATTTACGCCGCGCGTAAGACCGACGATGGTGCCGCGCGCGTACTGATCCCAATAGGGAGCGCCAAGGCCGGTAAACGCCGGAACGACATAGACGCCGTTTGTGTCCTTGACCTTGCCCGCCATATACTCCGAATCCGGGGAACTGTCCACCAGCCTGAGCTGGTCGCGCAGCCACTGGATTGCCGCGCCGGCAACAAAGATGGAGCCTTCCAGCGCGTAGTTGATCTTTCCGTCAAGTCCCCAGGCGATGGTCGTGACCAGTCCGTTTTTGGAGTAGACGGCCTTTTCGCCGGTATTCATCAACAGGAAGCAGCCTGTTCCGTATGTATTCTTTGCCTCTCCCGCTCCAAAGCAGGTCTGGCCGAACAAAGCGGCCTGCTGGTCGCCCGCGGCGCCCGCAATCGGGATTTCCCCGCCGAATAGGGACGAATCGGTCACACCGTAAATGCAGCTGGAGGGTTTTACTTCCGGCAGCATGCACTCCGGGATATTCAGTTCCTTCAGGATATCCTTATCCCATTGCAGTTCCTGAATATTGTAAAGCATTGTGCGGGAAGCGTTCGAATAATCCGTTACGTGGACTTTCCCTTTTGTAAGTTTCCAGATCAGCCAGGAGTCGATTGTACCGAACAGCAGCTTTCCTTCTTCCGCTTTCTGCCGTGCGCCGGGTACGTTTTCAAGAATCCACCGCAGTTTTGTGCCGGAAAAATATGCGTCGATCACCAGACCGGTCTTTTGCCGGAAAATGTCTGTGAGACCTTTCGCCTTCAGCTCGTCACAGTATTCCGAGGTGCGCCTGCACTGCCAGACGATCGCGTGGTAAACGGGCTCCCCGGTTTCCTTATCCCATACAACCGTTGTTTCACGCTGGTTTGTAATGCCGATTGCCGCAATATCTTCGGCCGAGGCGTTGATCTTCTGCATTGCTTCCTGGGCAACCCCCGCCTGCGTAGACCAGATTTCCATTGCGTCGTGCTCCACCCAGCCGGGTTTTGGAAAATACTGCGTGAATTCTTTTTGCGCTACGCTTAACATTTCACCCCGCTCGTTGAATAAAATGCAGCGTGAGCTGGTTGTACCGGCGTCCAGAGCCATAACATACTTTCCCAATTTGATTCCTCCTAACAGTTTTTTCATTCGAATAACCGCCTTTGCGGTTGTGCTAGTACAATATATGCATACTAAATAAATTTTAATTCTGACGCACGCAATTATTATGAAAATATATTTAAACACAGCGGTTCTATCCGTTACCCCCTCCGGATTCTGCCGCACGGGTTGCTGCCGAAAAGCAAGCATCAATAAAACACCGGGTAAGCCGCGCGGGGATTCCCCGGCGTTAAGCAGGGGGTACAGCACATAATAATGTGAATAAATCATACAAAAATATTAACAAAATAAGGTAAATATGGTATAATTCGATTAGAGTAAGCAGAGTTAAAAAAATCTGTTCCCCGGACGTTACAAAAGAACGGCTGATTTTCCATTATTTAGCAAAATATTTCCGAACAGCACCAAAATTAATCGGATTTTTTACGAATAAGGTAATGTATGCCGAAAACTGAGAATTTTAAATTGAACTGAATGTGTGATTGAAATGAAAAACAAGACATGGAATCCAGCATTTCCTGTGATTGCGGTTTCTTTCCTATTATATCTGATTGTGAGCATCCTGCAGAATGAATTTTTCGGTGATATTTTATCCCCGTTCTGCGCGCTGCTGGCATCCGCTGTTATCCTCAATACATATTTCAGGTCCGACCGGGCCCGCAAAATCAACCGCATTTGGGCTGCATTAGGCATGGCGTGCCTTTCCTGGGCTGCCGCCGATGTTTTGTGGGCGTTGTTTGACCTTGTCTTTCACCGTGACCCGCAGGAAAGCCTCCTGATTTCCGTTCTGTACATGGGAACGAATTTCTTCCTGTTTGCCGCGATTTTTATTTATTCTGTTTATCAATTCCGGAAATGGAACGCAATCCAGCTAATCGTGGATTCCATTATGATGTCGACGACCAGCCTCTTTTTGCTGTGGATTCTGTTTTTTGATAAAAACCCTGAAATGATCAGCCGGATCGGCAATGAGGGCTGGATCACGTCCACCAGCATTATGATTGATGTTGCCGCTTTTATCTGTATTGCGGTATGGTGTTTCTCCATTCACGGCGGAAAACTTCCGCATTATCTGTATGTTTCTATCGGCTCGATTTTTCTGTATATTGTTTCGGACCTGTATTGGTTTTATCTGGACCTAAACAAGATTTATATCCCCAATTCTTTGATTGACGCGGCCTATATGGCCTCGCTGCTCGGCATTGCCGTGGCGGCAGAGATGTTCCGTGCGGACAGCGGAGCCGGCGAACATGAGTTTTCCAATGTAGGCGGCAAGAACAAGGGCCTGTTTATCTTATCGGGCCTGCTTCTGACCGTCGTCTTCAAGGGCTTTGTCCTTACGGATCTGCTGGTTTTCCTCTTCATTACGCTCGCCTATATGAGCCTTACCGTTTATATTCAGGGCTCCATCAAAGCCGACCAGCTTCTGAAAAAGGAATACGATCTGAACGCCGAGCTGGAAAGTCGTATTGCGGACCGCACAAAGGAGCTCGACTATTTATCCAACCGCGACCTGGTTACCAATCTTTACAACCGCCGCAGCTTTATCCGCCGCCTGACGGAACGGCTTTCAATGGTTAAGCCGGGGGAAACCATTGCGCTTTTGTTTATCGATGTGGACCGTTTTAAAACGATCAACGATATATACGGCCATTTTGTGGGCGATCAGGTTCTGCTGGAACTGTCGAAAAGCCTGATGCGGTTTAAGCAGCCGAACAACACGCTGGCGCGCCTCGGCGGCGACGAGTTTATCTTTGCGGTGCACGCAAACTGCGGCTACTGCGAGGCGGAAAAGCTTGCGGAGCAGGTGATTGAAGCCTGCGGGGAAACTCTTAAAATCGATAATTACGCGTTTTCCCTTACGGTCAGCGTGGGAATTTCAATTTATCCGCTGGATGCCGAAAACAGCGATATGCTGCTGAAAAACGCGGATATCGCCATGTATCAGGCTAAGAAGCTTGGCTGCAACAAGTACGTTTCGTTCAGCGAAGAGCTTTCCGGCGCGATTCAGCGAAAAAACGAAATCGAAATATTACTGAAAACGGTCGATTATGATCAGGAATTCAAGCTCTTTTATCAGCCGCAGTTCAGCATTCCGGACAAAAAGCTGATCGGGATGGAAGCGCTGCTGCGCTGGAACAGCCCCCAGAAAGGGTTTATACCGCCGGATGAGTTTATCCCTCTGGCGGAAGAGACCGGCTGCATCATGCCGATCGGCGATTGGGTGATGCGAAAGGCTGTCAGCCAGATCGACAGCTGGAACCATTATTACGGAATGGAACTCCAGATGGGAATCAATGTTTCGCCCAGGCAGCTGGATCAAAGCAGCTTTATCCGTGACCTGCAGTCCGCCATGAAAGCGCATAATGTGAACCCAAAGTGGGTGGATATTGAAATAACGGAAGGCGTGGCAATGGCAGACAAGTACCGGATGAGCGAAATTGCGAACCAGTTTAAAAATGCCGGGGTTTCCATCTCAATCGATGATTTCGGGACAGGCTATTCCTCGTTGGGAAGTCTCAAACTGTTTCCGTTTGACCGAATCAAGATCGCCAAGCCGCTGATCGA
>JAEWUH010000158.1 GCA_023397245.1 Bacillota bacterium | reverse complement strand
GTGCGCGGTGATTCTACCGGGGACGTTGTATTCTACGGAAAGGGCGCCGGCAAGCTTCCCACCGCGAGCGCGGTCGTTGCGGATGTAATCGACTGCGTCAAGCATTTTAAAGCCAGAAAATATCTCTACTGGGAGGACGGCTCCAAGGACTATGTGGAGGATTATCTGCTGAACGAAACGGCTATGTACGTTCGCGCCAAAACGGAAGACGAGGCTGCCGTGTTTAAGAAAATCACTGCAATTTTCGGCAGTGTCCCGCGTCTTTCCCGCAAAAACGCGGAAAGCGGAGAAATTGCGTTTGTTACAGCCTGCATGAAGGAAAAGGAAATCTCCGCAAAGCTTGCGGAGCTTGAAGCGGGCGGCGTTCAGATACTGAATACAATTCGCATAAGCGATCTGTAATAATTGATATAGGATGTTGATGTTATGATAAGAATTCAAGTGCCGGCAACCAGCGCAAATCTTGGTTCCGGTTTTGATTCGCTCGGAATTGCGCTAAATCTGTACAATCAGGTATGGATGGAGGAATCCGACACGCTTGATATCTCCAGCAAGGACGATATCAAAGTTCCAACCGATGACAGCAACCTGATTTTTTGGGCGGCAAAGCAGGTTTATGAAAAATGCGGGCGGCAGCTGCCGGGGCTGAAAATCGTCCAGCTGAACAATATTCCCATGGCCCGCGGTCTGGGAAGCAGCTCCGCGTGCATCGTAGCGGGAATTCTTGGTGCAAACCGTCTTTTGGGCAGCCCTCTGAGCAAACAGGATTTGATTAATCTCGCCGCTAAAATCGAAGGGCATCCGGACAATACCACCCCTGCCATCGAGGGCGGGCTTGCCGCTTCCGCGATTGAAGCCGGCAGGGTTTACAGCGTAAGCGTTCCGGTTTCTGAAAAAATCCGTTTTGCGCTTTTTATCCCTCCGTTTGAACTGAAGACGGAGAAAGCCAGGTCGGTTTTGCCGGAGCAGTATTCGCGGAGCGACGCGGTTTATAACCTTTCGCGTTCCGCGCTTATGGCGGCTTCCCTGTTTTCCGGGAAACTGGAAAATCTGCGCGTAGCGGTTCAGGATAAAATCCATCAGCCTTACCGCGCCAGCCTGATCGACAATCTTGACAGCGTTTTCCGTCTCAGCTATGAGCTCGGTTCCCTCGGAACCTATGTCAGCGGGGCGGGGCCGACCATCATTTCCATGATTGACGCCGACGATACCGAGAACTTTGCGAAGTATGCGGCCAATCATCTGGAGGAAAAAGGGATAGCCGGCTGGCAGATTAAAGTGCTGAGCACGGATTCCCAGGGCGCGCAGATTTCAATCGAGTAATTATATAGTTGAAGATATGGGGGACAGAACCTTATGAGCCTGATAGTCCAAAAATTCGGCGGAAGTTCGGTTGCAAATGCCGAACGCGTTTTTAATGTTGCGGATATTGTTACAAAGGCCTATGCGCAGGGAAACGATATCGTTGTGGTCGTATCCGCGCAGGGCGATACCACCGACGACCTGATTGAAAAGGCAAACGAAATCAACACAACCCCTTCCAAAAGGGAAATGGATATGCTGCTGACCTCCGGCGAACAGATTTCCGCCTCACTGCTGGCAATGGCCATCGAAAAGCTCGGTTATCCGGTCGTTTCGCTGCTGGGCTGGCAGGCCGGGTTTATTACAAGCTCCGCCTACGGAAGCGCCCGAATCAAGCGTGTGGTCCCGGACCGCATTAAAAAGGAACTCGATAAGAGAAACATTGTCATTGTAACAGGATTTCAGGGCGTCAACCGCTACAATGATATGACCACGCTCGGCCGCGGCGGTTCGGACACCAGCGCGGTTGCAATCGCGGCAGTCATGAATGCGGACTTGTGCCAGATTTATACGGATGTGGAAGGCGTTTTCACCGCCGACCCGCGCAAGGTAAAAAATGCCCGGAAGCTTGACGTAATTTCCTACGACGAAATGCTTGAGCTTGCTACGCTCGGCGCGCAGGTACTTAACAACCGTTCGGTTGAAATGGCTAAGAAATACGGCATTGAGCTTGAGGTTCTTTCCAGCATGACCCGAAAACCCGGTACAATCGTGAAGGAGGCAAAAAAAATGGAAAAAATGCTGATCAGCGGTATCGCAAAGGACGAGGATGTGGCCCGTGTATCAATCATAGGCGTTCCGGACAGACCGGGCCTCGCATTTAAGATTTTCTCCAAGCTTTCCGCTAAAAATATTAATATTGATATTATTCTCCAGTCCGTCGGCAGAAACGGTACCAAGGATATCAGTTTTACAATGAATCAGGCCAATCTGAAAGAGACGATTGATATTCTGAATCCGTATGTTGAACTCATCGGTGCTACCAGCGTGGTTTACGATGATAACGTGGCGAAGGTGTCCATCGTGGGCGCAGGCATGGAAACCCATCCGGGCGTTGCCGCCGAGATGTTTGAAGCCTTGTATGAAGCAAATATCAATATCCAGATGATTGCTACCAGCGAAATCAAGGTTTCTGTTCTGGTAGACCGCGCCGACGCCGACAAGGGCGTTACCGCCGTTCACAACAAATTTTTCAGCGATTCAATGGACGTTTGATCTTTTTGAGCCAGGCAACCGGCACAGCCCGCATGTCTGGCTCATTTTTATTATTTCCGCGTTTGCCGCAGTGGGCGGTCGCTTGACCGGGGGCCATGCGACCGCCAGTTCAAGTCTCGCCGCTCGAAACAGAAGATGATCCGGCAACTTCTATTGGATATGAAACAAATTTAAGGCGAATTTTATAGATTTGCTTGCAATTAAGTTATGTATGTGTTAAAATAATTTTTGTTGTTTCCGGGTGTGGCGCAGTTGGTAGCGCGCTTGACTGGGGGTCAAGAGGCCGTGAGTTCAAGTCTCGCCACTCGGACCATTGAAAAGGCCGTCGATTTTATCGACGGCCTTTTGCTTTGCCTGTATCTATGCGGGTTTACGGGAGGCAGGTCTTATAGGGACACTCAAACGTTAAATGAAGTGACAGAATTTATTTTGTATGGTATAATTACGAGAAAGAAGATAGCTTTGGGAGTGAATATAATGTCAACAAAAAACGAAAAGAAAATTGTTTTCTCCGAGGAGATTGACAGTAAAATAAATGGACTTACGTTGGGCTTTGCTTTTATTTTTGTAGGCTTGTTTCTCCTTTTTGTCCCAAACTACTTTGGAAATGAATTAGCAGGAAAAATTGTCCAGTGGGTATTTATTGTGGTAGGAGCGTTAGGACTGTGGGTTGAGTTTAACAAGAGCAAATCGATGTCCACAATCAAAGGTTTTGACGATTTGTGGGTTGGAGTTTTATTTTTAGCAGTTTGGGCTGCACTTTTCTTTATTCTCAAAAATTCTCTATGGAATATCATTGGCTTTTTCTGCCTGATTTTCGGTATATATGGAGCCTCCCGGGGCATATTTCAAATTATATATTCTATTCGACTAAATCAGAAGGATAAAGTACAGGCAAAAAAGAATATTGTATCCGATGTAATCTTATTCTTAACCAAACTTATTTCTCTGACGCTAGTAGTGCTTCAGTTTATCAAAGCAATTCAGGGAAGCAGAACTCCATTATAAAATACTGGCTTGTTAACTACCTGTTAACCATGCTATTACTGGATTTCTCCAAGTCCTATAATTTCACTCCGACCAAAATGAGGAATACCCTATCTGGGTATTCCTCGTCTTTTTGCCTATGTGGTGAGTAACGGAACTTCTTGTTGACTTAAACTTGAAGATTGTTACAAATGGGCAGTGGTGCTGTCTTGATAGTTATCATAGCTATCGGCGAAAAACTGCTTTTTGAAAATAAATGAGGAAATGATGCCAAATGTCATCATGGATGTGAACAGTTCAAAAGAGTGACCAATGCGTACCGTTACCGGCATGTAGGCATTTGGAAATAACAGCATTGAGGAAATTAACACACTGAAAATAAGACCAGGAATGATAACAAAAGCGATGCGATTTCTGAGCTTTAGTGATTTCAAAATAAGAATTGCAATTAATGCCCACAGGAATCCCCTAAACAGCTGGAAAAGCGGAAGTATGGGATCCTGTCGGAACTGGTTGGACATATGCCCGAAGAAATTTAAAATGCGTGTGCTACCAGTATAAAAGAGTCTTACGTCTGTAAACTGCCATGCTACAAAATATCCAAATGTAAAATAAGTAACTACATAGATAAGTGATAAAGCGATTATATCCCTGATGAATTTACCGATTGGCAGCTTGGCTTTTTGTTGATTGGGCGCAATATCAGTATTTTTAAATTTCCCAAATAAAAAAACAGCAAAAAGGCAAACAACTGCCGTATACAGTGCTCCGTAAGTTACTGTCCTGACAAGAACTGACAATGGCATTTTTACAGAATTATTGAAATATAAGGTTTCAATTTGCGTCATGAAATACTGAATTCCCCAAGAAATAGTAAAACAGACCACTGTCAAATGCAGCCCGCGAACGCTGGATTTATTAATAATTAATGTTAAGATAGACGCAGTAAGAATGCAATAAATTAAAAGCTGCAGAATAGCATCTTCAGAAGGTTTTGAGTTCTGATTTCCAGTAACCGGAGAAAACGCTGCCATACAAACAAATAAAAATGCACAGAGCAGTAAAATCTTAGAAATAAGCTCGAAAGTCTTTTTCATAGAAGACATCCTTTCTTAAAATAGCCAAACAAACTTTAACCATTTTTAGTCTCGTCAGATTCCGGAATCCGAATCCCGTTACGAATTAAATAGATGTTAAGTGCTTTCGTTAAAAAGTACTGGAAAGCCTGCTGTAAATTTTCAGTCCCTTTGGGCCAGTTTCCCATATCCCGGCCGGCAAAAAGGAGTGTATTAAGTAATCCTTGATCTCCCTCAGTGAATCCGGTCACCATGTTCCACCAATCCTCCGCCAGTTTCTGCCCTTCTTTTCCGGAGGGATCTGCCCCGCTACTGTTAAGGTTAACCATTCGAGAAAACAGGCATTTCAGCTGGTTTAAAAAAGGGTCAGAGGCTTCCGAAAACTCAAACCGTTGAAAAACAGTCTTTAGCTGTTCGTCGCCAAAGTATCGAAGCACAAATGCATAGGGGTTGCCCTGTTTCATCAAACCTAAAATAGCCGTAAGTTTGCCAATACTTACATTGCCTCCGGATTTAATTTCGTTGATAACCGTATCAAGCATATTTACAATTCTACGGTCATTGCTGATTTGTCCAAGAAGTATTTCACGCTGCTGTGCAAAAATTTGCTCAAGATCCGAAGATGATTTATGACTTAGTATTTTGCTTTTAATCTCCTTTAGAGGAAATCCGAATGATTTTAAAAATAGAACTTGCTGGAGTCGCAGAATATCTTCGCACGTATACATTCTGCGTCCGCCTTCGCTAAAGGTGGATTTCAATAGGCCTGTTTTGTCATAGTATTGCAGCGTTCTTACCGTTACACCGACCTTTTCTGCCAATTCACCAACTGTCAACAAACATTCTTCCGAATTTTCCATATTTGACCTCCTAACAATATTGATTGTAATACATGACGTAACGTAACGAGCAAGCACTATTTTTTAAAATTTTAATACTATTTCCCGGATATTGAAAGTCAGGTGGAGGAATATGGATGGAAATTCAAGGAACTGCGGAACGCGGTGCGGGTCAGTTCCCAAATCTCGCGAACTATTTTAAAGCCGCATGAAGGCTGGAAAATCCAGTGCTCATGCGGCTCCTTTTCTTTTATTCAAAGATATCTCCGACAATCGCCTTTTCTGCGAAAAGGGCGGTTGCCCCGCCGGTATGCCAATAAACAACGGTGCTTCCCTGCGGAACTTTACCGGTTCGGATGTAATCCAGCATGCCGGCAAAACCCTTGCCGGTGTAGACGGGGTCAAGAAGGATGCCTTCCGTACGCGCCAGCAGCTTGATCGCTTCCGAAGCCCCCGGGTTCGGCATTTCGTAGCCGGGGGCGTAATAACTCTGGTCAAAGTGAAGGTCATCCGCCGATACCGATTTGTCGCTGCCGAGATAATGAAGCGCGTCGGTTGCCAGTTTTGCAATTTTGGCGTAATGTTCGGCGGGTTTGGGGCTGACGTTAATTGAGATAATCGTGGTATCGGAATCGATCAGCTTTTTGCCGGCGGCCAGACCGGCAAGGGTGCCGCCCGTACCGGTTCCGTGGAATATGTAATCGGCGTGCCGGCCGATCTGCTCCATCTGGCGGCTTAGCTCCACGAAACCGGAAACAAACCCGGAGGAGCCCACGGCGCTTGCGCCGCCCATCGGAACCATATAGCACTTGTGCCCCTGCGCTTCCAGCTTCTTGCAATGTTCTTCCGCCAGGGCGACAGCCAGATCGTCGGCCTCGTCTTCGGTTTTTCCGTTCATCGGAACAATATGTATTTCCGCTCCCATGATCTTATCCAAAAGGAGGTTTGAGCGGACGTCTTCCTCGGAAGGCTCCACGATTGCAACCAGATAGAGAATGGGAGTCAGCCCGAACCTTCGGCAGGCCGTCACCGTCTGCATAGCATGATTCGACTGGGTCGCGCCAAAGGTGAAAACCGTGTCACAGCCCTTAGCGACCGCGTCTCCGATTAGGTATTCCAGCTTGCGGATTTTGTTGCCGCCGAAAAGACTGACGCCGGTCATATCATCCCGCTTTAAGTATAGATTTACTCCGAGCATCGCGGAAAGGTTTTCAAGCTTGTGGAGGGGAGTGGGGAAGAAGCCGATTTCCTTTTTCGGCCGGGAGGTAAGATATTGATTTGCTTCATCATAAATATTCATGGCAGCCTCCTGATTTTAATCTTGGCATAATACAAATCTATCATCGCTTCAATAAAAGACAGTATAAGTCCTATGCGGCATGGGGCAATAAAATGCGTTTTCGTCTTTTACAGTTCATGGTAATACAGCACAATATCCTCATAGGTTCCGTCTTTTATTAGGAAGCCTTTCGGTATCGTACCCAGCGTATGGAACCCTAACTTTTCGTATAAGTGCCTTGCCGGTTTGTTGGTTTTTACTACCGCGTTGAACTGCAAAATTTTAAATCCGAGAAGCCCGCCCTGCGTGATGCAGTCGCTTACAAGCTTTCTTCCTGTATGGCAGCCTCTTGCGCTGCTTTTCACAGCATAGCTCGCGTTGGCAATATGGCCGCATCGGCCGATGTTGTTCGGGTGCAGAATGTATAACCCCATCACTTCGCTTTTATCGGGGTCTTCCGCTACGCCGCAATAGGACTGTTTGCCGAAGAATTCTTCGCCTTCCTCCATACTTAGGGTATCTGTCTGCGGAAATGCGGTGCCGTCTTCCACAACCTCGTTCCATATTTCAACCATAGCTTTCAAATCGCTCTGTCTGTATTTGCGGACGATCAGTTCCATTTTTACGTCTCCTAAGTTTCATTTCCGATATGGTGGCTTCTCAATCGGTCTGTTACTATATTACCACGCTGAATTTATGATGCAAACAGAAAAGTTAAAAATTCTTCTTTACGGGTGGGGTGTATCTGGAACGCAGAATAAAGAACAGCCATCGGCTTCTGCTACCGATGGCTGCTGCTGTTTATTGGAATGTACGGTTTTTCTCAATCATCCGGTCGACCATGCCTTCAAAGGATGTTTTCCCGGACAGACAGTCGCAGAGCAGTTCCCTGTCCTGCATAGTGAAAGGCATATTTTCCGCTGTGGCAGAGCTATTTGCTTTGTCGATTATTTTATCAAAATCCTGTATGCAACATCCCTCCCCAATTCAACTGTTGGTATTATGCAGAGTTACCCGTGAAATATTCGGCCGCAGGCGCCGAAAACAGAGAAAAACCCGGCTGAGCTCTGCTGTTCGGTTTTTATGAAACAGGTACCGTAAAGGATAGGGAAGGGATCTCCTGATTTAAGGTACAGACCGTTTTCGGAGTTCTATCAGGAGGCGGGCAGACCTTTTACAATCCACTTATAGGATTCTATGTCCCAGAACAATGTTGCCGATGCGGTTTTCAATGCCGCCTGCCCGGATATATCATCGTTCTTTGCCTTGTTGAGCTTCATTGCGGATAAAACGCCCGCGCTGAATTGCTTTTGCGCCTGATCCAGCTTTAATTTTGTGTTTGCCAGCTTCTGCTGCTCCGTTGCGAGTACGGCCTGCTGCTTCTTGATTGTGTCGTACTGCTTTTCCAGCGAAGCGCCGATGCTTTGCATTTCCATTTCAGTGTTATTGCTCATGATCTGCCGCTTTTCCCTGTTTGCCGCGGTGTCGTCGCTCAGGATAGAACGCTGCTTCTTATAAATCTGAACCTTGTAGCTTGCCTCCTGTGCGGCGGCGATGTCGCTGTTTAGAACGATTTTTGCCGCATAGCCGCTGTCCGGCTCCGGCAGAGGGCCGAATGTAATTCGGTCATTGTAGGGATGGCCTAAAAGCTGGTTCATTTGATATCCGATGGACTTTGACTGATCCTGCAAATCTGTGATACTGTTATCCATTGCGTCCACCGCGGTTTTTGCCTCCCCAACTGCCGCGGAAGTCCCCAGCCCCAGATCGGCCTGTGCCTGCGCTGTCTTGAGGACATCATTCAGAAGTACGCGGGTGCTGCTAAGCTGCTCAATGTTATATTTTAGCTGATAATACACCAAAAACATGCTTTGCGCGGATTTCACCAGCTGATAATCCGACAGTTTGCCCTGCAGCTCCGTCAGCTCGTAATCGTCGTCAGAGATTTCTTCCTGCGCGTTCAGCATAGCCGAAAGGGAGGAGAGAGCCACATTTGTACTCTGCGCCACCGCTTTCAAATCGGCCGAGGTCTGTGAATTACTGATAATAGCCGTTAAGCTTGCCGAAGCTTGACCGATGGTATCGGAAATCTTCTGGTACTTCTTTTTCAACTCGTGTTCATTATCCATGCTGCCTATGGTAAGCTCGTTGCTGTTCACCTGCAGATTGCTGTTCAGGACCGTCTGTTCCACCTGGGAAAACTGTACCGTATAGGCGGCTGGTGTTGAATCCTCCGCAAATGCAGGAGTTGCAGTATTCACACAAAGCAGCGTCAGCAGAACCAGCGCGGTAATCCGCTTGATTTCTTTCATGGCTTGGTTCCTCCTGTATCCGTATCATTGCTGATATCGGAGCCTTCAAATTCGAATAACCCCATCGGCTCTTTCATATTGAGCATACCCATAAAAATCGTACGGTACTTTTCCTTTTCCATAAACACGTATTCGCCAAGAAGATATTCTTGCAGGGACGGGTTTCGTTCCTGTTCCCGGCTGAACTGATGGCTCAAGCCGAATACCGCGATTTCGGCGGTCTCTCTGGAATATTTACAGTCAAAAACGCCCTCCTGATTGCCCTGAATAATAAATTCCGTCATTTTATCCGCAATCGCCCCGAGAACCTCGTATTTAACCTGATTTACCAGCATGGCGGAGTTAATACTCCAGCTGTCTTTAAACAGCTGTGTGCGTGCCGCGATATTATGCAGTATTTTGCTTAGCAGAAGATTAATTTTATCGATGGCACACATATCTTCCGGGAAGCAGTTTGATTTGGTCAGTGCATCGAAAAATTTTTTCCGGTCCAGCCGTACACACTCAAAAAGTACGTCTTCCTTGGAATGAAAATAATAATGGAACAGTCCGGCGGCAACGTTTACCTTCGTGGTGATATCTTTCACGGTGACATTATCATAGCCCTTTTGAAGGAACAGCTCCAGTGCTGCTTCTACGATTTCCTGTTTGCGCTCCTCCGGCTTTTTGCTGATTCTCATGTTATCGCACTCCCAATGCTTTATTCGATATTATCCTAATTGTAGCAGGAAAGGCTTTTCTGTCAACCGTTCTGCCCGGATTTGCCGGTTCTGGTTATATGCACATCCGCGCTGTAACCCGGTTTGAGAACATTCTCCTTATCGTCGGGTTTTATCTGAACCTTAACAATGCGTTCCCCGTCTTTTTCCACCGCGTTGTTGGCGATGCGTACGATCTGCCCGGATATTTTGAGATCCTTGTTCGCTGTCGGCACAATTACCGCCTTACTCTCGGCGGAAATCTGCCGGATGAATTCTTCGGGAACCTCCGCGCTGATATAAATACTGCTACCGTCAATGAGACTGATCACTTTTTGCGCCGCGTACTGCGTTCCGAGTGCGGAGCCTCTTACGACGCTGATTTCTCGGACGATGCCGTAATCCAGATTGGATATGACGTTATTTCCGGAAAGATAGGGTTTGTTTGCTTTCCTTGTCATTATATTCAGATCATTCTGAGCAGCGGAGGCGAGGTCCTTTTGCTGGCTCAACTGAACCTCCTTGTATTTCAGCGTGGTATTCAGGGCGTCCAGTTCCTCCTGAAGAGTGCGTTTGGTCTTGACGATGTTATCCGCAGCGTCGCTTTTGGCTTTTTCCTTCAGGTTTACAAGATCGGTGTACTTATCCAGCTCGGCATTTGCGATTACGCCGTCGTTATAGAGCTTCTGATATTTACCGAGGTCGCTCCGCGCGTCTTTGAGCTCCTTTTCCGCTCTGGCCAGAGAGCTCTGCAGGAGCTGCAGCTCGGCTTTGCTGCCGCTGTTCAACTCGGCTGTCTTGCTCGCGGTCTGCTTTTCTAACGTGGCAATTTCTGCTTCCATTGCGGCCTGATTCACACTGCCCAGCGACGCCTGGCTGGAATGAACCTGCGTCTGCAGCTTTTTAAGATTCTCCTGATAGTCGTCTGTGGAAAGCGTAATCATAGGGTCGCCCTTCTTTACAATATCGCCTTCCTTTACGAGAATATTCTGCACGGTGGACGGAAAATCAATGTTAATCTGGTATTCGTCGTTGTATTTCACTTCGCCCCAGACGACGATGTCCTTTGTTCTTTCGGTATTGCCTGCGGAGGCGGTCGAGGCTGCAAGCTTCGAGGAAGAATTCCCGCTGCCGCAGCCAATGCAGAAGGCAAGCAGCAAAACCGCCGCCGTGAAACCCGCAAAATACTTTTTATAACTCATCTGTAATTCCTCCCGATGTTATTCCACACTCTTCAGCGCCTGAAGCATATCGATGGTTCTGATTTTTTTCGTTACAACGGAGCTGACGGCAGCGACAAAAATCAGCGTTAAAACGGATGCAAGCATCACTTTATCCGGCGTGACGTGACCGATCAGATCAAGGTCGTCGCCGAACCCGCTCTGCATAATGTAGGTAATCGCCATGCCGACCGGGATGCCGAACACAATTCCG
>JAEWUH010000156.1 GCA_023397245.1 Bacillota bacterium | reverse complement strand
CAAAGTAACAGATGAATTAGTAAAAATAACTTTATCATTGTCTTTGATCTGTGCAGAACCTAATATTCCATTTTCTCCAAGCGGGTATCGAATGAGTTTATAATCTAATTTTTCACATTCACAGGATTCAAAAATATTTTGGATGCCATACCCAGTGACATTGCAAAGGCTTCGAACAATATGTGCCCTTTTTTCAATGCTTATCCTTTTCTTAGCATCCATTATTCTTCACCTATTCTTACACTTTCGTATAACTGCTTGTTTGCATAAAACAAGTCAAGCATTTCGCTGATTGTATCAAAAGAGCGTACATCATTATTAGCACTTCTGAACTCAACGGAAGATGCTTCCATCTTATCTGCAGCAGACGTAATAGAACCAGGTGTCACTCCAATAACAGAAGCAACTCGTAAGATCAAGTCATATGAAATGTCATTCGTGCCATTTTCTATTCTTGAATATTTCTGGCGACTGATACCTAACTTTTCAGCAATACACTCTTGAGTCAAGTGAGCGTTTTCGCGAAGCTGCCTAATTCTTTGCCCTAATTCCTTATTCATAGCGCATTCTCCTTCCAATATCAGTATACACGCAGATACCTTATTTATCAATAGTTAATGTTACAATATTAAACCATTCTGACTTCAATCGGTACTTACATGTTACAGTATCATTACATATTATTGTATGCCACCAACAAGATATGCATTGAATTTGACAAATGACAAGAAATTTCGTAGCTCAAAAAACAATTTAAAAAAACAAACTCAAAAATAAAAGGAGGTCCATTCTCGATGATTATCTTTTCTCTCAGAATCGGAACAGCAGATGGTGGAAACGGTGCTTGCGGAAAATGAGTACAAGACCTACTCTCAATTTTTTCCACTGATACCAAGCCGAAAGAGGTAGAACGGGTGATTGAAGAAGCCCTGCGAGAATATTTTGCTCGTCATTCCGAAATCGGCAAGGAAGAAGAACCCGTGGGCGCGACGACCGGATAAAACTAAATGCTGAAACGGAGGCGATACGTTGAAAAAGGACGAAAAACTTCGGACAATCTATGAAACGATTGCCCCCTACATTACCCGAACCGGAAACAACTGGCGCGATTACCTGACGTTTGGAGCGTGATTTTTCAAGCATTCCTTTGATAATATGCTGCTGATCTATGCGCAGAATCCCGACGTAACGATGCTTGCCACCACCAAACAGTGGAATCAGGCAGGCCGGTATGTGAACTCAGGGTCGAAGGGTATTGCCGTCTGCGAGTATGAAAATGCCAGGCTGACGATCAAATATCTTTTCGATATTTCACAGACAAACGGGCGGGAAATCAAACCGACCGACTGGCAGTTGGCACAGAACACTAAAATTGAAATTTCAAAGCGGCTGGCTTTGTCCCATGGCTTTGAAAACACCAGCTTTCCCGATCTTCTGCACCTCCTCGCCGCCGAAGCGGTTTCCGACCACTATGAAGCTTACATGCAGGATTTATGTGCGGATATCGACGGTCATCTGTTTTCCGAACTTCCCGAAGGCGGGTTTGAAGCGCAATTCATGGACCTTCTGACCGACAGCGTAACATATTTCATGGGAAAACGGTGCGGACTTTCCGATAAAGAGATTCCTTTGGGGAACGGCATGGATACGATTCATCATTTCAACACCCTTCCGCTTGTCGGGCGGCTTGGGAACGCCGTTACCTCAATTTCAAAAAACGCCATTTTGGAAATGGAACGCACCATAAAAATCATCAACAGAGAAAGGACTGAAAATCATGAAAAAGCCATTGGTGGAACTGAATTACTCCCAGAAGGACGGCACGATGCTGCCGAACATCCAAGTATCCAACAATCAGGAGAACGATAGGCCGCTGGGGCGGTACGGCAGGCTGGCGCTGGAATATCTCAGGGAGAACCATCCGCAGCGATATATGACTTTGAAAATGGATGGCACTTTGATGGAGAAAATGCACCGAGTCAACGAGGAAGCTCTGAAACAGATCGAGGCTCTCACTCAGCAGATGCTTCAAAAGGAGCCGATGCCGGATACCGAGGACACGCTGGAGAGGACGAAACATCTCAACAGCCTGCGGCGGTCAGCGGAGGAAATCGTACTCCGCGAGTTGGTGCTGAAACCGAGGTAAGCCCATCGCCACCCGAACAGAATACGGAAAAGGAGTCATCGCAGGATGGCTCCTTTTTTGCGCCTTTTTCCCTTACGGATGAACAGGTAAGGCGGAATTGCGAATCCATCCTCACCAGCACAGGGTTGTGCCCGACTGAACTGTACCGCACCGTCCGGAACCTATATGAACAAGATGGTTTATCTCCGGAACAGAAAGCAACTTCTCTCGGCAAGATTTACAGTACCTACGGCGACAGGGAATATCAGGACAACGTACTGTACCACACCCAGCTCCGCAGTGATGACGGCATCTCCTTCTATTTTGGTGATGACTACACTTTTCTTACTTGGCGCGAAGCAGCAGATGTTGTAAGGGATTTGATTAACAGGGGCGATTACCCGGTTGTTTCGGAAACGGAATTCGACCAGATCGGGGAATTCAATATTCCCGATGAGGTTGAAGACATGGGCGTCCCCGATTACAGAAAAGCGCAGGAAGACTTGCAGCTCAGCGCTGTGCTGGATACAGTTGACGCTTTGGAGCAGGCCGACAAAGACGAAAGAGAGGAAATGCAACCTACCGTTCTTCCAGATGCCGAGGATCTGTTTCGGGAATACTCGCCGCTTTTTGTCAGCCGGGTGCTGTGTGACGAGGCGTATCTGAAAGCGCGGGAGGGCTTCGCAGATGAGGAAAAAGCAAAACTGGAGTGTTCCGCGTCCGTGGAAAGAATCCTTGCATCCCTGCCGTTACAAAATAACGCCGGAATTCATGAAATCTACGAATCCGACACTACTTTCCACGACCGCCTCACTGGTTACGTATTCGAAAAGACCTTTACGGACTTTGTGAAAATCAATCGGCGGATCGAGCAGATGGGTCAGCCGAAAGCTAACCAGACAGACGCCGCCCACCGAAATTACCGAACCTTTTCCCAGCTGTTCCCGAAAATTGTAAGCGGAGAATATCGGTACTTGCGGTTGGAGTTCCAAGGCTTTGAGCCACTGTCTGTGGAATGGGTTGGAGAAGAGCAGGTCAGCATTATGCATACCTTTACGCAGAACGGCGATTTGATGCGTGACCCAGAAATGGTGCTGGCTCTCGATTCGGAGAAGGGAACAGCACAGGCTATCTCTTATGAGCTCAGCAGCCTGGAAATTTATCAGGAGGTTTCCACTGAAAAAGGCGGGAACGCCAAGCTACAAAAGGACCTCAATTCTTTTTTATCGGACTGGCTTCGCAATATTGAGCATCAGGGCTATAAACCGGTCCGTGCAATGGTTCTGCAAAACGGTGAATGAGTCAGCACTGCTTGAACTAATTCACATCTGCTGCAATAGAACTTCACAGAAAAAACAAGCGGTCAGTACTGCATTGTGGCAGCCTCTGACCGCTTATTGTTTTGCGTATTTGATCCCGATGTAGATCTGACTGTGTACTTAAAAGCGTTCGCAGAACGCATAGCCGCAGAATACAATTCTGTGAGGAGGAGGTTGGGCCCTTACCCCCAACAAACATTGCTTCCCGTTTTGTCCCTAAAAGAATTAAATGTCTTCCAGAAACGGAGGAATTCTATTTAAAAGTTCTTTCATTTTTTCCTGTGTCATAGGGGGAGTCTGAGGCATGGTCTCGCTATTGCCGGTAATCATCCGAAGCATTGATGCGATCACGCGGATATCATATTTGGTTGGTGCAATCGGAATAACTTTCTTGTCCAGTCCCAGCAACCCATACACTGCCATCATGGCTGTCCGCACTGAGGTCTCCACGGTGAATACGACATCCTCTGTTTCTACAAACTGACCTATCAGGGCAATGTTGGCGCAGTCATGAGGGATGACCTCTGGGCGGTCTCCTTTTTCGCGGGGCATAAATTGGCTGGTGATGTACGGCATCATGCAGGTTCTTACCTTGCAGTGTGGAAGAATTTCATCAATCCGATCCTTGAGGCCCAGATGATATAGAAATTCTTTCAAAATTTCTTCTCCGGTGCACTCATACATGGGCTTTTTGATATAACCACCCTTATTCCAAGGCAGTAAGCCGTAATTCCAAATAAACTGTACGTCTTCGGGCTGCCCGGGGAAAAACGGCTGATGCTGCACATAGGTGGACAGCAGCCATGCAGAATCATCAACGGTGACCACACCGGCACATCCATCTTTGTCGCCTGTGATTCGCTCAATTTCTTGTACCAACTGCGGGCAGTCCTTCATCGTCAGACAGAATGACATCCACATAGTTTTATCAATATTCTGATCAAATTTTTCAGGATGACCGAACTTGGAATTATGGGCAGCCAGCTTTTCCCACAGAGAGAAGCAACCCTTGTGCTTATTATCCCGGTTGATTGCTGCTACCGTTGTGTTGGTGCCATAGGTGGAATTTTGCACCATAGAGCCACTGGTAAAGAAAACATACTCCTGATCGCTCAGAGTAATCGTTTTTTCCTGACCGCCCTTTTCGGCGTGGATAGCAGTGACAACGGTCTTTCCGCTCTTTTCCTGTAGATCAAGATCTGTGATCTGCGCACCGGTTTCAAATTTCACACCTTGCTTTGTCAGATAGACGAGAATGGGCTTTACCAGAGAG
>JAEWUH010000145.1 GCA_023397245.1 Bacillota bacterium | reverse complement strand
CCGTATGGTAATCACGGATAAGGGGCGGATTTACGGCACCATCGGCGGCGGCGCGGTGGAATATAAATCAACGCAGATTGCCGCCGAAGCGCTGAAAAACAGGGAATCGCAGATCCATAACTTTATCCTTGCGCCGAATCAGGTGGCGGATTTGGGCATGATCTGCGGCGGGAACGTCACGGTGTACTTCCGCTATATTTCCAATACGGATACTGATTTTCTTGATTTTGCCGAAAGCCTTCTGAACCTTTATGACCGCGGAGAAACCAGCTGGCTTCTTACGGATTTATCCGAGGGCAGCGAGGGGAAGATGGGCGTTTACGGCGTGAAATCCGGCCTTTACGGCATGGAGGCGCCGGAATGCGATTTACGGACGGCGCTGGTTTCGCGCACGCAGCACATCCTGCTGAACGGCAGGGAGTACTACGCGGAGGAGCTGGTGCATTCCGAAATCGTCTATGTGTTCGGCGGCGGCCACGTTGCGCAGGAACTTGTGCCCCTTCTTGCGCACGTGGGCTTTCGCTGCGTGGTGGCGGACGACCGCCCGGAGTTTTCATCCAAAGAGCTGTTCCCGGAGGCGGAGCGGGTTGTGCTGGTCGATTTTAAAAATATCTGGAAGGAAATTACCCTTACCGAGGACGACGCCGTCTGCGTCATGACGCGCGGCCACGCGTGCGACACGGACGTACAGCTTCAGGTTCTGCGTACCCCGGTGCGCTATGTGGGGGTCATGGGCAGCAAACACAAAACCGCAACCGTGCAGCGGATTTTACGCGAAAATGGGATACCGGAGGAGCGCATTGCCGCAATTCATACGCCCATCGGCCTTGCAATCAAAGCGGAGACTCCGGCAGAAATTGCCGTAAGCATTGCGGCGGAGCTGATTCAGGAGCGCGCGGAGAGGTTCGGAAAATGAGGCATCTGCTGCTCGAAGGCCCCAGCGGGGTCGGCAAAACGACCCTGCTGCTGAACCGGCTCGGCTCCCTGCGCAAAGAGGCGGGCGGCTTTGTCACCCAGCGCATGGAGGACGAAGCCGGTGTTACCCGCGGGTTCTGCCTTACCGCGGCAAAATCCGCGGATACATCGCATATCCCTTATCGGGAAGATCGGCCGGGCGTTTTTTTGAAATGTGGGGAGAAGGTTCCTGCCGGAAAAGTATTTTTGAGTACGGGAATGGAACTACTCAAAAATGCCGAAGACTGTCCTTTTATCCTGCTGGATGAAATCGGGGGCGTGGAGCTGTTGGAACCCGTCTTCTTTTTCCGGCTCACCGAGTTGTTTTCGAAAAACACTCCCTGTATCGGCGTACTGAAAAGCACCAAAAACTGCGCAATGCTGAAGCAGAATATTGCTTTGATGCCGGATTGTTTCGAGCAGAAATGCCGGGAATTCCGAACATTGTTACAAGATCATCCTCAAGTGGAGATCGTCCGCATGGAACGGCGCGATTCGACGGAAACCGTGCGAAAAATCGATGAGTTTATAAAACAGATCGGGGTGAAGTCGGATGGTGGCTAAAGTATATTACAGGAGGATGGTAATCTTATGGGTGATCCTTATAGTATGCCTGATCGGTTCCGTCGGGCTTGGACGCTATGCCATTGATCCGTTTACGGTAATTAAAATGCTGCTTTCCAAAGTGTTTCCCATTCCGGCGGTATGGCCGGAGCAGGCGGAAACGGTACTGTTTCAGATTCGGCTTCCTCGCGTCCTGATGGGCTGCGTAATCGGCGCCGGGCTTGCCTGTGCCGGCTGCGCCTATCAGGGAATTTTCCAGAACCCGATGGCCTCGCCGGATATCCTTGGCGCGTCGAACGGAGCAGGCTTCGGTGCGGCGCTCGCGCTGTTTATCGGGCTGAGCTACAGCGGGATTTCCCTGATGGCTCTGACCGGCGGGCTCTGTGCCGTGGGAGCGGCGGTGTTCATTTCCTCAAGAGTACAGGGCAACCGTACGCTGAGCCTGATCCTGTCCGGCATTATGCTGGGTTCGCTGGCTTCCGCGGGAATTTCCTACTTAAAGCTTGTGGCGGACCCGACCGACATCCTGCCCGCCATTACCTACTGGCTGATGGGTTCCCTTGCCTCCATCCGCAATCAAGATGTGCTTTTTGCCGCGCCGCTTGTCCTGATCGGAATTCTTCCCATCCTGCTCCTGCGCTGGAAAATCAGCGTGCTCACCATGGGGGATGAGGAAGCCGCGTCCATGGGCGTAAACGCCGCCCGCCTCCGTTTCATCGTGGTGGTCTGCGCTACGCTGGTTACCGCGGCTTGCGTGTCCGTAAGCGGCATGATCGGCTGGGTGGGGCTGGTGATCCCGCATTTCACGCGGATGCTGGTCGGCAGCGATTTCCGCCGCACGCTTCCTGCTTCACTTCTGGTCGGGGGCAGCTTTATGTTAATTGTAGACGACTTCGCAAGGCTTCTCACCACAAGCGAAATTCCAATCGGCATCCTGACCGCCTTTGTAGGAGTGCCCTTCTTCCTTTACCTTATAGTAAAGGAGGGGAACCGGCTGTGAGCCTTTTTGTTCAAAATTTAAGCTTTGATTATAACTGCTGGAAGGTATTGGAGAATGTATCCTTTGAAGCGGAGCCCGGAAACCTGATCTGCCTGCTGGGCAGCAACGGCGCGGGCAAAAGCACACTGTTCCGCTGTATCCTTGGAATGCTTCCCTATCGGCAGGGGAGCATCCGGGTGGACGGTGAAGAGATTTTACCGCTTCCGTATCGGGAGAGGGCAAAAAAAATTGCTTACATTCCTCAAAGCCAGACCGGCGTATTCAATTATTCGGCGCTGGATATGGTTCTGATGGGAACGACCCCGCAGCTCGGCCGGTTCTCCTGCCCCGGCAGTGTGCAGACCGAACAGGCGCGCGCGGCGCTGGAGCTGCTGGGGATAGAACATCTGGAAAACCGCAATTACGCGCACCTTTCCGGCGGCGAGCAGCAGCTTGTACTGATTGCCAGAGCCGTGGCGCAGCAGGCGAAAACGCTGATTATGGATGAGCCGTGCTCCAGTCTTGACTACGGCAATCAGGTGCGCGTGATGGAGCGGGCGCAAAATCTGGCAAAACAGGGATACCTGGTGCTGATGTCCACGCACGACCCGGAACAGGCGTTCCAGTTTGCCGATCAGGCGCTTGTGCTGCTGGACAAAAAAATCGAATGCTTCGGCAACCCAAAAGAGGTGCTGAGTGCGCGGCTGATTGAACGCATTTACGGAATACCGGTTACGGTGCATGAGCTGGACGGCACTTCCGTCTGCATTCCGCGGAAGAAAGGGGGATAGGTATGTGGGAGCTTTACGACAGCCTGATCAAAGGCGTTACGTCGGATGAAACGATTGAAGAAGTGATTACGGCAGATACCTGGACTTATGTTAAGACCGCCGGCCGCTGCGGGATTGCCATGACCACCCGCGCCGAAAGCAGGCCGCCCCGCATTCTTCCTTCGGAGTACCGGGGGCTGCCGCTCAGGGAAGCGGCAAAGCTGATCACCTCCTGGAATTTTACCGAGGCTGGCGTGGGCATGGCGGCAATCAACGCCTTTTACAATACGCCCGCGCGCCTGAAAGAGCTGGACGCGCTGCAGCCCGGTCATCCGTTCTGTACCGCAGGGATGGAGGTAAAGGGAAAACGGATCGGGATGGTCGGGCATCTCCGCATGACGGATCATCCCCTTGCCGAAGCAGCGGAAATCCGCATTGTGGAGCGCAATCCGCAGGAAGGCGATTACCCGGACAGCGCCTGCGAATATCTCTTTTCGGACTGCGATATCGTGATTATTACGGGCAGCGCCTTTACCAATAAAACAATGCCCCGGCTGCTGCAGATCTGCAAAAATTCCCAGGTGGTGGTTACGGGGCCGAGCGTGCCGATGGCTCCCGGCCTGCTGCGCTTTGGAATTACCCGTCTTGCAGGCCTGATTATTACGGATACCGGCGGCATGAAAGACTTTGCTCAAACCGGCATACACGGCCCGCCCTATGCTTACGGCGACCGTTTCTGCATAGATCAACAAGTTGAAAAGGAGACGAACTTATGAAAAAGAATTTCTTCGGAATAATCAGCCTGGCTTTGGCCCTCTGCGTACTGTTCTCGGGATGCGCTTCCTCATCCGCTCCTTCCGCTTCCTCCGTGGTATCTTCTGCCGCAGGCAGCTCCTCCGCTGCCCCGCAGTCACAGAAGGAAACGCGCGTCTTTACGGACAGCGCGGGCCGCAAGGTCACCGTACCCGTTAAAATCAAATCCGCCGCTCCCTCCGGCCCCATGGCGCAGATTGTGCTCTACACCGCCGCCCCGGATAAGCTGGCGGGTTTGGCAAGCGATTTTTCCGCCGACGCCAAAAAGTATATTGATAAAAAATACTGGGGTCTTCCCAAGTTCGGCCAGTTTTACGGCAAAAACGCCAGCCTGAACATGGAAGCGCTTGCCGCCGCCGCCCCGGACGTAATCATCGATATCGGCGAAGCGAAAAAGACCGTCAAGGAAGACATGGACGGCCTGCAGAAGCAGCTTGGAATCCCGACCGTGTTTATCTCCGCGACCCTCGATACAATGCCGCAGACCTACACCATGCTGGGCGATCTGCTGGGCGAAACCGACCGCGCCGCGCAGCTTTCCGCATACTGCAAAAAGACTATCGATAACGCCGATACAATTGCGAAATCCATTCCTGCCGGCCAAAAAGTCCGGGTCTATATGGCAATCGGGGAGTCGGGGCTGAACACCAACGCGGCAGGCTCCATTCACGCGGACGTCTTAAACCGCGTGGGCGCCGAAAACGTGGCGAACGTGGAAGTGGTCAGCTCCGGCGGAGGCAGCAAGGTATCCCTGGAGCAGATTCTGAAATGGAACCCGGATGTTATTCTGGCGGACGGGGATTTGTCCTACAAAACCATTACGGCGGGCGCCGCGTGGAAGGACGTCAAGGCGGTCAAGACCGGCAAGGTCTACCGTATTCCCAGCGCGCCTTACAGCTTTGTCAGCAACCCTCCTTCCGTCAACCGCATCATCGGTATTAACTGGCTGGGCAATCTGGTTTATCCGCAGAAATATAATCTTGATATAGAGAAAGAAGTCAAAGAGTTTTACAAGCTGTTCTATTCGGTTGATCTGACCGACGCGCAGTACAGGGAAATCGTAAAGTAAGAAGGCGGATACGAAAAAGATACAGAGGGCCTGTGGGCGAAAGCATTGCGGGCTCTCTGCGTTTTGCTCTTCCGGTTTGTTTCGCCTCGTCCCGATGCGGCAGACCCGCAAAGGAATAAACAGCGAAAGCAGGGTGCTTTCACCCGGGAAGCCTTCCGGAAAGTGCCGGAACAAATATTTGATATTTTTTTGGAAAACCTCTTGACAGAACGGTTAGCGTGTGCTAATATATATCCAGAACTTAGGAATGATAATTATTATTGATTTTAAGTTTTGCCGGTTACACAAGATTGAGTCAAACCGTCCGGCGCAGTATTTTATCCGCTAAAAAGGCAGTAAGCCTTTCAATAAAAAATTAAATGATATGGAGGAAAATCAAAATGAAAAAATTTGTATGTTCCGTTTGTGGTTATGTATTCGAGGGAGAGGAAGCTCCGGCGTTCTGCCCGCAGTGCAAGGCTCCCAAAGAAAAATTCGTAGAAAAGGTCGAAGGACTTTCCTTTGCCTGTGAACACGAAATCGGTATTGCGCAGGGAATCGATAAAGAGGTTTACGATGGTCTGGTTGCAAATTTTAACGGCGAATGCACCGAAGTCGGTATGTACATCGCAATGAGCCGTCAGGCGGACCGCGAAGGTTACCCGGAGATTGCAGCAGCGTTCAAAAAGTATGCGCTTGAGGAAGCGGACCATGCGTCAAGATTCGCCGAAATGCTGGGCGAAGTAGTGACCAAGAGTACAAAGAAGAACCTTCAGATGCGCGCCGAGGCGGAAGCGGGTGCATGTGCCGGCAAGCTGGCGATTGCAAAACGCGCCAAGGAACTGAACTACGACGCAATCCATGACAGCGTACACGAAATGGCGAAGGACGAGGCCCGCCACGGCAGCGGCTTCAACGGCCTGCTCAAGAGATATTTTGAATAATCAGGCTGTCCATAATTGCATAACGCCTGAAGGCTTTCGATAATCTGAATAATATCAATCAATAAAAACAAAGGAGTGTGTTCTTTATGACAAAGTATGTTTGCAGCGCCTGCGGTTATGTTTATGATCCCGAGTTGGGTGATCCGGATAACGGGATCGCGCCCGGCACAAAATTTGAGGACCTTCCGGACGATTGGACCTGCCCGCTCTGCGGCGTAGGCAAGGATATGTTCGAGAAAGAATAAGCGTTCTCAAAGAACAGGAAGAATGAAATTCAAAGGGGTATGTATTATGGAATGGACACCGGATTTATCGGTTGGGGTATCCCTGATTGACGAACAGCATAAAGAGTGGTTTAAAAAAGCAGACGATCTTTTTGAAGCGGGGAAAAAGCATCAGGCCAGCGAATATGTCGGAAAAATGCTGGACTTCCTTGACGACTACACAAAAAAACACTTCAGCGACGAAGAACAGTATATGCTGCGCATTAAGTATCCCGAATACGACGCACAGAAGCAGGCGCATACCGCTTTTATTGAACAGCTGGCAAAGCTGAAAAAGGAATACTCGGAATCGGGCGGCAACATTCTGGTGATTATTAACGCAAACCAGCTTGTGATTGGCTGGCTTACATCCCATATCTCCAATATGGATAAAAAGATCGGCCAGTATGCAAAAGCACTGCACTGAGTAATCCGGCGGTACGCACATAAATTCAACCCTTACGTTAAAAATGAAAATGCGGCAGAGAAAGATCCGTTTGGATTCTTCTCTGCCGCATTTTCTGTATGTGCGAATATCTTATGCTTCAGTGATCTTCTTCCGTCATAACAATCCTTTCCTATATGAATTTTAAAAGACCTTCTACAAAAAGTTCTTCATAAGTTTTCTTTTTGCTGCAGATCGTATCATGCTTTATGCATCGGAGCGCTTTTTTAATCCCGCATATTTCGCACGGATTTCTTGAAACTTCTGAATTCGTTTTTTCTATGATATTTCCCCGTTCGATTTCCTGAATTAATTCCGGCAGCAAATTTACAGCGCTTTTTGGATTGTTTGTATAGGCTCTCTGTAATTTCCTAAGTATGTCAGGCATGGGGTTCAATCCTTTCTGTTAAAATGAAACATCCTGTATTTTTTATCTATCTGTGCCGTAATTTCTGTTCCATTTTCACATTCTTTGTGGAATAACGCAATAGACTTTCCGCAAACGTTTCTATTAAGGCGTAAAACAAAGCATAAAAATGATATTCTCTAATAATTTACGAAAAAGTTTCGATAATTATTAATGGAGATTTTAGAATAAATGAGTGATGAATTTGAAAATTGCTGTTTGTGACGATATGAAATATGATTGCGAAATCCTTGCAAAACATATATCACAATATGCGGACGAAAAAATGTTGGATATTAAAATTAAAGCTTTTAACAGCGGGATTGATTTGATTTCCGATTTTTTGACGGAGGATTATAAAATTGTTTTCCTTGACATTTATATGAACGGTTTTTCGGGCATAGAGACGGCATATAAAATACGTGATATAAACAGGGACTGCATGATCATATTTACTACTACAAGTCCGGACTTTCGCGCAGAAGGATTTGAAGTAGGAGCCGTTCACTACCTTTTAAAACCGCTGAAATACAGCAATATAGAAGAAGCGCTGCGGCGCTGCAGCCGTCTCCTTTTGGACAGCTGTAAATTTATCAATGTCACGGTGGACAGGCACATGGTTTCGGTTCGCCTTCAGGATATCCTGTATGCGGAAGTGTACGGCAAAGCAGTGTCCATTCATACTATGAACGGGGTCTTAAAAACCTATCTTACTCTGGCAAAGCTGGAGGCCGCCCTGACCGGTACATTTTTAAAATGCGACCGCAGTTATATTGTAAATATGCAGTATATTACCGGAATGGAAAGGGGGAGTTTCCTCCTGACAAACGGTGAGAGAGTTCCCATTCGCTTTAACGGCAGACAGAAAGTGAAAGATTCCTATAACCAGTATCTTTTAAAAAGCATAAGGGGGGGAGATTATGCATGACCGGTATCTTGTTCCGGTCGGAATGCTTTTGTATATTATTCCCTATGCTTATTTGTGTTATTTCCCTTTTGAAGATAAACTAAGAATCTCAAAAATAAAGCTGATTCTTTTGTTATCCCTTCTTACTGTTGCCCAATTTGCTTTTTATTACTTTGATCACATCATGTGTTATAATTTATTTAAACTTTTTTTTTACGCTTGGCTGACAATATATTTTTGTACTTATTTGTTAACCGTAAGGGAAAACTTTTCAAAATTGTTTTATGTTTTTTTATTGATCGTTAACTATGCAGGGGTCCTGGTTAGTATTTCAAAATCCCTGGATCTGTATTTTTTTTCTAATGCTTTGCACGAAAATGGATTCAGCATAGGATTTGTTCATATTTATTCCTTCTTGCTGGCTGCTACTTTTCCCATTGCCATGTATTTCTATAAAAAGAATATTGCTTTACTTAACCGGACGGACAAAGTAATCTGGAAAACATTATGGATCATTCCGCTGTCGTTTGATATTACCATCATTGTGTTTACACAGACTTATATAGTAAATTTGGTGATAAGCTGGAATTTTATCACCATTATCCTAATTATGGCGCTGGGCGCCTCTACAGTTTATTATGTGATTTCACGCCTGCTTTTCCAAACAAATGAAAATGCGGCGCTGATCGAAAAAATGAAAATTGTTAATATGCAGCTTAGTTTTCAGGAGAATGCATATAAAGTGCTCAGTGAGAATATCGCTGAAACCAAAGCGGCGCGTCATGATCTAAGGCATCACCTATCCGTTATTGAGGCTTACTTACAGTCTGATAACAAAGAAGAATTGATAAAGTATCTCGAAGATTATAAAGGCTCTGTCCAGAATGACACCCAGCTGGTTCTCTGTGAAAATAGCGCCGCCAATGTGATTATACTCCACTATGTTCAAATCGCCAGGGAGGAAGGGGTCACCGTAAATTCCGATCTGCAGCTGCCGCAGAAAGTTGGGGTTACAAATCTGGATTTATGCATCATCTTCGGAAATTGCCTTGAAAATGCAGTGGAAGCCTGCAGAAGAATGAACGGCGGCCAGAAATATATTCATATCAAATCAAGGCTTCGCGGAAATATATTGGGAATTACCATTGACAACAGTTATGACGGAAGAATAGAAGGTAAAAACGGCACCATTCTTTCCTGCAAGCGCGATAATGAAGAAGGCGTCGGTCTTTCTTCTGTCCGTGCCGTTGCCGCCAAATACGAAGGAACCGCATTGATTTCGTTCGATGATAAGGAATTTCGAACATCGATGATACTCTAAATACGCAAAACCATTTAAATTAGAATCAGCCCGCCGTACGAACCTTGTCGGTACACACGGTGGGCTGATTATTTTATCAATGCCGGCTTATTCGCCGAGGAAATCCCTGCCGAGAGCATCGGCGGTCAGAATCGCGCTGTAGAGCTGATCCGGTGTGACGTCGCCGAGCATATTGTGAATGGATTCTCCCGGCGCGCATGCCTTTTCGGCAGCAATCATCACTCTGGACGGGTCGGTTACGCCCACCTGCTTCAGCGTGATGGGAAGGCCTACGGATACGCAGAAGTCCATGACCTCTTCAATTTCTTCCATCGGAGCGTCTTCCAGAACAAGCTGGGCAACCGTTCCAAAGGCGACCAGCTCGCCGTGCATTGTTTTCTCACACTCTTCCAGTGCGGTAAAGCCGTTGTAGACGGAATGGGAAGTGGCGAGGCCGCCGTTATCCGCGCCCACGCCGCTTAAATACGTGTTGGCTTCAACCACCGCCTCAAACGCCGGGGTAAGAACGCCGAGTTCGGCGGATTTCTTTGCCTTGTAGCCGTCGCTCAGAAGCGTATTGTAGCAAAGCTCGCAGAGTGCCATCGCAGATTTGGTAACGCCGCCGTTTTCCAGGCTTGGGGAGTTGGTCTTTTCACACATTCTTGCTTCAAAATAAGTTCCCAGCGCGTCGCCCATACCGGCAACGAGGAAACGGACGGGAGCCTTTGCAATAATGGAAGAATCCACAATAACAGCGTCCGGATTTTTCGGGTAGAAAATATAGTTCGAGAAGGTTCCGTCGTCGTTGTAGATTACGGAAAGCCCGGTGCAGGGTGCGTCGGTAGCGCAGACAGTGGGAATGATTACAACCGGAAGATGCTCGTAATACGCCGCAGCCTTGGCGGTGTCGATCGCGCTGCCTCCGCCGATGGCGCAGATTACATCAATTCCGTTCTCCTTGGCAATACTTTGCATCCGTTTGATTTCTCCGGTGGAGCTGATCCCGCCGAAAACCTCAAATTTTATTTTTGCATCCTTCCCGGCAAAGCTCTTTTCAATTTTGGGCTGTGCTGCTTTAAAACCGCTTTTGCTGCAAACAAAGAGGAAGGATTTTCCTAAATCCTTCACCTCGTCATACAGTTCGAGCAAGGCATCCGGGCCCTGCACATATTTTGAGGGAGCTCTCATTAATTTTAACATAGTTCATTTCTCCGTTTCTTTAATGTTAATCTTTTAACAATATTATAGTTACTTTTTTAACAATGTTTTTATTCCAAAGAAATTTATCAAACTTTTTTATTATTTCCTCTTTTAAAATAAAGATACGTAATATCATGACTTTCGTGCAGGGCGTTCCGGACAGCAAAAAACCCGCAGGCATTTAAGCCATGCGGGCACAGCGACAATTCCGGCGGCGCTTTTATACGCGCTGCCACAAAAGCTGATTATCCTCAAATAAAGCCTGAATTTTTCCGGTATCCTTCAGCCAGGAAAGGTAGGACCGAACGGTGCTTCCAACCAGAACGTACTGCTCAAAATTCATTGTCAGGTTATATTCGTCAAAAAGCTTCTGCAGAATTGCTTCAAAATAAAGCGGCTCTGCACACAGGGCGGTCAGCCTGTCGGCGATTTCAAATACTTTTTTTCGGTTTATGCTTACCAGCTCTTTAACATCCTTTGCGGCCTCCGCGTGGGCGGGGACAAACATATTCGCTTCCATTTCCGCAACGGCGTCCAGTGTCTGCAGATAGGCGCCCACATCATAAATAAAGGAGATGCCGTATTTTTCCAATGTGCTTTCACTGCTGATGCAGTCCGCAAGAAACACGGTGCCGTCGGGCGTGCGAATACCGATCATATCAAAAAAATGTCCGGGCAGCGGAAGAACCTCCAGCTCCTTGGGAAAGCTCGTGTCTGTAATTTCGATTGCTTCGCTTTCGGCGGCGAGCAGAAATTTATGCCGCAAGTCCCCGCAGGGATACCCTCCGTACAGAAAAGAAGTTTCCAGAATCGGATACCGGGTAAAGGCGGTTTCAATGCGGTTTGCAAAGATTTTACAGCTTGTGTTTTGCTGTAAGTAATGATTCCCTCCGATATGGTCGGCGTTGGAATGTGTGTTGATAATGGCTTTCAGGCACCATTCGTTTTCGTCCAGTATTTTGCGTACTTTCCGTCCCGCATCCTTGTCGTTGCCGCTGTCGATCAGGTATACATCGGTATCGTTTGCTTTATAAATGCCGATTTTTGCCGGGGAGTTAATATAATAACTTTTTTCACCCACCTGAATTAATTCAAACATCTTTTTTCGCTCACTTTCCGTTTATTATTAATCGGGATAGAAGATCATAATGTTTTGCGGGAATCGTGACTGCACCGGAATCAAACTTACTTTAACATACAGTCTGACCGAAGTAAATAAACTTGTTTCTGAATATCAAAAAACATCTGGCACCCGGAAATGACGCACAAGAGGGCGGCAAACCCGCGCCGGGGGCCGGAATTTCTCCGATTTGGCCGCAGCGGAACGAATTTACAGGGAGTTATTTTGCAAAAGGGAGTTGACAAATCCAAAATAACACACTAAGATATTAGCAAATAAAGAAATGAAGTCCGAAAAAGTCAAATAAGGTCTTTTGGGCAGATTTCATTTCATTTAATATCGTCTGACAAAGAAGTCATTTAACAAGTTATGTTAAATGGCTTCTTTTTTATCCTGAAATAAAAATATTTTGGAGGCATTGTAATGGAGAACATCGGTTACTACAACGGCAAAACAGGACCAATCGAGGAAATGACGATTCCAATGAACGACCGTGTCGTTTATTTTGGCGACGGCGTATATGACGCAACCTATGCGGTGAATCATGTCATATTTGCCCTCGAGGATCATATCGACCGCTTCTTCGGAAGCTTCGCAAAACTGAAAATTCCTTTCGCGATGACGAAAGAGGAGCTGGCCAAAGAGCTTCAGAAGACGGTAGATCAGGTCAATCCCACAAAAAGTATGATGGTTTACTGGCAGACGACGAGAGGAACGGGGATGCGCAATCATCTTTTTCCGGATTCGCCTGCAAACCTTTTGATTACCGTAAGACCGATTCCACTCAGTGCCATCGATAAAACGTTCAAGTTAATCACCGAAGAGGATACCCGGTTCTTCCACTGTGATATTAAAACCCTGAACCTGATCCCCAGCGTCATGGCGGCGCAAAAGGCCAAGGAAGCGGGCTGCGCGGAAGCAATCTTCCACAGAGGAGATACTGTGACCGAATGCGCGCACAGCAATATATCCATCATTAAGGACGGTGTGTTTATTACGGCTCCGCTGAGCAATCTGATTCTTCCGGGCACCGCCCGCAAGCATCTGCTCCGCTTGGCTGCGAAGGTCGGCATTCCTACCGCGGAAAAAACCTATACGGTAGCGGAACTGATGGACGCGGACGAAGTGATTATACACAGTTCCGGTACGCTCTGCAATGCCGTCAGCGAGGTGGACGGCAAAAAAGTGGGCGGACGCGCTCCCAAGGTGCTCAAGGCGCTGCAGGATGCCGCCGTCAAGGACTTCGAGGACTACACGAACGTAACATTCGCCGATTACGCGGAATAAGCGGATGGATTTTCGTTGCGGCATGAAAGAAGAGGAAATAAAAGGGGTAATTGAAATGACACAGGAAGAATTGACACAGCTGAACGTCGGGCAGAATCTGGACGATCTTATGAATCTGGATCCCCGCGGTTACGGGGTCTGCCGCATTTTATACGACGCGTCCAGAAAACAAGCCAAGGAACCTCTGACGATGCACGCCGCAAAGGAACTGATCCGTGTGGTAAAGGAAGGGGATTTGGTCTATATCTTTACGGGCTTTGTACTCATTCCCTCTCACTGCGCGGAAACGGACGGAATCATCGGCGCCATGCTGCTTGCGCGCGCGCTGGTCAAGGCTTTTAACGCCAAACCGGTCATCATCTGCCCGGAGGATAATCTGCCCGCTGTCCGGAGTATGTCCTGCATTATTGGGCTCCATCTGTACGATACCATTGAGGAAATGGAGAAGTTTCCCGTTTCCATGGCGGTCATTCCGTTTACCAAGGATAAGGCAAAGGCCGAAGCCCAGGCAGCAGAGATTCTCGCTGCCGGGCTGCCCTCCGCGGCGGTTACCATTGAAACCGCAGGCGCAAATTCGCTCGGCGTTTACCACAACTCCATCGGTAAGGATATTACGGCGCTTCAGGCAAAATCGGAGGCGCTGTTCTATAAGCTTCAAGAGAACGGAGTACCGATCATTTCTATCGGCGACTTGGGCAATGAGATGGGCCTGGGGACTCTCGGCGAGCATTTGGATACCTATATTCCCTACGCCGGCGTAGGGAATTGCAGCTGCGGCTGCGGCGGCGGCCTGAAGGTTGCAACCAAGGCGGACTGCGTCATTACCGCTACCGTATCCAACTGGGGCTGCGACGGCATGATGGCGGCGCTGGCCTATCTGAAAAAGGACATCAATATCTTTCAGGATGCCGAACTGGAGAAGGAAGCAATCCTCACCGCGGTAAAAAGCGGCATGGTCAATATGGATGGCTGGCTTACCCCGGCGGTGGACGGCTTCGATTTGAAAATGAACGTTCTGATTGTGGAGCTGATGCGCGAATGCGTTGCTTACGCTTTGGATTACACCCGTTTTGCTCCCGGAAAAGTATGGTTCAGCAAAGTGCTTGAACGCGGATTTTACAAGAGGTGATGAAATGCCGGAAATCAGATATTTAGTTGCGGGAGACTGCTCCCTTACCGTTGAATTCGGCAATGAAATCAGCGAGGAAATCAACGGCAAGGTTCTCGCGCTAAACGACATTCTACAGGCGCGCCGCATAAAAGGCGTGGTTGAAACGGTTCCAACCTACCGTTCTCTGCTGGTTTATTACGACCCGTGTGTGATCGGATATAAAAAGCTGGTTGCAAAGCTGAGCGCTCTCACCCGCAGGCTGGATACCGTTTCCGCCGCTTCAAAAAAACGCGTTATTGAGATTCCGGTGTGCTACGGCGGGAGCTTGGGCGAAGATTTAAAGGATGTGGCGGAATATGCCCATCTGTCCGCGGATGAAGTGGTAAGGCGGCATTGCTCCCGCGACTATCTCATTTATATGCTGGGGTTCCTGCCGGGTTTTGTATATCTCGGCGGAATGGACGGCAGTCTGGCCACCCCAAGGCTGAATACTCCCCGCACAAAAATACCGGCCGGCTCCGTTGCAATCGGCGGCGAGCAGACGGGGGTTTATCCCATGCCTTCCCCGGGCGGCTGGCGGCTGATCGGCACCACCCCGGTAAAGCCTTATGACCCGAACCGAAAAGAACCGATTCTCTATCAGGCGGGCGATTATATCCGGTTTAAACCGATTACGGAACAGGAATTTTACGAGATTCAGGCCTTGGCGGAGAAAAACGAATACCAGTGCGTTGTCATAGAAAGGGATATGTAGTATGGGCATCAAAATATTAAATCCCGGCCTGCTGACAAGCATTCAGGATCTGGGCCGCTTCGGCTGCCAGAAGTTCGGCATTTCCCCTTCTGGAGCACTGGACAGACCGGCGCTTCAAACCGCAAATCTGCTGGTGAACAATCCAGCGGGCGAGGCTGCGCTTGAAATGACCCTGATGGGGGCCGTGATTGAATTCACGGCGGCGAACGTCATTGCCGTAACCGGGGGAAACCTTTCGCCGGAGCTGAACGGAAGCCCGGTTCCGCTTTATACCGCCCTTGCCGTAAAAGTGGGGGATACGCTGGCGTTCGGCGTTGCAAAAGCCGGGTGCAGGTGCTACGTTGCGTTTTCCGGGGGACTGGATGTCCCCGCCGTCATGGGCAGTAAATCAACAAATTTGAAATGCAGGCTGGGCGGGTATCAGGGAAGGGCGCTGAGAATGGGGGATGAAATCCCGTTTGCCGCGCCGGCCGATACCCTGCCGGGGCTTTCGCAAAGACTTGTGCCTTATTATCAACGCGATGAAAAGCTTATTACGCTTCGGGTGGTTTTAGGGCTGCAGACGGAGTATTTTACGGAAAAGGGGATAGAAACCTTTTTCGGCGAGGAATATACCGTGACCAACCGTTCCGACCGTATGGGCTGCGTTTTGGAAGGCCCCGCCGTCGAATACCGTTCAAAAGCGGATATCATTTCGGACGGCATCCCTCTCGGAGCAATCCAGATTCCAAACGGCGGAAAACCGATCATCATGCTTTCCGACCGGCAGACAACGGGCGGGTACGCCAAGATCGGCACGGTGATTTCAACGGATATTCCCCTGCTGGCGCAGCGGAAAATGGGCGATAAAATCCGGTTCAAGGGAGTTTCCGTTGAGCAGGCACAGCAAATATACAGGAATGAAGAAAACAAGCGGAAAGCATTGCAAAAGCAATTACAGCGGTGCAAATAAAGAGGAGGCTGGCTGCATGAATTATGCAAATAGGAAACCGTCGGAGGTAAGGAAGCTGATTCGCTCGGGCGAGCTTGTAAAACCGACTTCCGGTATGTGCGCCGGTTACGCACAGGCAAACCTTGTTGTTCTGCCAAAGGAACTGGCATATGATTTTTTGCTGTTTACTCAGCGGAACCCCAGATCGTGCCCGCTTTTGGAGGTCAGCGATGTGGGGAGCAGGGCTCTGCACTATCTTGCACAGGACGCCGATATCGCGACGGATATTCCCAAATACCGCGTCTATAAAGACGGGGAACTGGCGGGGGAATATACCGATGTGGCACAGTTCTGGCGGGAAGACCTCGTCAGCTTCCTGATCGGCTGCAGCTTTTCCTTCGAAGCGGAACTGCTGGAGGCCGGCGTAACGGTCCGCCACATTGAAGAGGACCGCAATGTGCCGATGTACCGCACAAACATCGACTGCGTTCCGGCGGGGGTGTTCCACGGCAAAATGGTTGTGAGTATGAGGCCGCTCCCCGACGACCAGATCGTCAAAGCCGCGCTGATTACGGGCGCTATGCCGAAGGTTCACGGAGCGCCGGTGCACATCGGCCGCCCGGAACGGATCGGCATCAAGGATATTGCCCACCCGGACTTCGGGGACAGCGTTACAATAAAAGACGGCGAGGTTCCTGTATTCTGGCCCTGCGGCGTAACGCCGCAGTCGGTCGTCATGAATGTAAAGCCCAATTTTGCAATCACGCATTCCCCGGGCTATATGTTCATTTCCGATATCAAAAACGTATCGTTGAAATACTAAAGCTTGTTGTAAAATATTCTAAAGTATTATCTGTCTGGAGGAATCAGCCGTGTATCAGGTGGATTTGAATTGTGATTTGGGAGAAAGCTTCGGGGCTTATACAATCGGCATGGATGAACAGGTTATCCCTTACATCTCTTCGGCCAATATCGCCTGCGGGTACCACGCTTCCGATCCGGTGGTCATGCAGAAAACCATAAAAATGGCAAAAGAACACGGAATCGGAGCGGGCGCGCACCCCGGTCTGCCGGATTTAATGGGCTTTGGACGCAGAAATATGAATTTGTCGCCTGCCGAAGCGAAGGCCTATGTGCAGTATCAGGTCGGCGCGCTGTATGCTTTCTGCAAAGCGGCCGGGATTCCTTTGTCCCACGTAAAGCCGCACGGGGCGCTCTACAATATGGCGGGCAAGGATTACAAGCTTGCCCGCGCAATCTGCGAAGGCATCCTCGAGTTTGACGGCAGCCTGATTTTACTCGCGCTGTCCGGCAGTGAAATGGTAAAAGCGGCGCAGGATACCGGACTGAAAGTTGCAAAAGAAGTGTTTGCCGACCGTGCCTACGAAGAGGACGGCTCACTGGTTGCCAGAACAAAACCGGGCGCGATGATCACGGACGAGGATACCGCCATTCAAAGGGTGATCCGCATGATCAGGGAAGGCAAAGTTACGGCGATAACCGGCAAAGACATCCCGATTGAAGCGGATTCCGTCTGCGTGCACGGGGACGGGGCAAAGGCTCTGGAATTCGTTAAGAAAATCCGCGCCGCGCTCAAAGCGGAAGATATCAGCGTAGTGCCGTTAGCACAGATTGTTTCCCAAAAATCATAATCATAGGAATAAAACGAAATCGTTCATCACGATTTTATAAATGAAAATGAATAATTTATAAAATAAAGTTGCATTCTACGGACTTTCGTATTATAATAATATCAGACGTTAAAATGTAACGGTAACCATTGCTTCATATTATTTGTTTTATATTACAGCTTAAAAAGCAGATGGAAACAAAGGGGTTTCAACACGAATCAATGTGGTGTGCAGTGACACTCATTGATAAGTGCTGAGGCCCTTTTCTTTTACTGTTTGGCGTTTTGAATGTCCCGGTTTCTCCGGCTTCACAATTTTATAAGACTGTTGTAAAAAACGGAAACAAAGGGGTTTCAACATTTATTAATGATTGTCTGCAAAGACGGTTATTAATAAGGGCTGAAGTCCTTTTTAATTTGCAATTTTAAGGAGGTAAAGATTTATGAAAAAGAGGGTATTATCTATCGTACTTGCCGCGGCAATGGTCGGAACAATGGCAACAGGGTGCGGAAGCTCGGCGCAAAGCTCCGCCGCCGCATCACAGGCGCCTGCTTCCGGGGCCGCTTCTGCAGCGGCAGCTTCCACGGCAGCAGGGGCGGAAGACAACAAAGTTCGTATCGGTGTTGTCTGCACGCTTACCGGCGGCAACGCCATTTACGGAGAAGGCGCACAAAACGCGATTACCATGGCGGCAGAAGAAATCAATGCGAGCGACAGCAAAATCAAGGTTGAAATTGTAAACGGCGGCAAGGGCGTAGACGATGCGGGCGACTCCAAGCAGGCTGTCAATGCTTACAACAGCTTAATGCCGGAACAGCCGGAAGCAGTGGTTGGCGCGTTCTTCTCCTCCGTAACCCTGCCGATGGCTCAGCTCGCAAAGAGCCAGAATATGCTGCTGCTCGCCACAGGCGCTACAAACAAGAAAGTAACAGAAGTCGGTCCTACGATTTTCAGAGACTGCTTTATCGATCCTTATCAGGGCAAAATGGCCGCGCAGTTCGCAAAAGAGCAGGGAGCTAAAAAAGCGGCAATCATCTATGCAAAGGACGACGACTATTCCAACGGACTGAAGGATGCTTTCGTAGAGAATGCAAAGAAAGACGGCATCGATATCGTATATACCGGTGAATGCACAACCAAGGATACGGACTTCTCCGCACAGGCTTCCCAGGCGGTTGCGTCCGGAGCGGACTTCTTATTCTATCCCTGCTTCCAGGATACCGTTCCGCTGCTTGTCAAGCAGGTAAGGGGCGCGGGTTATGAAGGAATCATCATGGGCGGCGACGGCTGGGACGGTTCCAATACCTCCGGAATTGAAAAAGAATTTAACAAATGCTATTTCACAAACCACTACTCTTCAGAAGATACCGCACCCGCCGTTAAGGCATTCGTTACAAAATATACGCAGAAATACGGCACATCCAGTCTGAACGCCTGCGCGGCGCTTTACTATGACGCAATCTACATGCTGGTGGAAGCGGCGAAAAACGGCGGCGGCACAGATACGGCTTCGCTGGTAAAGGGACTCACCGGCATGAAATTCACCGGAGTCGGCGGAACATTTACAATGGACGCAAACCGTAACGCAATCAAGAGCGTTGTCATCAATACTTACGACAACGGTAAGATCAAGTGGTTAAAGACCTTGCAGCCGGAATCCTGAACCTTAAACTTTTAGTGAAATAATGAATATGCAGCATACGGCATGAAATTCTCAGTTTTATGCCGTATGTTCGGTATATTCGGAAAGACAGGTGTTGGAATGTCAGCAACGGCGTTATTTGTTCAGAGTCTGGTAAACGGCCTGAATCAGGGCGCAATCTACGCGCTGATTGCGCTCGGTTATACCATGGTATACGGCATCATCCGCATGATTAACTTTGCACACGGCGATTTTATCATGGTCGGCAGCTATACCTTGTTTTATACGATTCCCTTAATGATAAGAGTCGGTATGCCGGCGTGGATGGCGGTATTGATCGCGATTGTAGTCTGTACGGTTGTCGGCATCACGGTTGAGGTTGTCGCCTACAGGCCGGTGCGCGCGGCGGGCTCCATGACCGCGCTGATCACCGCGCTTGCAATGAGCCTTTTTCTGGAGAACCTGGCAATGATCCTCTTCGGGGCGAATCCAAAGTCGGTGCCGGCTATTTTCAATCTTCCGTCCGTCAGCATTCTGGGCGCAAAATTGCAGCTGAACTATGTGCTCACCCTGTGCATCGGCATTGTCATTATGGTTGCGCTGCAGCTGTTTGTTAAGAACGCAAAGCTGGGCAAGGCCATGCGCGCCACTCCGCAGGATAAGCAGGCGGCTACATTGATGGGAATGAATGTGAATCATATCGTTACAATTACGTTTGGCATCGGTTCCGCGCTTGCCGCCGTGGCGGCGCTTATGTACTGCAGCACTTATCCGAGAGCAACCACAGATATGGGAAGTATGTTGGGGCTTAAGGCGTTTATCGCAGCCGTTATCGGCGGTATAGGAAGTATTCCGGGCGCTATGATCGGCGGTTTGATTGTCGGACTGATCGAGATATTCGTTAAGGTCTATATTGCGCCGGGCTGGTATGAAGCAATTACATACAGTCTGCTGATTATTGTTTTGATTATAAAACCATCTGGTATTCTCGGTAAGAATATTAATGAGAAAGTATAGGTGGGAAAATGAAAAAGATAAAAAATCCAAGATGGGCGTATCTCATTAACTTTCTTGCGATATGCTTACTCTTTCTGTTATTAACGGCACTGTTTAATTCCGGGGTACTGGGAACAAGAACCACCTATATAAAGGGGATTGCCACTACGGCGTGCTACACGATCATTGTGGTAGCATCCCTGAACCTGCTGACCGGGTTTATGGGTGAATTCTCGCTCGGTCACGCCGGTTTTATGTCCGTTGGAGCTTACAGCTCGGCAATCGTAACGAATATGCTTACCGGAAAGGGAATACCGGATCTTCCGCTCTTTGCCATTGCCCTGCTTGTGGGAGGTCTGGCGGCGGCGCTTACGGGAATTCTGGTCGGTGTGCCGGCCTTACGGCTCCGGGGCGACTATCTGGCAATCGTTACCGTCGCCTTTGCGGAAATCGTAAGAGTTGCGTTTTGCAATCTGCAGATTACCGGCGGCGGAAGAACCATGAGCGGCATCACGAAGCTTTCCGATTTTTCCTCCTGCTTCTGGGTCATGGTCATCTGCCTGACCTGCATGTATATGTATGTCCGCTCCAGATTCGGCCGCAACATCGTCGCCATTCGGGAAGATTACATAGCAGCCGCGGCCAGCGGAATCAATGTTACCTATTATAAGGTGCTGACCTTCACCATTTCCGCTTTTTTTGCCGGGGTGGGCGGAGCGATGTACGCCCATTATATGACCGCGATGATCCCCACAAACTTCAATTTCAACTATTCGGCGGAGCTCCTCACCGAAGTAATCATCGGCGGTACGGGTTCGCTCACCGGTTCGATTATCGGCGCCGCTTTCCTTTCCTCTCTCCCGGAGCTAATGAGGAAGTTTGCGGATTACCGTATGCTGGTGTATTCCGTCATACTGCTGTTTGTCATGATATTCAAGCCGAGCGGCATTTTCGGATCGTATGAATTCTCCTTAACGGGCATGCTTTCGAAGCTGTCCGGAAAATTAAAGCTGAGGAGGTCTGAAAGATGAGTGCGGAGCCGGTATTAAAAACAACCCATCTGGGAATCTCTTTCCGCGGACTGAAAGCGGTAAACGATTTCAATATCGAGATCGGAAAAAGCGAGCTGTTCGGTCTGATTGGCCCCAACGGCGCCGGAAAAACGACCGTGTTCAATCTGCTGACCGGGGTTTATAAGCCTACGGAAGGCGCTTTTTACCTGAGCGGCGAAAAAATGAACGGTTCTTCCACACACCAGATTGTGCAGGCGGGTATTGCCAGAACGTTTCAGAACATCCGCCTGTTCAAAAAAATGACGGCGCTGGAGAATGTTAAGGTCGCCATGAGCAAGGAACTGAATTATTCCATCGGTTCGGCGGTACTGCGCCTGCCGGGCTACTGGAAGGAAGAGTCTTCCATAGA